>NZ_DS022298.1:1979631-2285034 GCF_000153805.1 Synechococcus sp. BL107 | reverse complement strand
GATAACAGGCTGATCTCCCCCCAAGAGTTCACATCGACGGGGAGGTTTGGCACCTCGATGTCGGCTCATCGCAACCTGGGGCTGAAGTCGGTCCCAAGGGTTGGGCTGTTCGCCCATTAAAGCGGTACGCGAGCTGGGTTCAGAACGTCGTGAGACAGTTCGGTCCATATCCGGTGTACGCGTAGGAACATTGAGAGGATTTCTCCCTAGTACGAGAGGACCGGGAGGAACGCACCTCTGGTGTACCAGTTATCGTGCCAACGGTAAACGCTGGGTAGCCATGTGCGGAGTGGATAACCGCTGAAAGCATCTAAGTGGGAAGCCCACCTCAAGATGAGTGTTCCCATGGGGTAACCCAGTAAGGTCACGGGAAGAACACCCGTTGATAGGCTCTACGTGGAAGTCCAGTAATGGATGCAGCGGAGGAGTACTAATAGACCGAGGGCTTGACCAACATTTTGGTTCTTGCCTGAAGACAAATTCTTTGTTGATTCAGACGCGCAACGCAAGTTGTAATCCTATGCAGTTCTCAGGGTTCACCCTCTGAGAATGGTTTTATCCTGGTGTTCATGGCGGTGTGGAACCACTTCGATCCATCCCGAACTCGGTTGTGAAACGCATCAGCGGCGACGATATTTGGGGGGTAGCCCCCTGAGAAAATAGCTCAATGCCAGGTAAAACATTCTCTAAAAAAGTGATCTGAAGACCATACCGGTCTGATCATTTTTACGAAGAAACCACCTCTGCGGAGGTGGTTTTTTTGTGCCCTATACCTTGGGCTTAAGCCTTCATTGCAGTAACGTTAAGCGTATTGATTTGATATGGGTGAGGTGCAGAAGAAACAAGCATTTCGCCGTTTTGTCCTAAGTCTTTGGCATGCTTCCCAGCGTTGGAACGATGCGTCTTGTGTGGATCTCAGTGCTGCATTTGCGTACTTCACGCTGCAGTCATTTTTTCCGTTGTTATTAATTGCGCTCTCAGTTGCAGCCCGTATTTTTGGACGTACGGATAGTCTCGATCAATTGATTATATTTGTTGCTCAGATCTTGCCTCCTTCCGCTGTTGATTTGGTTGATTCCACATTGCGTGGTTTGGTGGCGCAAGGCTTTGGTGCTGGCTTGTTTGGTGTTGTTGTGCTCGTATTTACCGCAAGTAACGCATACTTAACGCTTCAGCGTGGTGCTGATCGATTGTGGAGCGCAATTCTTCCTCCTGCTTCTATGGATATCCCAGTCTCGATGCAGGTGTATCAATTTTTGCGCACAAGGTTGGAAGCTTTTTTCATCATTTTAGCCATTGCAGTTTTGATTCTTACAGATCAAATCGCTGCTGGATTTAGGTGGTTGCCAGAGGCCTTTATTGGCAATTTAGATTATTATATTCCATCGTTAATGTTGCTTGTGCGAGAGAGTCCGATTGTTTCTATTGGTCAGATTCTTCTCCCTGCTTCAGCGCTTTCCTTGATGGCATTGCTCCTTCAGCGTGTGCTCCCGAGTCGCCGAGTACCAATTATGCCTCTTATTCCGGGGTCAATTCTTATCGGATTGGGCCTCTCATTGTTGAATATTTCTTTGAGCCTCAGTCTTGTCTCTTTAGGGAATCGTTTTCAGGCTTATGGCGTTATTGGTGGTGTTCTTGTATTGACTCTGTGGGTGTGGTTGGTTGGAGTCATTGTTTATTTTGGTCAGTGTTGGAGTGTGGAATTAGCAGCCTCTCGGATCAAGCACTTGTCCCGGGGAAATCCGAACAGTGCAATTGTTTGACTTCCATCATTACTCTGTAAAACTGATTAATCCTGTTAGAGGCTGATTTCTAGATGAATCGTGCTCCTCTATTCCCTTTCATTGCGATCGGATTCCTCCTACTTCTTCCCGCTGGTGCTGGCCGCGTGTTGCTTGATCTGGCGGGTGGTTTATTCGTTGTGTTGCTTATTTTGCCCATTCTCTTGGGTGGACTTGGATGGGTGGGCTGGAAGGTGTTGCAGGCACGAATGCAAACCTGCTCTGCATGTGGTGCCGTTGGTTTCGGATCAAATCTTCAGTGCAGCGTTTGCGGTACGCCTTACAGCTCAACAGTTGAGTCAGACCAGCTGAATAGCTTTTCAATTCCCGCGAGTGATTTAACGATCGATATCACGGCTCAAGATGTGGATTCTGATGCTTGAGCTTGGAGATGCCGTTCTCGTAGAAATAAGAAAAAGGGCGCGCCACAGGCAAAGGCCACTCCAAAACTCAACAGGATGGCTATCCACCACCCCTTAATTTTTTGTTTTGGACCTTCCACACAGATCCAAATACTCACCGCAGTGGCACCGATCAACAAATCAGCCCCTAAGGATCGAGCCGCTGCTGTGGCGGATGCATCGGCTACAAACCGCTGAAGGTCGAAGCTGCCACTACTTTCCGCAATGAACTCTAAATTTGCGCGCCAAGGGAGCACAGCCCCAAGGATTGCCAGAATTAAGTAGATCCAGGGAAGTGTTTTACGCATTGCTCGACTCGACCGTGGTGGTGGATTCGTTCAAATTGTTGGTTTCAATCATGCTCTCTGGGTCGAGTTGTAGCACCGCTTGCTCAACAGTCTTGAGCAAAGCCTCGCAGTGTTCCAACACCACTTCCCCGTGCAAAACCCGATTTTGTAGATCTGCGATTGGGACGGAGTCGCTTTGGAGTTCCTCCAGAATCAGATCTAAGGCCTGAGTTGCTTCTTCATAGGACAGTCCAGAGATGTCCTTTTTCCAGGCTTTGATCTTAGAGGCTTTGGTTTTAGCCCTAGTCATGTCTTGGATTTGAGTGAGGACGGGCGGACAACTTTGACATCAGTATCGAGCTCCCCGTCGTTCATCTGAACGACGATGCGATCTCCCACTTTGATAGATGTCACGGCTGTCAGCGCTTCTCCTGCATTGTTGGTCAGCAAAGCCAGCCCCCGTTCAAGCCAGTGACTGGGTGAGAGTGCTCGCAACAAGTCACGTTTTCGGTTCAAGTCGTCCTGTAATTGGTGCAATCTCCTCAACGGCGATTGTTGATGGAGGCGCGCTCGGCGATCGTTTAAACGTTGTCGATCTCGCGTGATACGCCAACCGATTAGGTCTTTCATGCGTTGGCGACGGTCCTGGAGACTGCGCTTGGCGCTATCTCGATCTGGGAGGCAAGCCACCATGGCGGCGGTTGGTGTTGCGGCGCGATGGTCTGCGACAAGGTCCGCGATGGTGAGGTCATCCTCGTGACCGATGCCGGTTACGACTGGACGGGGAAACTTGGCTAGGCATCGGCATAAGGCTTCGTCATCAAACACGGCGAGGTCTTCGCGGCTGCCACCTCCCCGCGCCAGTACGAGGCCGTCCACTGCGAGGGCATCGCACCGTTCGGCCAGACGGTTTAATGCCTTGATGATTTGACCAGCGACAGCACCTTGAACAGGGACCGGAATCACCAATAAGCGGGTCATTGGCCATCGTTCTCGACCGGTTCGCAGCATGTCGGCCAGTGCGGAGCTTGGAACACTCGTGAGCAGGGCCAGCGTTGCGGGTTGTGGTGGAAGAGAACGTCGACGGCCCGGGTTGATCACCCCTTCTTCTTCGAGGCGCTGACGCACCTGCTCAAATTGTCGAAGAACTGTGCTCAGGCTGGGGCGGATATCGAGAGCCTGGACGGTGATGCTGGCCCTTGCTGCCCAGAAATTCAGCTTGCCCACCACAGTGACGCCATCGCCGTCTGTGGGGCGATAGCTCAATTGAGCCAATTTTGAGGCCCAAACCACCCCAGAAATACTTGCTGTTCCGTCGGTGAGGGTGAGCCAAAGATGCCCTTTTTTCACTTGGGGGCGAGACACAGTGGCCTCCAGCAAAAAACGTGGAGCGAAACCTCGTTCCAGCAAGCTGCCGATCGCGGTATTCAGTTCTCCGACCGAATAGGTCGGGATTCGTTCAGCGCTCAAGATCCAGTTTGCGGTAAGCAAAACCCCAGTACAGGCAAACCAACGCGCTGATGGATGCCACTACGACGCCCCAGGTTGTCTGATGTTGTGTGATGGCAATTGTGAAAATCACCAAGGCGCTGCTGAGCAAGCGAGAGCCATCGCGTCGATTTTTGACGTAGAAGGAAGCCAAAACACCAGCAGCTAGAGCGTCCACTGTGAACCATCAGTCACATCAACGATCGATGTGAAAGTCGATTTCGCATCAAAAAACCCTCCAGAAAGCTGGAGGGTTCTTGTCGACCGAGAACGGTCAGAGCGATCAGCCGAGGCCGATTTGGGTGAGGATGCCCTGGCCGGTCAGCAGCTCGGTACCGAGGCCGATGACGAAGCCGAGCATGGCCAGACGGCCATTCCAGGTCTCAGCGAAGTTGACGAAGCCAAAACGTGCGTTGTCGGACATTGGGTTAAACCCGGTGGAATGCGCACAATGTAACAAACCATGGAGTTTTGTTGCCAGTCGTGACGGCTACCGAAAATTGGATCGGTGTCCTCAGTCGTCTTTCTGCTGTTGTTTGCGCTTCGTGAATGCCGTTGGAGTCGCTTGGCTGGGGTCGTCGGGCCATGGATGTTTCGGATAGCGGCCACGCATTTCTCGGCGTACATCGGTGTAGCTGCCCTCCCAAAACCCTTTGAGGTCCTGCGTTCGTTGCAGGGGACGCCCAGCAGGGGAGAGCAATTCGAGGGTGACCGGTACCTCTCCTCCCAGGACGTGAGGGCCTGTTATTCCGCCAAACATCTCTTGCAATTTCACCGGTAGAACAACTTCCTCATCGTCGTAGCGCAACTTCGCTTGCCGTCCGGAGGGAATTGCAATGCGTTCCGGCAACACGTGATCGAGGCGTTGTCGCTCACTCCAGCTCAGATCTCCCCATAAAGCTTCGGTCAACATCTCTGGAGAAACATCTCGCCAGCTTTGGCAGCTCAGCAGGGTCTGTGCGAGCCAAGCGGTGTCCTGGAGAAGGGTCTCTCTGTCTCGTGCTGACCAGGGGGGGCCGTAATGGCGGTGCATCCAGCTGAGTCGTTGTCTCAGTTGTTGATTGAACGCAGTCCATGGCAATGCTTCGAGGGTGCCTGCCTCGTGCAAAGCGTTCAGGAGCAGTGCTTGGCATTGTTCAGCACTGGGTGTGGGTTGGGGGGTCCGGCGCAGGACGAGGTCTCCAAGTTGCAGCCGTCGTTCTGCTTTGACTTGTTGTCGAGATTCATCCCAGCTCACGCTGTCGATCCAGCTGCCCTCTCGCTCCCCAAGTTTTTCAAGGGCGGATGAATCAAGGGGAAGTGCGAGTTGAATCAAGGTGTCACGGCCTCCTGTGTCGACGCGAGCGACAGCAAGAGCAGAACTTCCCCGCAGTGGGTCTTGGGGCGAAAGGACGGCCCCTCGTCCCTGGCGTAGGCGATAGCGACCCGGTTGGCCAGGACGCTCTTGGGCCAACCATTGGGGGAAAGCCCGTAAAACTAGTTCCGCCGCATTGGCGGAATGGTTGTTTTTGGTTGCTGGTGGACCGAGACGTTTGAGTTGCTGCTGGAGTTGTCGACTGCGTTCACGAAGGGTTCGATGTTGGTCAACGACGCTGAGTCGTGCTTCGAGATCGCAGCCTGCATCGCAACCGGCGAGGGGATCACGCTCGCTGAGCAGCGCCGCCAAGTCGCAGCCGAGTTTGGAACAGCCGCGTCCTCGGGCTTCCAGCATTAAGAGGCCGAGCCGCGGGTGCACCCCCAACGTGGATAGCTGTCGCCCCGTCGGACTCAGCTGTCCATTGGGCTGCAGGAGTCCCAAGGCTTGGAGGTCTGACAGGCCCTCCTGCATGGCGGCTTGTGGAGGGGCATCGAGCCAGGGCAGATCATTTCCCAAACCTGCTCCCCACTGGGCCAGCTCCATCAGGATGGGCTGGGGATCTGCCAGAAGGAGCTCAGGAGGGCTGAAATTGGGCCGACGTTGTTGCTCGGCGGGAGACCACAGTCGGACGCATTGTCCGGCACTTTGACGACCAGCTCGGCCTCGGCGTTGTTCGGCGCTCGCCAGGCTGCTGGGCACAGTTTCAAGTCCCTCCATCCCGGTGTTTGGGTCGTAGCGGAGCTGTCGACTGAGTCCGCTGTCGATCACAAGCCGAACCGCGTCAATCGTGATTGAGCTTTCGGCAATCCCACTGGCCAAGATCACCGTGCCGTCATGTTCCGGACCGCAACGATGCAAGGCGGCACTTTGGCTGTCGAGGGGAAGTTGTCCGTGAAGGATGGCAATGCGCCAACGTTGCAGCGCATTGGCATCACTGAGCAGGGTGCGGCAGCGTTCGATCTCACGTAGGCCTGGGAGAAAAACCAACGCCCCACTGCCATGGGGCAATGTCAAAGCATGGTTTTCGAGGGCGCGCAGCACCTGGCGGGGGAGTGATTCGTTCTCCCGGGCTCTTTGGTGATGGGTTTCGACGGGGTAACAACGCCCCGCACTCTCTAGAACCTCGGCTTGGGGCAGGCGATCGCGTAAATCCGAAAGATCCAGGGTTGCCGACATCAGCACGAGAGCCAAGTCGGGTCGGAGGATTGGCGCGGCTTCCCTCAGGAGTGCAAGGGCTAGATCTGCATCTTTGCGGCGCTCATGGAATTCATCAAAGAGAACGCACGACACGCCCTCAAGCGATGGGTCGGCTTGAAGACGCCGAAGAAAAAGCCCATCTGTGACCACTTCCACCTGGGTGTTGGCAGAACGTTTTTGCTCGCCTCGCATGGCATAGCCGATCCGTTGGCCCAGTGGTTCGTCCAGGGATTGAGCCAGTCGTGTGGCTGCTGCTCGGGTGGCGAGTCGTCGGGGTTCCACCATCAAGACGCGTCCCGATCGCGTGATCTCTGCCGCGATGGGGGGCAGGGCGCCAATTAAGGCCAGAGGAACCCGCGTGGTTTTTCCCGCTCCTGGAGGTGCCTGAAGGAGCAAGGTACTTCCGGGTTTGATCTGCTGGCAGATCGTTGGAAGCAGCGGATCAATTGGGAAATCCGTCAAGCCGTCTGGGGAGCTGTCAGTAGTGCAGGTTCAGCAGCGCAATCATGGCAACGCTGCTGACGGCGCCGATGGCCGCGAGCAAACGAACCAAGGGACCGATTGACATGGAGAGAATGCCCATGAACGAATCCTCAGAGGACGAATTGAACTTGCTTTAGGCCTCGCCATGACCGCTTGTCTGTTGTGATGCGCACGCCCGAAGAGATGCGAATTCGTTATCGCACGTGGCGGGTTCCATCCACGGGGTGGTACTCCTCTCCGGTGAGTTCCTCGAACACAATTGCTGGAAGGCCTGTTTCAAACATGGTTTGAAGGGCTTCCTTGAGATACGGGTTCCAGCCACCGGTGCTGACTTGGCCATGGCGCACGGTCCAGTCCCATGTGCCCTGGAGATCCCGAGGAATTCGACCTTCCCGGTCACGTCTTGCCACCAGGTCAAGTGATTCCACAAGCCCCACGATGATTGGGTCTTTCCCGTAGGCCGGTGTGACGCTCAATTCGAGACGAACCGGATCCTCTTTGACCAGTCGCAATCGAAACCTGGGGGGCAATTTCATGCCCTTCATCACCGCGGCGACGATGCGTGTTCTTTGATCCACTTCGGACGACCCCTGATCAACTCCTGTTTACCAACTTATTCAGTGCCGTGCCCATGGGTCTCGGTTTCCCCGTCATCGTTGCCGCTAAAGCGCACGGTCAGTAGGTCTTCGTTGGTAACCCGCCCATCGCTGTCCAACAGTTCGGGATGCACCGTGATGCGTCCCGTGCGGTCGTTGGGTTCACTAATCGGGCCGCTGGCAGCTCGGAATCCCTTGCCCATCACGCGAAAGGCTTGCCAAAGCAGGGCTACCAAAACTGTCCCGTACAGCAGTGGAAACAGAGCGCTGAGCATCGTGGAGCCAGATCGTTCCGACCGTCTCATCCTGGCCTGAATTGGGCATGGATTGCACTCAGTCACACGTCAAATTCATCTTTCCTGGTTTCCACCCGTTGAATTGCGTAGCGTCAGCTCAACGTCAGTCAGGGATGGTCGGGGTGTCAGATCGCACGCGCTTTTTTGTCACGTCTGCATTGGTTGGAGGTGCATTGGCGAGCGGGATGTCAGTGCTCCCGCTACTCCTGCCGCAACCTCCTGTCAGTGCCCGTGCGGTTTTACCCCGGACGTCGTTCGTGGCAACAGCGGTGAAACGCAGTGGACCTGCCGTTGTCACCTTGGAAACGTCGCGGACGATGCAAAGTCCAAGCTTGTCTGGGTTGCCGGAGGGGATCAGGCTCAATCCCTTGTTTCGCAACTTCTTTGGAGTTGTGCCTAGAGGAGCTCCATCGCGTCCACGCGTGCAGCGAGGCCAAGGCAGCGGAGTGTTATTCGATTCCCGGGGTCTGCTCCTAACGAATGCCCATGTTGTTGAGGGGGCAGAGCAGCTCACGGTTGGTTTGTCGGATGGACGTCGTGTGAAGGGACGGGTGATTGGCACAGACAGCCTGACTGACTTGGCGGTTGTGCGTTTGGAAGGAGAGGGGTTGTGGCCGGTCGCGGCTCTCGGAAATTCAGACAGCCTCAATGTTGGCGATTGGGCGATTGCCGTAGGGAATCCCTATGGATTGGAAAACACCGTGACGCTCGGCATCATCAGCAACCTGAATCGAAATGTTTCTCAGCTTGGGATCTCAGGCAAGCGTCTTGATCTGATCCAAACGGATGCTGCGATTAATCCTGGTAACTCTGGAGGACCGCTGCTCAATGCTGAGGGCGAGGTGATTGGCATTAATACCCTGGTGCGTTCCGGGCCTGGCGCCGGCTTGGGGTTTGCGATCCCGATCAATCGTGCCAAGGCCATTGCCTCGGAATTGGTGGCCACGGGCAAGGCGCGCCACCCCGTAATTGGGATTGGTTTATCGCGGGTCCCTGCAGATCGTCCAGGCGAACCAGCACCGAATGGTGCCGTGATTCGGTCGATTCAAAAGATGGGGCCAGCTGACCAGGCAGGGCTTCAGGTGGAGGATGTCATCACCGCCGTTGACGGACAAGCCGTTGATGGACCAGCCGCAGTTGTCAGTGCGATTGAGCGCCGTGGGGTGGGAGAAACTTTGACCCTTCAAATCCGTCGAGCAGGCGATTCGAAGATTGTTCGACTCAAGCCTGTTGATCTGTCGTTCTTCGATCCGAGATGATCGGGAAAAATCTTGAAGCGGCCAACGAAAGCGAGCGTGATCACTCGTCGTCGGAATCGCGTAGCTGGTCGACGCAGCGCGTGATGCACTCGCCGTCGTCTAAAGAGCAGGTTGTGATGCACTCGAAATAGGTTTCAACAGCGTCCCAGGTCTGCTCGTGGGGCTCCGAGGCTGTCATCGATAAAGCAATGCCGGGAGTGGAGGAGCCAGGACCTAGAGCCATTGCCATCGCGTCTACGGTTGAGTTTTGTCAGCTTATGCACATCATTTGATTCGGTAAACACAAATAAGTCTTCCTGCCTAAAAGTCTGTGTACTTTTCCCCCAGGCGGATGAAAGTCCAGTTCAGACCGACTTTTTCTTTCGGGCGGTACGTGCCTTTTGTTTGTCTTTATTGGCCTTTTTCTTGGCATCACGTTGAGCAGCCAATTCTTTTTCCCGGGCTTCAGCTCTTTCCTCTTCTTTTTTCTCGAGGTAGTAGCTGTAATCACCTCGATACAGAACGAGCTCACCATCACGTAGTTCAACGATTCTGTTGGCGACTCGGGAGATGAAATAGCGGTCGTGGGAGACCAGAAGTGCAGCGCCTTCGTAGGCCATTAAGGCATCTTCCAGCATTTGTTTAGCTGGGATGTCGAGGTGATTGGTTGGTTCATCCAGCACCAAAAGATTGCATGGGCTCAGCAGCATTAATGCCAATGCCAAACGTGCTTTTTCTCCACCGCTGAGTTGGCCGACATCCTTGAAAACGCTGTCGTTGCTGAAGCAGAAATTGCCGAGCAAGGAGCGCACCTGGGTTTGCGTCCAGTCGGGAACGGCCTCGTACATCGTGTCGATCACGGTTTTGTTGAGGTCGAGGGCTTCCGCCTGGTTTTGTTCGAAATAGCCCGCCACCACGTTGTGTTCACCAAGTTGTGCGATCCCTTCATCGGGGATTTCTGCTCCCATCACGAGGCGCAGCAGGGTCGACTTCCCCGCACCATTCGGGCCAACGAATGCAATTCGGTCGCCTCGTTCGACTTCTAAGTCCGCTCCAAGGAACAGAATTTTGTCGCCGTAGCTGTGGGTGAGATTCTCGAACAGGGCAACTTGTGCCCCAGATCGCGGAGCAGCGGGAAAGCGAAAGCTGGGCCCTGAAACGCTTTCTACAGGGGCCTCAACCAGCTCAACTTTGTCGAGTTGTTTCTCACGGCTTTTGGCCTGGGTGCTCCGGGTGGCACTAGCTCGGAAGCGATCGATGTAGGCCTGTTGGGTGGCGATTTCCTTTTGCTGGCGTTCAAAGGCCGCTTGGGTCGACTGCTGCTCCAGTTGTTTGAGCTCGAGGTGGGAGGTGTAGTTGCCGAGATAAGAGCGGGAGATGCCGCGCTCCGTTGACACGATTTGGTTGCAGACCCGATCTAAAAAAGTCCTGTCATGGCTGATCACGACAAGGGCAGCGCTCTGCTCCAACAGATATCCCTCGAGCCATTGGATGGTCTCCACATCCAGATGGTTGGTGGGTTCATCAAGGAGCAGTAAGTCAGGGTCTTGCAAGAGAATTTTTCCAAGGGCAATGCGCATCTGCCACCCGCCCGAGTAATCCTTCACCGGCCGCTCGGCACCAGCGGCGCTGAAGCCAATGGTCGGGAGCAATTTGTCGATGCGGGCATCAAGTTCGTAGCCGTGTAGGCCCTCAAATCGACTTTGGAGCCGGCCAAGCTCATGAATGAGCTCATTGAGATGATCTGGATCCTCGGCCGCTTTCTCAGACCCCATCTCCTCTTCCACTTCCCGCTGGCGGTTGAGAACCGTGGCCGCTTCCCCAAAGGCTTGAAATAGCTCTTCGCGGACGCTTCTCTCTAAGTCGACATCAAATTCCTGTTGGAGATAGGCGATGCGTGGCGAGCCTTGGCGAACCACTTGTCCGCTGCTGGGTTCTTCAAAGCCAGCGATGAGCCGCATTTGCGTTGATTTGCCGGCTCCGTTCACACCAACAAGGCCGATGCGATCGCCAGGCTTGACCTCCCAGGTCACATTGCGCAGCACTTCGCCGGTGGGATAAATCTTGCTGACTTGCTCGAGTCTCAGCAACGGTCCGGAGCGTGATGCATCCATCATCCCTGTCGGCAAACTGGAAACGTTTCCATGGCGTCGACAACGTGCTGAAACTCGAGCAGTTTGTGGCTCTGGTCGTGGCAGCGGGTCTTGCCATCGTCAGTTACATGCTGTTCTTCAGTTGGGCTGGCGGCGGTGGCTATGAGCCGCGCCAACCCAGACGCGATGAGCTGTCGCGGTTGGAATCGTTCTCAGAATTAGCTTCAGCACGAAAGTCTTGATGCTCTTCCGTGTGGCAAGAGCCCTTCACTCTCCACTCAGAGGCTTCACCTCTAGAGGCCGCCGCGGGCTTTCACTAGCCATCGATTGCTGTCGTCGTCGTCAAGGCTTGCCAGATGTGTTCGCACGTCCTCTGGGGTTACGGGTAGTCCTAGTTGCTCCCCTAATCCGCAGATCGACTCCATCGCACCGCTGGGGTCTTGCAAAGCCTGGCGGAACAGGGCTTGTGTTTGTTCTGGATTGCTGCTGATTTGGGCGTAAAGGGCTGCGGCATTTGAACTCATCGCGGAGCTGACCACTGCTGTAACGCTATTCAGATCTGCTGGATTCGTCAGGCAGCTTGTTCAAAGCCTTCATCGCGTTGCCCGAGGGCTGACGCGTCTTCCATGCTCCGTGCATCCATGCAAAGAACTTTTCTTAGCTGGGCATAGTTCGCGGCCTGTGAGCCACGACCTTCTTGAACGGCGGTGTACTCCGCTCGCTGCAAAACGTGGTGGAGGTGAGTCAGCAAATAGGTGCTTACCACAGCCGACACGAGCACATCGCTGTTTTCAGGGCCGCGTCGAGGACTGCGCGTTCTACTGCGTCGCGGGGCGGTGCTGCGCCGGGATTGCAGCGTGGGCTTGGATTTTGGCGTGGACTGAGATCTGGACTGGGTCATGCGCGGAGCACTCCGAGGAGGACCAGTGCCCTCAACATAATCATGGATACTACCCTTGACCACCTCTGTACACTTGCGGGTAACTGAAAGTCGTTCTGACGATCCGGTTGTGCCCACTCGACAGACGTCAGCCAGCGGGAAGCCCAAGTCCCCCAGGATCCAGGTAGTCCTTCCGGAGGATTTGTGTGCCCGCTTAACGGCCCTCGCTGAGTCGGAGTCTCGGACGGTCAGCAACATGGCGCGTGTGCTGATCCAGCAGGGGGTCCAGCGCCAAGAGCAAGGTGAGGCCCCTGTAGAAAAGCCCCTCAGTCGTGAGGAACGCTTCCGTTCAGCCCTGGAATTCCAGCAACCCCGACGACTGCGGGGCGCGCCTCGTCGATTGCGGCTCTACCGGCCTGGTTAGCCAGGGTGCACCAATACGCCGAGAACACTCTCTCGACTGGCTCCGGTGATGGATGGTGCGTTGGCGGGATGCTTGCGCTGATGCCACCAGGCCAGCAGAGCAAACACCAGAGCCTCCCGTGCTTCCACTGGCAAACCCAACGCTTGGCTGCTGATCAATTGGAGGCCGCGGCAGCGTTGTTGCAGTTGATCCATCAGCACAGGGTTGTGGCGGCCCCCTCCAGCCACGATCAACTCCAGGGGGCGAATCCAATCACGCTGCATCAGTTGCTCGAGGTCTTGGGCCACCACTGCGGCGCTGAAGCTGGTCAATGTGGCCACGGCATCTTGGCTGGAACAATCCCGGCCCAAGTCGTTGAGACGTTGTTGCAGGTTGGCGCGTCCGAATAACTCGCGACCCGTTGATTTTGGTGGTGGGGATTGAAAGTACGGCTCTTGTAGCCAACGACAAATCTTCGTTTCATCGCTGTAGCCGGCTTGTGCCATGGCCCCGCCACGATCGAAAAGCAGTGTTCCGTTGCTGAATTGTTGAACGGCGAGGTCGATCAAGCTGTTGGCGGGCCCGCAATCCCATCCCTGCACGGATGCATCACGTTCGGGGCCACAGCAGGGGGGGATCAACGTGAGATTGGCAATGCCGCCCAGATTCAGTAGGGCGCGCCAGCCCTTTGTTCCGCCCAAGAGTGCTGCATCGGCCTTCGGGACTAGAGGTGCGCCTTGACCGCCGAGGGCGAGATCTGCTGCACGAAAGTCGTGCACCACAGGACGATCTAACAGTTGAGCGAGGAGGGGAGCCTGGAGAAGTTGCCAACTGGCACCCCGCTGCTGGGATGTGGGGGGGCGATGCCAAACGGTTTGGCCATGGCATCCCACCACCACTGCCTCTCCGTGGGGGTCGCAGGATCGTGCGGCCGTGGCTTGGGCCTCTGTAATTGCTTCAGTTAGATCAAGCCATTGATTCGCACGGCCCGGTTCCCCTTGCCCAGCGCTGATAACCCTGCGGCGTAGATCCTCGGGGTATGGACGATGCACATGCCGAATCAGATCCCATTGCGGGTGGTTTGGCGACCCTCGAAAGTCGGCCAGAACGGCATCCACCCCATCGGCACTGGTGCCGCTCATTAGGCCGAGACAGCGCATGGCTTACATCTTTGGCAGGCGCTGAAGGTCGTCGATCAGGCCCATCACCACGAGCAAATGCCCGAGTTCGAGCACATGGGATGCCGGTGGGTTCACCGTCAGGCTGCTCTGGGGACCAGCGGCCAAAACGTTGACCCGGAAGTTTTTCCGGAGGTTGAGGTCCCGTAGGGAGCGCCCCACGAAGAGTTCCGGAACTTTGATTTCTTCGATGCAGTGTTGCTCGTCTAGGGCGAGTCGCTCCATCAGGTTGGGGCGGACAAGCTCGAGTCCCAGGCGCTCACCTTGCATTCTTGAGGGGAAGATCACCCGATCGGCTCCAACCCGTTTCAACATTTTTTCGTGCAGATCACTGGTGGCCCTAGCGATCACTTGCTTGACCTGACTCCCTTCACTGTCTTTGACGATCAACGTTGCGGTGATGCTGGCTTCAATCGGTTCGCTGATGGCCACGACAACGGTGCCCATATCCAGCACTCCGGCTTCCCGTAGGGATTCTTCGTCGGTGCAATCGACCACCCGGGCTTCCACGCTGGGCTCCACCTGTCGCAGTTCCTCAATGGCCCGAGCGGAGCGATCCACGGCCAGGACGTCCGCACCGTTTTGCAGCAATTCTCGGCAGACCGCGATGCCAAACCGTCCCACACCAATGATCGCGAAGCCAAGGCGCTCACTGCCTTGTAACGGGCTCCATTGCCACCACTCCTTCATGACGTTGAGCCGCTTGGGCTTGGGTTGCACTCAGACATACAGGTCTTCGCGGGGATATCCAACCCGATTCTGGCGTTGGATGTGAATTTGCTCTCGCGTTGCGGCTTCCCAGATTGCGCTGAGCAGCAAAAGGATGCCGAGACGTCCCACAAACATGCCGACTAGGAGCACGCCTTGGCCAAATCGACTGAGTTCTGCAGTAACCCCTAAATCGAGCCCCACCGTTGCGAACGCCGAGATGCAGGTGAACAGCATCTCCAAAAATGTGAAGGGGTCTTCGCCATTGAGGTTGCTGCCGATACTGATGAGCAGTGCCATCCCCAGCACGAACAGCAGCGACGCAACGGTGATGCCAACCGCGCGCAGCACCACCTTGTCTGCGATCTCGCGGTTGCGAATCACCACAGCGTCTCGTCCCCGCAGGGTGGAGCGGGTGGCGGCCATGAGCGCTGCCACCGTTGTGGTTTTGATGCCACCGCCCGTGCCGCCAGGACTGGCGCCAATGAACATCAAGGTCATCAGCAGCAACAAACCGGATTCGGTGATGTTCTCCAAAGACAGCGGAATGGTGGTGAAGCCAGCCGTGCGGGCTGTGACGGATTCAAAGAGGGCCGTCAACCAGCGTTCCGACCATGTCATTTCAATAAACACCCCGCCCTTGTTCAGCCACTCGGTCATGGCGAGGCCTAAGGCCCCAAACCCAATGAGAAGAAAGGAGGTGCGCAACACCAGTCGGGAATGCAGGCTCAGACGTCGGCGGCCGCGGCCACGGCGCAACGCCTGGGTGGCGAGGTCACTGGTGACTCTCCAACCCAGTCCTCCCGTGATGATGAGCACCATGACCACGCCATTCACAACTGGATTGGCGTGGTAACGCTCCAGGCTGTCTGACCAGAGTCCAAATCCAGCATTGTTGTATGCAGAGATGCTGTGGAACACCGCGGCCCACAACCTCTCCCCACGATTGGGAATGTCGTCGAATCCGTAGTTGTAGAGCACCAACGCGCCCAACAAAATCACCACAAGGGCGGTGAGGATGATGGCGCGAAAGGTGCTCCCCACTCCTCCTACGCCAAATTCGTCCAGGGTTTGGCCTCGGTCCAAGCGGCGGCGTAGGGCAGTGCCATGCATCACAAACCCTTGAAGGAAGGTGGTGATCGCCATCAATCCAAGTCCCCCCGTCAGGATCATTAGCGCCAAAACCACCTGGCCAAAGGCGGTGAGGTCGACGCTGATATCGATGATGGAGAGTCCGGTGACGGTGATGGCTGATGTCGCCGTGAATAATGCCTCCCAAAGCCCCACGCGGCTGTTGGAACACAGCGGCGTGGCGAGCAGCAATGTTCCGAGAAACACCACCAGCAAACCCGTCACCACAGTGAACTGCGGCACGGTGAGGCGCAGGCGCCAGCCCTGGCTTCGCTCAATGGCCTTTCGGATGGGCAAGGGCTAAGCCTCAGTGCGACCAGTGTTAGTCAGGATCAGCCGTAATGCCAAAGGATCAGTGCCGGGATCAATGCGGTCATGATCAGTGTCAGTCCTAAGCCATAGCGGGTGACATCGAGAAATCGATACCTGCCTGGGCCGAACACCATCAAGTTGGTTTGATAGCCCACGGGGGTGAGGAACGATTGACTTGCCCCAAACAGCACGGTGATCAAGAGGGCCAAAGGGGAGAGTCCGAGGGCAGGAGACAGTTGCACTGCCACGGGGGCTAACAGGGCCACCGAGGCGGCATTGCTCATGACTTGGGTGAGGAGGGTGGTGCCAAAGAAGATCGCCACAAGCGCGAAATAAATGGGCCAGCCGTCTAACCACTGCTGCACTCCAGCGGCCAGAGCATCGGCAAGACCTGTGGTTTGCAGTGCCACGCTGAAGCTGGTGAGGGAACCGAGCAGCAAAATCACATCGAGACGGATCGAACGTTGTAGTTCTCCAAGACGTAGGCATCCGGTTGCCACCACCGACACCATTGCGAGCAAAACAGCTGCGACAAGTGGGATGGGAGTGATGGTGGGCAGCAGCAGCATGGCAATGGCGATACTGACCGCCACGGGTTTGCGACCCACCGTGGGGAGATCGTCTTCGAGCCGGTCGAGCACCAGCAGGTCATTGCTCGCTTGCAAGCCTCGGATCGAATCAAACGGTGCTTGTAGAAGCAACACATCGCCTTCTCGGAGCACCACTTGACCCAGCCGTTCTTGAACGGTTTCTTGGCCGCGGCGTAGGGCTAAAACCGTGGCGTTGTGCCGTTGCCTAAACCGCAGTTCTCGCAGGCTGGCTCCGGCGAGGGTAGAGCCCGCTGGTAGCAAAACCTCCACAGTTTTCTGGCCACTGGCTTGGCTGGTATTCAGGCTTGAGCCAGCGTTTTGCCCTTGGGTTGTCAGTTGCACGGTGTGGTCCTGTTGGAGACGCAAGAGGTCGTCTCGCGTGACTCGCAACAACAGGTGATCGCCTGCTTCCAAGCGACGGTCGGCTAGGGGAGGAAGGAGGCGTTCTCCCCCCCGTTGGATTTCAAGGACATCGACATCAAACCGGCGTTGGAGTCGACTGTTTAACAGTGATCGTCCGACTAATTCTGACGCGGAGGGGATGGTGACCTCGGTGCAGTATCCGCTCCGTTGGGGGCTCAAGTCATCCAACTCCTTACCGCGGTCTGGGAGTAAGGCACGGGGCGCTAAGACCAAATAGAGCGCACCAACAAGCCAAATGGGCAGGCTGATCAGCGTGAACGTGAACAACTCGAAAGACCCATAGCCAAGTTGCTGACTGATGTCGCTCACCAGCAGGTTCACGGAGCTTCCCAACAGCGTGAGCGTTCCTCCAAGCACTGTGGAAAACGACAAGGGAAGCAGCACCCTTGAGGGTGAAATTCCATGGCGATGGCACCAGTTCTCAACCACCGGGAGCAAGGACGCCACCACAGGTGTGTTGGGGACCACCCCGGAGACGGGTGCAATCACAAAGGCCATCAGCGCGATCAGTCGCCTTGGAGACCGGATCCGCTCTGAAGCAATTAAGCCACGCAATCGATCGAGGGCTCCACTCTTGAATAGTGCAGCTGAGACGGGGAAGAGTCCGAGCAGCGTGATTAAGGCCGGACTCCCAAAGCCAGCCAGGGCTTCTTGGGGACTAAGCACTCCACAGGCCAGCAAGAGCCCCAGGCTCAGCAATCCGGTCAACTCCGGAGCCAAAGCTCCAGTGATGAACAGAATCACTGCAAGTCCGAGGACCGACAAGGTGATCAAAGCGTGCGGTGTCTGAAGCGCGCTGATCAACTCGGTCATTGCGCCAGATCGTTTGTCGTCATCGCTGTGGATTCTGCATCGGAATCAAAAAATTGCCTGCGCAGCCAGTCTTGAAGGCCCTGTAGGCCATCCCCCCGGACAGCGGAGAGAAACAGTGCATCGGGTTCCTGGTCGCGAATGGAGTGAATCGCTTCGAGGTCGCAGCGGTCGATTTGATTGGCCACCACACGACGAAGGGCTGAACTCCCCAAGGAATCAAGCAAGCGATGCACGGTGCTGAGCTGACTAATCCAATCTGGATCGGCAAGGTCAACAACGATGAGCAACAAATCGGCATCCAGGGCTTCTTCGAGGGTGGCGCGAAAGGCTTCCACCAAAGGTTTGGGTAGGTCGCGGATGAATCCCACCGTGTCGGTGATCAACATGCGTTGGGGGCGTTCTCCAGGGCGAGGTAGATCGAGTTTTCGGGTCGTGGGATCGAGCGTGGCGAACAATTTGTTTTCTGCCAAGACGCGATCGCTTTCCCGTTGTCCGCAGAGGGCATTAAGCAGACTGGATTTTCCGGCGTTGGTGTAACCAACCAATGCAACGCGTGGCAAGCCACGACGTTGATCGCGAAGACGGCTGCGATGGGCTTGCAATTGCTGTTGATCCCGCAGAAGTCGTTCAATTCTTCGACTGATCGCTCGACGGTCTTTTTCCAGTTGGGTTTCTCCAGGACCGCGGGTTCCAATGCCGCCCCCTTGCCGGGACATGCTTTGGCCGCGGCCTAGGAGCCTCGGGAGTCGATAACGCAATTGGGCTAGTTCCACCTGAAGACGACCTGCCGCACTGCCTGCCCTTTGGGCAAAGATGTCGAGGATGAGCTCGCTGCGATCTGAAACCGGGCAATTCACAAGGCGCTCGATGTTGCGCGCTTGAACCGGAGTGAGCTCACGATCGGTGATCACCAGCGAAGCACCGTTTCGCCGGACCTCGAGGGCGGCCTCTTGGAGTTTCCCTTTCCCCCAGAGGGTTTGGGGATTCGTGCTGCCGCTTTTTTGGCTCATCACAGCGACAGGTTGACCACCGGCACTGCGAACCAGACCCTCTAGTTCCGCCAGTTCACGTTCGCTTTCAGACGAATCTTGGCCGATCAGTGTGAGTAAGAGCACGCGCTCCATCCCCTGAGCTGCTTGGGCGATGGGTTGGGAGCGCTCGTCGTCTAACTCGCGTTCGCAAAGGTCCCGCAGGTCTCCTGTTTCTTGGTGGTACCAACCATCCGATTCATTGGAATCCGGGTACAGGAGTTCGGCTGTTCGGATTCCATCGGCGCCGGGTTTTGGGGCAAAGCGCAACCACTGCCGGGGTGCGATGTCCAAAGCCACAACAGCATCGGCTGGGTCTGCATTCAAGCCGTCTCGACAAAAAGGGCAGCTCACCAGTCGCCAACCGCCGCTTTGGCGACGGGGGGCTTGGGGTAGATGGTTCAGGGGGGAGTCGTTGCCCGAGAGGGGTCCGAGCCACAGGAGTCGGCAAAGGCCCCGTCCATCAATGATCAGGTGCAGTGGGGTTTTGAGTTCCAACACAAGCTCACTCAGTCGTTCCAGGGTGAGCAGCTCAAGCCCGTCCTCTGGATGGCGGCGTTGACTGAGGCGATCGAGCTGACGTTCCTGGCTGCGACGCAGGCCTTTGGTGCGGCCACCGAGATGGGCTTGTTTCAACGGTTCAGCAACCAGGCACCGGCGGAGCGAACCCCAACGGAGAGGCCAGGCATACGGGTGAGGTAGGTCGCTCGGCGAAGTTGAAAGGCGAGCGGGCCTGCGAGGGTGATTCCCAGTCCAGTCAAGGTGGCGTCTCCGATGCCGAGGCTGAGCATTTCTCCTCGATCCTGGAATTCGAAGGTTTGAGGCTCTTCCCCAGCTTGCAAAGCAGCGATGGCATCACCCACGGCTTCTCCCTGCTGCATCGCAACTTGAGCATTCGCTGGGGCTGGGTGATCGCCGTTGCTGGCAATATCCCCAATTGCGAAGACATCACAACTGTCTTGGAGTCGCAGATCAGCGTTGATGGTTAGGCGACCTCGATGCGATTTAGGGAGGGGCTGAACAGACGGCAGATTGACCTGACTGCCTGCTGTCCAGATCAAACCCTGGTGCTCGATCTCCTCTCCTTTGGCGAACACCACCCGATCGGCTTCAACTCTCGCGACGTCCGTATTCAGATGGAGACAGACGTCTTTTCGTTCCAGGGCAGCACTGGCTCGTTCTCGATTGAAAGCCGAACTATTGGGAAGGATGCTGTCCCCTTTTTCAATGAGATGAATCCTGGCGGTGCCGTTCAGAAGATCTGCCAGCTTGCAGGACAGTTCCACTCCGGTCGGTCCTGCGCCAACAATGGCGAGTGCTGCATCGGCCCGTCTCTGGTGGACCAAATCCTGGATGCGTTGACGCAGCTCTCGAACATCGCTGAGGTTGCGGAATCCACGGCTGTGTTCCTTCACGCCAGGAATGCCGAAATCGTTGGGTTGTGATCCCGTGGCAATCACCAATTGCCTCCAGGGGATGCGCTCCCCAGAACGTGTTTGCAGGGTGTGATTCGAACGATCGATGCTCAACACCTCGTCTTGCAACCAACAAATGCCGTTGTGGCTCACCAATTGGCTGTACTGAGGAGCCACTTCCCACTCCTGCAGCTCATGGCTGAGCAGTTCATAGAGCAATGGTTGAAACAGAAACTCTTTCCGGGGTTCGATTAGCACCACATGGCAGTGAGGCAAACGTCTTTGAATCGCAAGAGCCGCAAACCACCCACCAAAACCGCCTCCGACAATCACCACGGCATTCGCCGAAGACGTTGGTGATGTCATGGTCGAATCGAGCTTTGTTCAACGATAGGCAAAGTGTCAGAACCGGCGACAGGGGAGGATGGCCTGATGACGGAGGGTTCTGACGGAATGGTGCGCACGTCGGCGGAGGTCGAGGCGGCCCAGCAGGCTGATCTGCGGTCTGAATGGCTGCAGCAGAACCGCTCGGTCTTGGGCGGTTTGGGTCCTCAGGACCGCTTGGCCTGGGCGCATCAAACGTTTGGTGAGCAGTTTGCGCTTACCACCAGCTTCGGTATCCAGTCGTCGGTGCTGTTGCACATGTTGAGCCAGTTGCCGGGGGGGAAGGCGGTCCCGGTGATTTGGGTCGATACCGGTTATCTCCCTGCAGAGACCTATACCTATGTCGAGCAGCTCATGGGCTTACTCGATATTCGTCTGGTTGTGGCACAAAGTGTGATGTCACCAGCTCGGATGGAAGCCCTGCATGGTCGCCTCTGGGAAACCGGCGCGGTGGCTGATTTGGAGCTCTATCACCGGATTCGCAAAGTGGATCCGTTGGAAGAATCGTTGGCTCAGCTTGATATCCAGTGTTGGGCCAGTGGGGTTAGGCGAGGGCAGACGGATCACCGCCGCTCAATGACGACGTTGGATCCAATTCGAGACAGGCTCTCGCTCAGACCGGTTCTGGATTGGACCAAAAAGGATGTTTTTTATTACATGAACGACAACGATTTGCCCCAGCATCCCTTATTCGATCAGGGCTATTCCACCGTGGGTGATTGGCATTCCAGTGGTCCGGATGGTGGGGATCTCAACGGTCGGGATACGCGTTTCGGAGGCTTAAAGCAGGAATGTGGCATTCACCTGCCTCAGGAGGAGGTGGAGGGACTCTTGGGAGAAGGCATCTGACGTTGACATCCCAACACTGCAAGCGGGTGTTACTTATCGGCAATAGCCGATGGCACTGGGGAGAACGGGACGCTTGCGGGATGCACTTTCACCATGGCTCGCCAGATCTAGCTCGTCTTGACGGGGAGCTGGGGGGATGGGCGGCAGTCGGACCCGTTCCAGCGCAGTTGACATCAGCTGCATTGGAACGACGCATCACGCTCCGGAATGTTCCCCTGGCTGGTTGTCCCCCTTGGTTGGGGGTGGATCGGGCGATTGGTGCCTGGGCTGGATGGACCCGCAGTTTGGCTTTGTCGTTGGATCTCAGTTCCGGACTGCTGCTGGTCGATGCCGGCACGGTGTTGAGCATCACGGTGCTGTCGCCAGGCGGAGAGTTTGTCGGTGGTCAGCTCATCCCTGGCTACAGGCTTCAGCTACTGGCGATGACGAAAGGGACAGAGGCTTTGCCTGAGATGGTTTTTGCTGCTCCTGGACAAGAACCCTTTCCAAAAGACACCGTGGCGGCGATGCGTCGTGGTGTCCTTCAGGCGATGGTCAGCGTGGTTCGGGATGCGCAGAAAGCCTGCGGTGGAATGCTTTGGCTCTGTGGCGGCGATGCAGAGCTCCTCGCAACAGAACTGCGGAGCTCGTCTCCGCAGCTGCAACTGGATCCGGAGTTGCAGCTGCGGGGCTTGTTCGACTTAATGGACGCGTCGGGTTAATCGAGTCCGAGGTCGCTTAGAAGAGCGTCGGCCATTGTTGCTGCCTTCACCTTGAGATAAAGGCGCTCGATGCGTCCCTCGGCATCGATCACAACGGTGTGGCGCATCATTCCCATGTATTCGCGGCCCATGAACTTTTTGAGGCCATAACTGTCGTACAGGCTGGCTACAGCGCAGGGTTCTTCGTCCGTTAGGAGCGTGAAAGGGAGCGAGTGTTTGCTGATGAACTTGGTGTGGGAAGCAGCGTTGTCTTTGCTGATGCCGAACACCTTGATGTTGTGGTCTTCGAAGCGCCCCCAGCGATCCCTGAAATTGCAGGCTTCTTTCGTGCAACCTGGGGTGTCGTCTTTTGGGTAGAAATAAAGGATCACCCGTTGACCTTTCAGCGAGGAGAGCTGAACAGATTCACCGTTTTGATCGGGGAGCGTGAAATCTGGAGCTAGATCTCCAACTTGAAGAGCCACAGGAGTTTGAGATTTGATTGATGGATTCGAGCGTACGGCCTATCAAATCGTTGCTGTTCGAGGGTCTCAAAGCCCTGAAGGCTGAAGTCAAGTGTTCGGCGGTACAAATCGAGCATAATTTGCAAGCGAAGTGCTGTTCAGTACAGCGTTTAGGGGCATTTGTTCTGCAGCAAATCTCTAACTGACCGAAGACTGTTGGCGATTTTTCTCTCGACGGCTAGTTTTTTAATGACATCCCCTTATTTGTCGTCCGTGTTTACTCGTTTCGCCGCTGGCATCCTTGCTGGCGCATCTCTCGCCGCCCTGGCTGCCCCTGCTGAAGCCGGCACCAGCCGCCCTGTGCGTTGGAACACCGGTGGTGCTGTTTGGACCACCACCTCCAGCGAATTCAAAACATTCTTCGAAACCGGCGAAGTCACCGACCGCGCTCTTGATGCCGGCATCAACAACTCTGGTTGGACTGCCGAAGAAATTCAAGAAGGAATGACCAAGAGCTACAGCGTCGACATCATCGGGGTGTCGCGCTTCTTGTATTCCGACGATGGTGTCAAGTTCCTCAAGGATCAGACCGCGTCTTACTTCCCTTACTGGCGCATGAAGAAGACCGCCGTGGTGGCTCTTCGTTCCGCGATCATCGCCGACTCCATCGATGGCGAGATCTCTTCCGCCAGCATCATGGCTGCTCTGCCCGTCGACTTCCGTCTGGCTGATACCTGCGGTACCTACACCGGCGCCCAGAACGTCTGTGCTCCCGACAAGTGCGAAGGCGACGCCCAGTGCACTTCCTTGCTCTCTTGGTATGTGTTCCTGCCCGCTTGCGTTCAGGCCAATTCACAGCTGCCTGAAGCTCCCGTTCGCACCATGGCTCCTGCCCCAGCACGTCCCCTCTGGTGATCAGGCGATAAGCCTTGTTGTCCAAGCCCCGGCATTGCCGGGGCTTTTTTTATGCCTTTTCGATTGGCGCGTTGCGCTGTCCGATGAAGAGCTCATGCCGCATGGGCAGGCGCAACCCGCTGCGTCCGATGCCCTCAAGTTGTTGGCGAAGCAGGGCAAGATCCGTCGGATCAATCGCTCCCATTGCGATGCGGTATGGGGAGCCTTCTGCGAGCCAACGCTCTGCCAAGTCAGGCCCCCATGGAAGGTTCAGGGTTTCCAACCAACTGTCTTGCGATCCACGCCATCCTTCCGCTTCGAAATAGTGATGGGGTTGTGTTTGTGCGGCCAGCCATAACTGCTCTTTTTGAAGGAGTGTCTGAAGCTCAGCGTGGCGGCTGCCGGTTTGAACTAGCGCTCCCGCTGGTCCGGCTTCTGCCCTTGTTGTGAGGAGACGAAGGGTGGTTTCGTCATTGGAGTGTTCGTGAAGTTGGGGCCCTAGGAGAGACCAATCCATCTGTTGAAGATCGGTGGTGCTGAAGCGACCACCGATCCACTCGAAAGCCTGGCTCGTCGGCAACTCGTCGAGTCCTCCGTGGAGAAGCTGGGGACGAAGCTCGAGATCGAGCAGTTGAATTTGGGCCTCGATGCGGTGGCAATCATCAGTGCTGTTGCACAGCATGGTGACGCCTCCCTCCGGAACGGCCCGTAGGGGATCAAGGGCCCAGATCAGCGACCGGGCTCCCAGGATTAAAACGCGATCATGGCGTTGCCAAGAGACGCCTCCCCAGAGGCGTTCGCGGAGCTGATGCAACCGTTCTCCTTCTTGTCCGAGTTGACGCTGAATCCAGCGCTCTAACCCAGGGCTGTCGGGCCCACTACTGAGCAGAAGTGGTTGATCAGCCGCAAGCTCAGCGGCGGCGGCAAGCTGAGCTGCACGGCGAGCACCCATCCGTTCGCGCCGTTCTCCTTCCCAGCCCAGAGCCCCAGGCTGCCAAAACACTTCGCCTTGGAGCGCAGTGGGTAGGTATTGCTGCTCCACCCAATGTTCCGCATAGGCATGGGGATAGCGGTAACCCACGCCATCTCCGAAGGCGTCGCCGTCTCGATTGGCATCGCGTAGGTGGGGGGGGACGTCCTGGCGGTTGGCGTCACGGACGCTCTTCAGGGCATCAAAGAAGCCCAAAATGCTGTTGCTTTTTTCCGTTCCGGCGAGGTACAGAGCGGCCTGTGCGAGGGGGTAGAGGCCTTCTGGCAGTCCGACCCGTTCAAAGGCCGCAGCGCACGCTTCGACCACCACCATCGCTTGGGGATCGGCCAGGCCGATGTCTTCGCCAGCGGCGATCAACATCCGCCGGAAAATGAATCGGGGATTTTCACCGGCTTCCACCATGCGTGCCAGCCAAAACAAAGCGGCATCGGCGTCGGAGCCTCGCAACGACTTGATAAAGGCACTGATGGTGTCGTAGTGGGCGTCACCCTGTTTGTCGTACAGAACAGCCCGCTGTTGGATCGACTCCTCAGCCGTGGTGAGGCTGATGGCGATCGTGCCGTCCGACGCTGGTTCTGAACTTTCCACCGCCAGTTCGAGAGCATTCAGCAGGCTGCGGGCGTCCCCTCCTGCAACATCCACGAGGTGGTTGGCAGCATCCGTATCCAGCACGACAGAGCGTTCGCCGTAGCCCCGTTCTTGGTCTGTGAGTGCTCGTTGCAGAAGCTGGTGAAGGTCTTTGGGTTCCAAGGGCAAAAGCCGGAACAGGCGTGAACGGCTCACGAGGGCTTTGTTCACTTCGAAGAATGGGTTTTCTGTTGTGGCTCCAATCAGGGTGACGGTTCCGTTTTCCACCCAAGGCAGAAGGGCATCTTGTTGGGCGCTGTTGAACCGATGTACTTCATCGATAAACAAAATTGTGCGCAGCCCGTGCCGCTCAAGCCGCTGTTGTGCTGCGTCCACTTCGGCACGTAAATCCTTCACCCCCGCGAGCACTGCATTCAGATTGCTGAAATGAGCACGGGTGTGGTTCGCCACAATCCTGGCCAGGGTTGTTTTGCCCACTCCAGGTGGGCCATGCAAGATCAAATTGCCAACCCTGTCGGCTTTGATCGCGCGTTGGAGGAGCCGACCTTCCGCCAAGATTCCTTGCTGCCCCTCGAATTCTTCCAGGGTGCGTGGCCGCATGCGATCAGCCAGTGGTGCAAGCCGACGCCGCTGTTGTTCTCCGTGGAAGGCGAAAAGATCCTGATTCACCACAGAGGTGTTGATAAAAAGGGTGTTTGCGTCACCAACGTGATCTTCCTAAGAATGGCGCGCTGAATCACGTGGATGGTCCGAATCGGACATTGATTTAGTCGTTAATCTTTTCAGTCTTTTGATTTCAGCGTTGTTTTGATCAATCTGTTGCAACAGCCTGCATAATCCGTTGAAAGACTTGAACATCGTGCGTCATCAGCAGCGACTGATTTTTTCCATCGCCGCTTTGATCACCGTGGGGGCTTGTAAAGCCGAGGGCCCTGCAGCACCCCCCCCGCCAAAAGTGCAGGCGGTGTCGACGCGCATGGCTGAGTTCACTGAGGGAGTGGACACGGTGAGCACCCTGGAAGCCAGCAATCTGGTGGAACTGGCTGCGCAGTCTGCTGGCCGGATTCTTGAATTAAAGATTCGCCAGGGTGATGAGGTTGAACCTGGCCAATTGTTGGTGGTTCTTGATCAAGCCCAGCTTCAAGCCCAGCTGGCTGAGGAGCGGGCGAAAGCTGAAACAGCCAAGATCAATTGGGAGCGATATGACTACCTCGCTCGGGTCGGAGCGTCATCGCAGAAGCAGCTTGATACCTATCGAACACAGTATTTTTCGGCGTTGGAACGGGTGAAGGCCACGGAAGCCAATGTGAGTTACAGCAACCTCAAATCACCGTCTGCAGGAACTGTCGCGGATGTGAAAGCGAAGGTTGGTGATGTGCTGCAGCAGGGGCAAGTGTTCACCAGTTTGGTTCAAAACAATGAGCTCGAAGCGCGTGTGGAAGTTCCGGCTGTGTTTGCTTCACGGCTGGCGTTGGGACAGCCAGTTCTGCTGAGTTCACCAGGAAAGAACGCCGTGATTGCGACCGGTCAAGTGCAATCCATTGATCCTCGGGTTAACTCGCAGACGCAGGGCCTGTTGGTGAAGGCTGTGTTTGCGAACACCGATGGCACATTGCGCGATGGCCAGCGCTTGCGCACCCGCGTGCAAATTGAGGCCAAGCAGGAGCTGTCTGTTCCATTCGCCGCTGTAACACAAACCTCTGGACAGAGTTTTGTGTTTCGACTGGGAAGCTTGGATGAGCTCAAGGCCAATCCAGGAAAAGCCGATTTGGAACGCTTGGACAAGGCATCGAAAGCAGGGAAACTTCCCCTAAATGCCCAATTCGCACTTCAAACCCCAGTGGTTGTTGGTGAGTTGGAAAATGATCTTTACCCGATCAACAAAGGGTTGAAACCCAATCAGAAGGTGGTGACGACCAATCTGCTCAATCTGAAGCACGGAATGCCCGTTCAAGTGCAGCCCGCAGCCGGTGCAGCCGCAATATCTCCCAAAGCAAACTGAGGTTGAACGATGTCTGCTTCTAATAATTTCATCACCAGGCCTGTTCTCAGTACGGTCTGCAGCCTTCTGATTGTGATTGTCGGTTTAATCGCAATTCCAATCCTCCCGATTGAAAACCTGCCGGATATCGCGCCGCCCACTGTGAAGGTTCAGTCCACCTATGTGGGGGCAGATGCCGTGGCTGTGGAGCAGGGTGTCACCTCTGTGCTGGAGCAGCAGATCAACGGTGTGGAGAAGATGGATTACATCACATCCACGAGCTCGTCTGATGGTGTGAGTTCGATTTCAGTGTCTTTCGACAGTGGAACTGATGGAAATATCAATCAAGTGAATGTGCAAAACCGGGTGTCTTTGGCGGAGCCCCAGCTGCCAGAAGAAGTGAGAAAGTCGGGCGTTACGGTTAATAAAGCATCAAATTCAATCCTGCTTGTTTATAACTTTGTAAACGAAGATCCAAGTCAGACCCAGTATTCTGTTGAAACAATTAGTGGCTATCTCGATAAGAATCTAACTGACAATGTAAAAAGGGTGAAGGGTGTTGGTGACGTTACCTATTTTGGTAACCGCAAGATTGCCTTTCGTCTTTGGCTTGATCCTGACAAATTGGTGGCGAATAATCTTTCGGCCACAGACATTGTCAATCAGCTAAAGAGTCAAAACCGATTGGTTCCTGCAGGAAAGATTGGTGGATCACCTGCGCCTGAAGGTCAGGAATTCACATTTACGGTGCAACTTCAAGGCCGTTTAACGACCACGCAAGAATTTGAAAATATCGTTCTTCGTTCGACAGGCGATGGTGGCCTTGTTCGTTTGAAAGATGTTGGTCGGGTTGAGCTTGGTGGTGAAACCTATGGTATCGATGCAATGGATATCAATGGAACTCCTTCTGTTGGTATTGCTATTTATCAGCTATCCGGAAGTAACGCGATTGAAGTGTCCAATGGCGTGAAAAATGTGTTGGAAGAGTTTGAGAAAACTCTTCCTGTTGGCCTTGGTGTTCAGAAGATTTACGACACAACCGACTTCATTAGTCAGTCGATCAAAGGCGTGACGAATTCCCTGCGGGATGCCGTGATTCTGGTGGTGTTGATCCTCTTCCTGTTTTTGCAGAACTGGAAAGCAACCCTTGTGCCTGCCATCGCGATTCCAGTGGCCTTGATCGGAACCTTCGCCCTGGTTCTGGCCTTTGGTTTCTCGCTTAACCAGCTCACCTTGTTTGGTTTGGTTCTCGCAACTGGTTTGGTGGTGGATGATGCCATCACCGTTGTTGAAGACACCTCTGCGAAAAAAGCGGAGGGTTTGACGTCGGTCCAGGCCGCCATCGAAACGATGGATGAGTTATTTGGTGCCGTGATTGCTACATCGTTAGTGAAGATGGCAGTGTTCTTGCCAGTGTTGTTTTTCCCAGGTGCAACGGGAACTATTTACAAGCAGTTTGCAGCAACGATCTTATTTTCCATCGGTATTTCTACGTTCAACGCCCTCACATTCTCTCCAATGTTGTCGGCGTTGTTGTTATCGCGTGAAACAAAGGAGCTCACGCGTCATCAGTACGCCATCGCTGGGGTAACGCTGGGCTTTGTGTATGGCCTCTTAAGTGCTGGCAATGGTGCCATTGCTGCCCTAATCCCCATGGCAGTGGGTGCCTTGGTTGGTTTCATCGCCTCACAAATCACGGGGCTTCCCTTGCGTCTTCCCGTTGCCGCTGGCGGGGCGGCCGTCGGTTTGATCTCCACTGGGGTGCTCTTCTCCAATCCAATTCCCGTGGTGTTGTTCACGGTGATCGGTTTTGTGGTGGGAGGTTTTGTTCCGGTGATCTTCACCAATTTCAATCGCTTTTACAGCGGATTTGAGAAGCGTTACGCCACGGTGCTCGACATGGTTCTCAAGGCACGTCCCATCGTGATGGCCGCCTTGGGTGTGGGCATTTTGCTCACAGGTTTTGCCTTCACGCGTATCCCTGGTGGCTTCGTACCGATTGAGGATCAGGGCTATGCCATCGGCTTTGTTCAAGCACCTGATGGTGTTTCAAACGAAAAAACTTTGGCGATCAACCGTCAAGTGGCTGAGGTGATGCGCTCCGAAGAGGATATTTCTTCTGCTGCATTGTTTAGTGGCGCCAGCCTTGATGGCAACGCTCCAAATAAGGGTCTCTTCTTTATTGGCATGAAGCATTGGGATGAAAGGCCTGGGAAGGATCATTCCGTTGCTGCAATTGTGAAGCGCCTCAATCAGAAGATGTATGGGGCGATTGATGGAGGACGGGTATTTGTGGTGGAGCCTCCCTCGATTCCCGGATACGGAACTGGAGGTGGATTCGAGTTCCAGCTTCTCGATCAGAGCAGTGGTGTGTATTCACTAAACGAATTCTTTGGTACTGCCCAACAAATCATGCAGGCGGGGAATAGCAATCCGATTTTGAATCGGGTTTATTCCCTCTTCTCGCCGCAGGCACCTCAATACAAAATTGATGTGGACCGTGACCAGATGGCCTCTGTCGGTGTCGACTTTGGAACGGCGATGTCGGCCTTCAGTGTGAATTTTGGTGGTGCCTATGTGAACGACACGTTCCAAGAAGGAAAGGTTCGTCGCGTCTATGTCCAGGCGAATGATGTGAGCCGTGCAACTCCCCAAAAGCTGTCGTCGATTTACGTCGGTAATAACAAAGGTGAGCAGGTTCCATTGTCTGAGTTCTTCACCGTGAAGCAGACCGTTGGTCCAAGTGTGATTCCCCATTTCAATCTGTATCGCTCCATCAAGGTGGAAGGAACACCGAATGCGGGTAATAGTTCTGGCCAGGCGATTGGTGCCATGAAGCAAATTTTTAACCAAGGAAACTTCCAGGGCTTGGGCTTCGATTGGACCGGTATTTCAAGGGAGGAAGTGAAAGCTGGTTCCTTGGCAGTTGTGATCTTCGCCCTCGGAATCTTGGCGGTGTTCTTGGTTCTTTCCGCGCAATATGAAAGCTACAGCGATCCAATCATTATCTTGCTTACGGTGCCCACTGCACTTCTCGGTGCTCTGGTGTTCCTTGGTGCTGCAGGCCAGGTTCTCAATATTTACGCCCAAGTCGGTCTGGTGATGTTGATCGGTCTTGCTGGCGGTAACGCCATTTTGATCGTCGATCTCGCCAATCAAAAAATGGGTGAAGGAGAGTCGGCCTTAGAAGCGGCGAAGTTCTCGGCGAAGTCACGACTCAGACCAATTTTGATGACGGCTATCTCCTCCCTCACAGGTTTCCTCCCTCTGATGTTGGCCAGCGGTGCCGGTGCGCAGAGTCAGTCGTCTCTTGGTTTGGTGGTGTTTGGCGGATTGTTGGTGGCCACATTCCTGTCCACCCTTGTTGTGCCCGTGTTTTACGTGGTGATGAAATCCCTTCTGGGGCAGGCCGATGCCAAACCTCCCGAAGGAGGTGATGGCGATGGTGGCCAGACCGTTCAGGTTCAATCGACTCCCTTGCCCAGCTAATGCCGACTTCAAAAAGTGAGTTCGATAGCCGAAAGCCCTTCAGTGGCTCCCGTGCACTAGTGGCTTTGGCGATCGGTTGTGCCCTGGGTGCGGCTGTGGCTTACTTCCTCAAAGTTTTGATCGAGAACACCCCCGCAGAGATCGATATTCTTCGCCTTAGGCTTTTTTACTTAATGGTGATTGCCTCTGGTGGGCTCGGTGGTTTTGCGATCGAGTCGATGCGTCAACTCCAGGAGGACGCATCGGATCCGATCTATCGCCATCAACAAGCTCAGCGCGTGAAACGCTGAGCTTGTTGGATGGATTGATCAGGTTCAATTCATCAGGATCAAGTAATCACGGTGGGTTGCTTCATCCCAGTGCGCTCCTCGATTTCCGCAAGAGCATTGATGGCACGAATCATCTCGCCCAGGGCCACCTGGGGGTCTTGGTTGAGGTCACCGTTGTTGGCTACATAGCTCTCCAGATAGACCCGAATCGTCGCCCCCTTGGTGCCGGTGCCTGAGAGGCGAATCACAACGCGACTGCCATCTTCCAAAAGAATCCTTAGGCCTTGGCCCGTGGTGACTGAGTTATCGATCGGATCGGTGTAGCTGAAGTTGTCAGCATCCCGGATGGTTCCTCCAGCGAAGGGTTGCCCCTTCAGACTTGGCAGCATGGCCTCGAGCCGGTCATAGAGCCCGTGGGCGGCGGTGCTGTCCACGGCTTCATAGTCATGACGTGAGTAGTAGTGACGCCCAAAGCGTTTCCAGTGATCCGCCATGATCTCGGCGACGCTGCACTGCCGTTTGGCCAGGATTTGCAGCCAGAACAAAACGGCCCAAAGCCCATCTTTCTCCCGCACATGGTCGCTTCCTGTGCCGAAACTTTCTTCGCCGCAGAGGGTGATCTGTCCGGCATCGAGCAAATTCCCGAAGAACTTCCAACCGGTTGGTGTCTCGTAGCAGTTGATGCCCAAGTCCTTCGCCACCACATCCACGGCAGCGCTCGTGGGCATCGAGCGAGCTACGCCGGCTAATCCTTTCGCATAGGCCGGTGCCAAGGTGGCATTGGCCGTGAGAACAGCCAGGCTGTCACTGGGATTCACAAAACAGTGGTGCCCCAGGATCATGTTGCGATCGCCATCGCCGTCACAGGCTGCGCCAAAGCGATAGCCATCGCCTTGGAGTAGGAGCTCTGCCAGGTCGTGGGCGTAGGTGAGGTTTGGATCGGGATGACCCTTGCCAAAATCCTCCAGGGGCACGCCGTTGCGGACGCTGCCGGCAGGTGCACCCAACAAACCTTCCAAGATGCGCGTCGCGTAGGGACCCGTCACCGCGTGCATGGCATCGAAGGCGAGCGGGAAGTTGTTGCGAAGCAACCCCTTGATCTCATCGAAATCGAATAACTGCTGCATCAGCGCCACGAAGTCATCCACGCCGTCGATCACCTCCACCGACATGGCACCGATCGAGTACTGGCCAGGCCCCTCCAGTGAAATCGGCATTGCGTCGACGATGGAATAGTGGCTGAGGGTTTTGGTGCACTCAAAAACAGCATCCGTGTACGACGCTGGGGTTGGGCCCCCATTGGCACCGTTCACCTTCACGCCAAAGTCGCCATCGGGGCCGCCTGGATTGTGGCTGGCGGACAGGATGATTCCGCCGATGGCGTTTTTGCTACGGATCAGATGGGATGCCGCCGGTGTGGAGAGGATCCCGCCCGTGGTGACGATTACTTTTCCCAGCCCATGGGCGGCTGCCATGCGCAGGATCACGTCGATGGCACGAACGTTGCCGTAACGACCGTCGCCACCCACCACCAAGGTGCCCCCATCAGTACCTGGAAGTGTGCGGAGTGCGGCTTCGATGAAGCTTTCGAGGTAGTTCGGCTGTTCAAACTGCTTGCTGCTTTTGCGCAAGCCAGAGGTGCCGGGTTTTTGATCGGTGAATGGGCTGTCGAGATGAACCTCACGTTGGGTCGGTTCCGCAGGGGTTGCGCTGGTCATCTCAACGGGTATGGCATTACGCGGAACCTAAACCCAGGATCGGCATTGTCCGAGGTGGAGCCGACCAGTTGACGTCGCTACCCTCGAGTCCTGGAAATTTCCTCGAGCTATGTCCCGATCGCTTCTGATGCTGCTGTTGGGTTGCGTGGTCGCTGGTTCGGCTGTGCAGGCATCGTCTCAGTCTTGGAAGCGGGCCATTCCCTTCGAGCAGGCCTCCAGTGATGCGTTGATAGCCGCCAATGCTGTGTTGAAGCAGGCGGGAACAGAAGAGTGCCTGAGGGGCAAGCTTTCCAATGCCATCGTTCAGTTGTCCAATAGCTGTGATGTCGCGGGCCTCGAGACGTCGGTCTGTGTGATGGCCTCCAGCATTGCTGGCGAGGAAAACGAGCTCAGCATGGGAGAGATGATGACCACCTCGACGCAACTGCTGTTGATGCTCGAGCCATCAACCACAGCGCCCTAAAACCCAGGGGATCGACGGTTGCTTTCACAACAGGTTTCTTTGAAGAGGTTTCCTTCAAGAGGTCTCATTTCAGTACGCCATGCGTCTGGCAGCGGCACCGTTCATGGATCGTGATCGATTAGGTGCGAGTGAGAGCAGGCTTTTTGGATGGTTTGATTGGTTCGCTACACACCCCGATTAGACGGCGTGCGGGCTGATCAATCGCATCGCGACGTTGGAAGCTATTGGTTGCTGCTACACGCGATTCCTTGACGAGTCTCCAAAGAACGTCTTTGCAAATCGCCGGGAGACGCGGGTGATCCATCAGCTCATCGGCACCTTGGCGTGCACGTTCGCACTGGTCTGGGCTGTTGTTCAGCGAACAGAGAAAGGCCTCTTTTTGCAGCGTTTTCAATACACCTTGGCTTGGCCAAGGCACATAGGTCGGAGCGGCTTGTAGGGGTGCTGCCAGGGCAAGGAGCAGCAGTGTTCGACTCGGAAGCGTCACGTTCATGGCCCCATTCTGCCCTGACGCTTGTCTCAATCGATTGATGTGTATCAGTGGTTTTATTTCTATTCCTTATCAAATATTGTAGTTGATGGGTGTCGGAATTGCATTCTTATATAGATGTATTTTTTTGACTAGTTTTGCAAGAGTATTCTAGCGAGAGTCTGAACTTTCTCTTGGTGTACATTTTTTTTGAGCACCACTAGGGCTGAGTTTGCAGGTAGTTTGAGTGGAATTATTTCTAGATTTTGTGCTTCGCCAGGCAGATTGCTGAGTGGGCATAGACAAGCATCAATGATTTGCTTTTTTAGACATTGAATATGATGTCGCTCGCTAGAAATATTTGAACTGCCCACGACCCAGCTTGGCGGTGCCGGATTGAAAAGAGGGTATTTAATCCAGCCATTGACTTCGATTCTTAGCTGCGATTTCCCTGTTAGACGAGCTTGTTGATGTACCTCTCTCTCGAGCTGTAGCAATGTTGAATCACCATTGATTTTCCACTGGCTTTGAGATTTACTGAATGTAATCCCTAATGCCTGGGCACGATTCGTTCCGTGCAAAATTGCTATCGAAGAATTGATCTAGAAGATTGTGTGATTCTCTTAATTAACCTTTGGCGCTAAGCTTGGAAAAATAGTGATTGAGCCTGTTTTAAATGTAATCATTTTGTTTTCGTCTGTTTGAGTCCAGGCGCCTGTTGTGTTTCGAGTTCTGTCCTTCGTCTTGAGATAAGATTTCGACAATCCCGCTTTTCCAGAAGACGCATCACGATTTAAATGTGTCTTCCCGCTCTGTATCAAGAATCGTATGCTTTTTGATTTTGTCGTAACCTAGTTCTGCTCCGATGTCTGTTGTTTTCTTCTCACGAACCTAATGACTTGTGCTTTCACGCCCTTAGTTTCTAGGATCAACAACCTTGCCAAACTCAGTATTTGTAACGACTGCTGATCCATCCTTGGAATAGATGGTGAAGGTCCTCGTCTCTTTTTGAACTGATCCATCTGGATAGACAAAGGTCATAATCCCATTAAGGTTGATAAAAGACCCACTTACGCTATCGACAGTCAGATTTGAAACATTGACCCGTTCGAATTGCCTGAAGAATGCAGGATCATACATTCGTTCAGCAGCCCCGGTCATATATTTAGATGCTCGTTGAGTATCGTTGTTAGACATTGCTTCTACCCATTCTTGAGTCATATAGATTGCAGTATCTATTGTTGTTGACGAGTCAAAGCGTGTCTTTCCTTGCCCGAGTTCATTGTTGTCGTTTCTATCCGTAGATTCCTCTTGGCGATTATTGAAGGATCTCTGTAGGGATTGAGTCTTGGTCGTTTGTTGTTTTTGGCTCTTTTCTTCTTTTTTTTTCTGGTCGTCTCCGATCCACCGATCCTCAGAGACCAGCCAGAACTTGCAACGGGACAGACCCACTCCCATTTCTTCTGAGGTGACAACACCGCGAACGGCAACCCTCATGCCTTTGCGAAGTTCTCGGACTTCGGGTGCATTGCGTGGTTTTGTGCAGCTCACTGAAGAGAAGCTGTATTCACCACCCGTGATGGTGATGCTGATATTTTTCTCGTCAAATAGTGAGTCGTCAATACTCCCGATTGATCCACTGAGCTCAACTGGTTGATTCATATATTTATTCTCTGCCATAACGGAGTTGGCATCGAATTCCTCTGCGATCGCTTCAACGCTCAGGCTGGCGACCGGTTGATCCAAGTCGAGAGTTCTGATGCGATTTCTGCTTGCTTCTTCCGCTGCCTGCTCTGCCTTGTACTCCTCAGCAAGTTCTTGAAGTTCTGCACAGCCTGCTGTGAGCAGCAATGAGCCTGCGGTGAGGATGCCAACAACAGTTTTCATGACCTAGGGATTGGCTGATTTAGGAATTTAGATCAAGCCACTCTGACCTCCTCTTAGGTTTCTTACTCCCTCTCCACCCCATCCCCGCAGCGGATCCGTTGACGGTCGAGTTTGCGCTGGATGTGTGGTGTGATCCCCAGTTCAGCGGTGTCCCAAAGGCGATCCATTTCACGGGTGAAATGCGCAGCAAGCTTCGGTGAGTGGATCACCAGCAGGGTCTCGTCGTTGGTGTGAGCAGCGGAGGGGCTCCAATTGAAGGATCCTGTGATCACTTTGTGGTTGTCGATCACGGCGAACTTGTGATGCAACTTGTCGCCCCGGGCGAGGCGTGGGGTTCCTACGCCCTTGAGGCCTTTGTTGAAGGGTTGATTGTCTTGTTCAAGTTTGCAGTTGCGATCCGGTAAAGCCACGCCAAGAAGATCGAGCACTTCTGAAAATGAACGGCTCGCGAAGCTTGGATCGGCAATCAGCCGAATCTGCAGCCCAGCATTCACCCTCCGTTGAAGTGCATCAGCGAGTTGTTGTGCCGTAAACACAAACAAGGCCATGTCGATGGTTTTGCCAGCCTCGTCCAACTGTTGTTCGATCCAGTTCAATCCATGGTTGAGGTCGCGTTTTCGGTGCGGTGCAAACAACACATCCACGCGGGTTGCACCCACCATCGCTGTGCGGACGCCAGCGGATTCTTTTTGGAGGCCAAAGCGGCTGTCCATCTTTCCCCCCGGTCCATCTCCCCACATGGTTTCAAATTCTTGCCGAAACAGTTCTGCCAACGCATGGCTTTTGAATCGCAGGATGTGATTCACATTGCCGCGTGTTTTGATTCGGTTGGCATCGCCGTGCATGCCTGAACGGGTGAAATTGGTACTTCCGGTGAGAACCACCATCCGATCAATCACCACAAATTTGTGATGCATTAATCCGCTCCCGCGACTGCCGTCGTCTGTGTCGTCCAGGATTGGGATGCGATGCCCTCGCAGCAACCCAATGGCATCACCCTGTTGGGCTTCCTCTGAAGTTGTTATTCCGTCTCCGTTTTGATCAGCTAGCTGCTCCAGCTGATACCAGCGTTGGCGTTGATGGGGCTTGAGTTGGCTTGGTGTTTGTTCCGTCCAGGGGGTGCTGTAGTTGTTTTCAAGAATCACCTGAACAGTCACCCCGCGACGCTTGGCAGCGATGAGTGCGTCTGCAATCGTTGGCGTCGATAGCTCTTGAACGGCGAGCAAAATTTCGTATTGGGCAAGCTCAATGGCTTGTACCAAGATCTGCTCAATGTCGTCGCCATCGCGCCACCCGCCCGTGATCGGGGACTGGTAACGATTGTGCTGATGGTGGTTGAATCCAACTGCGATTGCGTCTGGAACGTTGAGCTGCTTGATGGAAGCCGCTCCAATCAACATCCCGCGTTGGCTGCAGCCACAAAGGACTGCCAATCCAAGAAGAAGCTGGCTGAGTTTCAGCACATCCGGAGAGATCACCCCTAAAGCATTCCCCTAGCTCAACGCTAAGGCTGCCTAATGGGGCATCTCAGATGTTTTCAGCATGGCCACAAACCATAAGGAGCTCAGTGCTAGGGCAACACCAACTCCAGCTCCGATGCTGACGCGGGTCATCACAATCGGAACGAGGATCGGAAAAATCATGGCCCCCGCCAAGGGGGTCAGGGCAACAAACCAACGCAAGCCAGAAGGGGCTTTTGGGTCTGAGGAGTTGTTTAGAACCATTCGGCGCGAGCTTCGCTGGCGGGGTTGCTGTTGTCGTCAGGGGTTTGACGCTCGAAGTTCAAAGTGATGTTGCGCTTCTGCTCGCCATCAGCAGCGGTGGCTTCAATCGGGTACATCTGCTCGCCATCCCGGAAAGGAACTTGAATGCGGAAGGTTCCGTCGGCTGAAAGGGGCACTTCTTCGCCGCCAATGGTGAGTCGAGCTGAGGGGTCAGTCGCTCCATAGACGATTAACTCGGCATCGGCGACCAGCCAGAACGAACGCTGACGTGAAGCGACCCCGCCTACGCCGGACTCGTTGCGTCCGCTGGCCCAAAGGCCAATACCGGAGTCGTTGAGGCCAGAACGACTGGATGAGGAGGAGTCGTCGAATGCTTCTTGGAATTCCTCTGAGCCGACACGACGACGACGGAAGTTAACGGTGGCGCTTTGGTAGAGACGCTCGTGAAGGCCACTATCGCTGGAGTCGTTCGCTGGTGCTGGTGGCATGGGAGCAACAGCAGGAGCGGGAGCCGGTGATGCGTCCAGGCTGAACGGCACGAACTGATCAAGAATTTGCTCGCTTGGGTGGAGCGCAGGAACCCGGGCAATTGATGAGAAAGCCAAGGACATCCAACTGTTCGAGATGCGGTATCCCAACTCAACTCGGTAGTCGCGGTCGCACAGAGGTACAGGGAGGTACCACTCGGTGCTGTGGCTATCGACGGGAACTTCCTGAAGCGTATGGGGGTGGGCATTGCCGTCTTGCATGCCAGTCACGTCGGCTAGGCGCAAACACAGGCGGTTAGCCCCTTCTTTCTGTGCACGCTGTCGGTCGCTATCGGAGATCTCCCAGAACACGTAGGCCCATTGGGGATCACGGGGTAGAAACACTACGCGTGTTTCGGTGGTGGAGATGGCGGGAGCATTCAGCTCGGCTTCGATCGCCTTGAGATCTCCGCCACGTTTTTCTTGGCGGACCGCCACCTCATCGACGAGGGTTTCTTTGCTTTTACGGCTGTAGAGCGGTACCCCTAAGTCACTGGCGATTTGACGCAATTGACGAAGGGTCAGACGTGCCAGTGATGAAATAGTTGGGGACACGTCCAAAGCTCCAGGTTTAGTTCGGGATCAGTGTGACCCCAAAATTTCCGTTTCAACCGTCGCCATCGCCACTGGTCAGTGGATGCTGACTCCAATTCTTGGGGATCACAGTCAGAGCCATAAAAAAAGCGGAGCTGAAGCCCCGCTGTGCCATTGGATTTGAGTCCGTCTTCAGCGGCCAATGCTGCGGAAAGGAACTTTGGCCATGTAATCCATTTCTGTGCTGCTGACGTTGCCACGGGTGTTCGGAAGGGGCAGATCCTTGAGCCACTCCAGGTAGTCGCTTGGGGCTCCGCCACGTTTGATTTTGGCCCGCGCTGGGAGCTTTTTGCCGGGGCCTCCCATGAACACAACCTGTGGGAATCCGAGGATGCCGCGGTAGTACTCGTCGTAGCGAGGGCTGGTGATGTTGAAGGGGGTTTCACCGAGGGCACGTCCCGGCAGAACTCGGTTGCGCTGGAAAGGAACGGTGTCGTATCCAAAGGCGTCAAGGTATTCCTGGCTGTCCAACAAAACGTCCACCAGGCCAACAAGGCCTTTGGTTGCAATCACGATGGACCAAGACAGCTCTTCGCCTTTGCCGTTCACCTTGCGGCCCAGGATCCGCTCCGTCAGGTGACGAACCACTTTGTAATTACTGTTGAATCCGTAGAAGCTGCGTTTAAAGGTGTCGGAGAGCAGCAGGCCACGGATGAAGTCACGAACCGTGATTTGGCCGTCTTTGAGCTGGGACTCGAGGTTGGCGTCTCGATCGGATTTAAACGCGTGGAAATAAATCTGGCGGTAGGCGCTTTCAATCACCGTGTCCAGGTTGTCCCGGTCATCGGCAATCTCGAAGGAGTAGGCCCGGGGGCCTTCGTCGGATCCGACTCGAATGTTCGGCACGCCAGTTCTCAAGGAGTTCTGGGTGATCGGTGCGTACTCCAGAAGAGGAATGGCCACTCGAGCTTCAACATCCACTGAGGCCGATCGTAAGGGGGGCGCCGGTTTCCTTGACTACTGCTCTGGCAGCGATCACAACCCGTAATAGTTCGGGTAAGTACTAATACTTACCAGCCAAATGGGGCGAGCTCGGTCGCGGCAGCGGCAATTCTCGAGGTTTTGGCCGGCGAATCGTCCAGTTGGCGAGTCTCCATACAGAAGGATGCGTTGTTCGATAGCCCTTGGACGGTGCTGGTCCGCAGCCGAAGGTTGGGCCCGGCAAACCAAAAGCGTTCCAAGGAACTCATCATTTCGTAGTCCGTTGTCAGGATCAGTCCGTTTTCGTCATCCATGCGGAATTGGCCAGCAACGGGTGCTTTTTCGGCATAGCCCCGATCGCGCAGTAGCAAGCCTTGGCGACCAGCGTCATCGCTCGGGATCAGTCCGAACATGGTTTGGTCTTCATGGGATTCTCCGGCCCGATCCCAGGCCATGGAACCGCTCCAGCGAACCCAGCAGCCTCCGACAATCCGGCTCACATCTTCTCCGTTACGGGTTGCGATGTCCGCAAGCCGCTCATCGCCTTTGAACAGTTCCTCCACAACGATGAAGGATGCACCGGCCTCAGCTCGGCGGTGCAGTAAGTGATGCTGGCTGCGTTGAGACATCCAACGTCCGCAGCTCAGGCGGAAAAAACTGAGGGCGTCGGGGATCTCGAGGGTCATCGTCGCGGCTTCACTGCGCTGATGATGGCAGTTTGCTGGTGCTGGCTAGACGCGACAGCGACGTTCCGCTGCGGCGATGAGGTCATCGAGGCTGAGCTCAAGGGGGGCTTTGCTGCAGTCGTCGGCCATTTCCTCGAGCTGGTCCGCTGCGTTGTTGAGCTGATTGAGAAGCAAGACTAAAAATTGGGGATCATCGGCCACGACAGGCTGTTGCTCGCACCACTGCCGTCGCAGGGCAGCGTTCGGCAGAGCTCCATCCAAGTCGGGAGCCATCATGCGAAAACTTGCGAGGCAATGGGCCAGCAACCGCAAATGGTGGCGATCGAGCTGCGGGAGCAACGTGGCATCGATGCGCGCGATCGTTTCAGCATCAATGTTCATGGGATTTCGATCGGCGTAATCCGAAAACCACAGGTGTGTCCGCCCTCGAGACGCCAGTGCACCCGTTCCACTTGGCAGTCCGGAACGGTACGGCGGATGAGAAGAAGCTCCTGGTCGCAGATGGTCGGGAATTCTTCGGCAATGCGCTGAACCGAGCAGTGCGCCTCTTGGAGGTTCCAGCTGTGGCCGTCTTCATCGAGGCTGCAGACCGTCACATAGCCCTCTTCGCGACGTAGGCGAGCGAGTTGATGGAGTCGATTTTCAAGAGGAGCATCGCCGAGTTGGAGGCGGTACTGCTGTGCTTTCCCTTCCGCTTGGCGTTTCAAGAGCTCTTGAAACGCATCTTCCGGAAGGCTGGACCGCAGTGAATCGAGCAGCCCCAAGGCAAACCCCCCGCTCCCATCGGGGAATCGTTCGCGTCCTCCTTCGGTCAGAAACCAGCGATTGCTGGGGCGTCCAGGCCCGTTGGAGCTCGTGCTGGAGGCGACGAGTCCATCGTCGGCGAGGGCGCGGAGATGGCGGCGCATCGCTTGCACGGAAATCTGCTGCGTTTCCGCGAGGTCGCAGGCGTCCATCTCGCCGCGCTCAAGGAGCAGGGCGAGCACGGCGTCGCGGGTGCTGGGCTGGGCCGAAGCGCTCATGAGGAGCCGTAATCCCCCACACCATGACAGTGAATCGATCCCATTGACAGTCACAATGGTTTCCCCGCCAATGAGCTGCCTTCTGGATTAGGCTGCTCATAAGGAAACCGTGGGGTTTCGTAATTCGCTGTTCTCTCCATGTCCGACACCGCTCAAGAGCCGACAGCTGAAAGTCTTGAGGTCATCCGCAAATTCGCTGAGACCTACGCCAAGCGCACTGGTACTTACTTTTGTGCCGAGCCAAGTGTTACGTCAGTCGTCTTGAAGGGACTCGCTCGTCATAAGGACGACCTCGGTGGTGCTCTATGCCCGTGTCGTCATTACGAGGACAAAGAGGCTGAGGTTTCCCAAGCGTTTTGGAATTGCCCCTGTGTTCCGATGCGCGAGCGAAAAGAGTGCCATTGCATGTTGTTCCTGACGGAAGACAACCCTTTCGCATGCCCTGAGAAAACCCAGACCATCACGACAGAAACGATCCAAGCAACCGCAGGCTGAACCTGAATGACCAGCACCTCCACACGCGATCTCGTCAGTCAGCCGTACAAGTACGGCTTCGTGACAGAAATCGAGACCGACAAGATCGATAAGGGTCTCAGTGAGGAGGTTGTGCGGCTTATTTCATCCAAAAAAGATGAGCCGGAATTTCTCCTAAATTTTCGATTAAAAGCCTTTCGCCATTGGCTCACCTTGGAAGAGCCCGATTGGGCTGCCTTGGGCTATGAAGCGATTGATTATCAAGACATCATCTATTACGCAGCGCCAAAACAACAGGCTAAAAAAGCAAGTCTTGATGAAGTTGATCCCAAGCTGCTTGAAACCTTCGACAAGCTTGGAATCCCCCTGAGTGAGCAGAAACGTTTAAGCAACGTGGCTGTTGATGCGGTGTTCGACAGTGTGTCCATCGCCACCACTTATAAAGAAAAATTGGCGGAGCACGGAGTCGTGTTCTGCTCCTTCACTGAGGCTGTTAAAGATCATCCCGAGTTGATTGAGAAATACCTCGGCTCAGTCGTGGCAAGTAACGACAATTACTTTGCAGCACTGAATTCTGCTGTGTTTAGTGATGGTTCGTTCGTGTTCATTCCGAAGGGCGTCGAATGCCCCATGGAGCTGTCCACTTATTTCCGAATCAATTCAGGCGATACCGGGCAATTTGAACGCACCTTGATCGTGGCGGAAGAAGGCGCCTCCGTGAGCTACCTCGAGGGCTGCACTGCCCCAATGTTTGATACGAACCAGCTGCATGCTGCGGTGGTTGAACTTGTGGTTTTAGACGACGCATCAATCAAATATTCAACGGTTCAAAACTGGTATGCCGGAGATGAGAATGGCGTCGGCGGTATTTACAACTTCGTCACCAAACGTGGCCAATGCCGTGGTGCGCGCAGTCGAATTAGTTGGACGCAGGTGGAAACCGGCTCAGCCATTACTTGGAAGTATCCAAGTTGCGTGTTGCAAGGGGCCGATTCCGTTGGAGAGTTTTATTCCGTTGCTCTGACCAACAACTGCCAGCAAGCGGACACGGGAACAAAAATGATTCATGTGGGACCTCGTACCCGCTCCACGATTGTGAGCAAAGGCATCAGCGCTGGCCGTTCCAGCAACAGCTACCGGGGCCTGGTTCAGATGGGCCCAGGAGCGAAGGGCGCCCGTAATTACAGCCAGTGCGACTCCATGCTGATTGGCGATCAGGCAGCCGCGAACACCTATCCCTACATCCGTTCGCAACAGCCCCAAGCTGCGATCGAACACGAGGCCAGCACCTGTCGGATTTCAGAAGATCAGCTCTTCTATCTCCAAAGCCGAGGCATTGGCTTTGAAGAGGCCGTGTCGATGATGGTGAGTGGCTTCTGCCGTGACGTGTTCAACCAGTTGCCCATGGAATTTGCGGCGGAAGCCGACAAATTGCTGGCTCTCAAGCTCGAGGGGTCTGTGGGTTGACCCCCGCTCCCTTGATTAATTGCACTTTTTTCCTCTTTTCCCTTAAGTGATTCGCCCCGACGCCGAGCTTCTCCTCGACATCACTGATCTACACGCCTCTGTGGAAGATCAGCCGATCTTGAAGGGTGTGAATCTTCAGGTTCGGGCTGGCGAGATCCATGCCGTGATGGGTCGCAATGGCAGTGGTAAAAGCACCCTTTCTAAGGTTCTTGCAGGTCATCCCGCTTATCGCGTCACCTCCGGAACGGTGCGCTATCGCGGCGAGAATTTGTTTGAGCTCGAAGCTGAGGAGCGGGCTCGTCTTGGTGTGTTCCTAGGTTTCCAATATCCGGTTGAAATCCCTGGAGTGAGCAACTTGGAGTTTCTGCGGGTTGCCACCAATGCGCGGCGCCTGAAGCAAAACCTCGAGGAGCTCGACACGTTTGACTTTGAAGACCATGTGCATGAACGCTTGAAGGTGGTGCAGATGGATCCCGCCTTCCTGGAGCGCAGCGTTAATGAAGGCTTTTCTGGTGGCGAAAAAAAACGCAACGAGATCCTGCAGATGGCATTGCTTGAGCCCGTTGTGGCGATCCTCGATGAAACCGATTCAGGCTTGGACATCGACGCCCTGCGCATCGTCGCCGGTGGTGTGAATCAGTTGGCCAATGCAGACAACGCCATGTTGTTAATTACCCACTACCAACGCTTGCTTGATGAAATCACCCCGGACTATGTCCATGTGATGGCAGCGGGCCGCATCCTTCGGACTGGCGGTCGCGAGTTGGCACTGGAACTAGAACAGACCGGTTACGACTGGGTGGACAAAGAGCTCGCAGCCCAGGGAGTCGCTTAGCCATGGCTGCGTCCACCAGGGAACAGGTGCTGGCACCAGTCCAGCAACGCGGTCAAGAAGCGCTTGTTCGCCTTGGCTTGCCGACGCGGAAGCATGAAGCCTGGCGACTCACCAACCTGGGCCGACTGGAAGCTGTGGCTCGGATGCCGATCAGCAGCGTGGCTACCGCGTCTGATGCTCCGCCCCGTTTGGATGATGTTGTGCGCCTGGTGCTTGACGGCGTGAATGACCCTTTGGAGGGTGTGACCTTGCCAGAGGGGCTCACGCCCCTTGAGCCGAAGGAACTGGAGCTTGCTTTAGGCCACACCCTTGATCGTTGCGGATGGTCCGACGACTGGTTGATCGAGTTCAACCATGCTTCCGCTCAACAACTGTTGGCCTTGCGGGTTCGCGGCATGGTTCCGCCAGTGGAAATCACCATGGCAGCCGCGTCCGGCCTTATTCCGACAAGGGTGTTGCTGGTGGTGGAAGAAAAAGCACAGCTCGAGCTTCTACAAGTGTTTTCGGCACGGGGCGAAGCGGCCCATAGTCATCTTCTGGAGGTTCATCTCGGTCAAGAAGCGCAGTTGAACCATGGGGTCTTGGCTTGTGCCGATGGCGTGGCGTCGTTGTTCGCTCAATTGGCCGTCGAGCAAGAGCCCCGCAGTGCCTACTCCTTCACGTCTGTTGTTCAGGGTTGGTCATTGGGACGGATCGAGCCAAGGGTGGTTCAGGTGGACGGACAAGCCTCCACCACGTTGAAGGGTCTGGCCGTTGCTGATGCTGAGCAGCAACTTGCTGTGCATACGTCGGTGTGTTTTGAAGGGCCCGATGGTGAGTTGGAGCAGCTCCAAAAATGCCTGGCGGCAGGGCGCTCCCACACAATTTTCAATGGCGCAATCAATGTGCCGCGCAAGGCGCAGCGCACCAATGCAGCGCAACTCAGTCGGAATCTGTTGCTCTCTGATCGGGCCCGCGTCGATACCAAGCCTGAGTTGGAAATCGTGGCGGATGACGTGCGTTGCGCCCATGGCGCCACGGTCTCCCAACTGCAGGAAGACGAGCTCTTTTACTTGCGAAGCCGTGGGATCGGAGCCTCTGATGCTGCGGCGCTGCTGTTGCGCGGTGCATGCCAAGAAGTGGTCGAGAAGCTTCCAGCGCATGCGACAGCTTGGCGACCGCTGGAACGTGTGCTTGAGGGGCTGGCCTCATGACCACCCTTAACCCTTCTTTGGCACGTTCTAGTGAAATTTTGGGAGATTTATCGTCACGATTTCGTGCCGATTTTCCAATTCTTGCTCAAAAAACGCCGGATGACCGGCCCCTGATCTATCTCGACCACGCTGCGACCAGTCAAAAGCCGCAGCAGGTGATCGATGCGATGCAGCGTTACTACAGCTGCGACAACGCCAATGTGCATCGGGGTGCCCACCAGCTCAGTGCCCGGGCAACGGAGTCGTTTGAAGCGGCTCGAACCACAGCGGCTGGCTTTGTTGGTGCTCATAGCCCCCGCGAGATTGTGTTCACCCGCAATGCCAGTGAGGCGATCAACCTTGTTGCCCGCAGCTGGGGTGACTCCACCCTCCGCGAAGGCGACGAGGTGTTGCTCACGGTGATGGAGCACCACAGCAACTTGGTGCCTTGGCAGCTATTGGCGCAGCGCACCGGTTGTGTCTTGCGCCATGTAGGGATTACGGATGATGGCCGCCTGGATCTAGAGGATTTCCAAGCGCAGTTGTCTGAGCGCACTCGACTGGTGAGTTTGGTGCATATCAGCAACACGTTGGGATGCTGCAATCCTCTGGAGTTTGTGATCCCCGCGGCGCATGCCGTTGGTGCCTTGGTGTTGGTGGATGCTTGCCAAAGCCTGGCGCATCAGAGCATCGATGTGGTGGCCCTCGAAGCCGACTTCTTGGTTGGCTCCTCCCACAAGCTTTGTGGCCCGACCGGGATGGGGTTCCTTTGGGCGCGGGAGACGTTGCTCGAGGCGATGCCTCCGTTTCTTGGTGGAGGCGAAATGATCCAAGACGTGTTTTTGGATCACAGCACCTGGGCCGTATTGCCCCACAAATTTGAGGCCGGCACGCCAGCGATTGGTGAAGCCGTGGGGATGGGTGCGGCGCTTCACTATCTGCAGGAGATTGGCCTCGATGCGATTCAAGCTTGGGAAGCCCAGCTCACTCAGCATCTTTTTGCTCGATTGCAAGCCATTGATGGGCTGCGGATCTTGGGGCCAACGCCTGAGCAGCAGCCTGGTCGTGGAGCCCTCGCCACGTTTTTAGTCGAGGGCGTGCATGCCAACGACATCGCGGCCTTGATAGATGCCTCTGGCATTTGTATCCGCAGTGGTCATCACTGTTGTCAGCCATTGCATCGGCTTTACGGGGTCTCAGCTTCAGCCCGCGCCAGCCTGAGTTTCACCAGCACCATGGAGGAAATCGATGCCTTCGCTGAGGAGCTTTCTTCCACGGTGTCTTTCCTGCGGGAGCACAGCTAGCAGCTGTTTGTTTCAAGCCCTAGGTGAAGCCTGAAGAAGGCCTCCGTTTCCTCAAGCACCCTGATTTGGGTTGCTTGGTTGCGGAAGCCATGGCCTTCATCCTCAAACAGGCGGACGTTCACCGTGATTCCGTTGTGGCGCAGGGCGGCGGCCATCTGCTCGGTTTGCTCCGCTGGCACCACCTTGTCTTGCAGGCCCTGGAAAAACAGCACTGGGCAGCGAATGCGGCCGGCGTGTTGCAAGGGAGATCTCTCGTTGTAGGTGGCGCGCTCTTCTGGCCAGGCCCCAACAAGACTGTCGAGGTATCGGGCTTCAAAGCGATGGGTGTCTGTCGCCATCGCAGTGAGATCACAAACGGCATAGCGGCAGGCACCAGCGCGGAACACATCGGTGAAGCACAGTGCTGCCAGGGTGGTGAATCCCCCTGCGCTGCCCCCTTCGATCGCTATTTGATCGGGATGGGCGTGTCCTGAGGCGATCAATGCCTGGGCCGCGGCGGCGCAGTCCGCCACATCGACGACGCCCCAGCCTTGGTTCAACCGTTCCCGATACGCACGTCCGAAACCGGTGGACCCGCCGTAATTCACATCCACGACACCCCAGCCGCGGCTGGTCCAGTACTGAATCGCCAGGCTTAGGCCGCGGCGGGCCATCGCTGTCGGGCCGCTGTGGCTTTTCACCAGGAGGGGGGCTGGTCCATCCCCGGCTCCGATGGGCGGGTAATACCAGGCATGGGTGCGTTGCTGCTGGTGTCCCTTGAACCAAAGAGCTTGCCCCACGCTGATCTCCCTGTCGGGCAGAGGCGTCGCTACGGCAGGGGTATGGCTCCAGGTTGTCGTGGGGGATTGAAGGTCGAGCTCGAGGAGCCCGGCTCCACAGCTGCTGTTGCTGGCGACGGCTACCGCCTTGCCGTTACAGGCCCTCAGACCGGCTAGATCATCAAAGGGTTGCGCGAGCTTCAGCACCGTCCCATCGAGCCCCAGGCGTTGCAGCGTCCAAGTGCCGTCTGCGCAGGTCGCCGCCAGCAGCCGTTCTCCATCCCAGGCGGTGGTACTCATGCCGTAAATCCATTGGGGCATGGCCGTTTCCGCTGCCATCGGCCAAGGCCGTTCCCACGATTCAGTGGCTGGCTCCTCCAGCATCAAATTCCACCAGCCGCTGCTGTCTTCCGCCACCAGCAGCCGGCCATCCGGAAGCCATTGGGGTTGAAATACAGAAACGCCATTCCCCCCGGCCCGTTGGGTTGGATTGATGAGCTCTCCTGTGTGGCTGAGCTCAGCGCACCACAGGCTGCTGCTGTCCCAAGGCATCGATGGTTGCGACCATTCCACCCAGGCCAGGCGGTCTCCTTTTGGATTCAGTGCGGCATATCCAGCAAAGTCTGCTGGCTGATGGAGCAGTTCTGGTTCTTGATCGGTGCGCTGAAGGTTGACGCTGACGAGTTGATCTTTTCCCTGTTGTTCGCGGATGCCGATCCACTGGTTGTGCTGAAGATTCAGCAGACCATCCGCCAGTTCCCACGGCCCTGGGCATGTCAGCCGTTCTGGAGGGGTTTTGGCTGCGGGCACATCTTGGCCTGAGCTGGCTTCTCTCCAACACAGCCGTTGTTGCCAAAGACATCCGGCATCGATCCACACCAGATGCAGGTGGTTGTTGTCTGCGGCTGTGGCCAGGACTCCGCCGCCGTAGTCATGCACCCGACTGCGCAGGTTGATCGGTGCTGGCGTTAGTTCGATCTGAGGGCTAGTTGGCTCGCCAAAGCGGCGCATCATTGCGGTGGTCCGTCCTTTCTCCGCCGGACGCTGTTCAAGCCAGATCAGCCAGAGAACGTTGTCTGCTCCTTGAATCAGCTTCGGTTCCTTCAGGCCTGGGAGCCGGCCAACGGCGGTTTGTGCGGAGAGCTGGGTGTGTCCCATGGCGGTCGAATGATCCCGATTACCATGCTGGACCAATAGAGGAGTGGTCTTGGCGGGAAGCTTTGCGCAGTTGGCACGGGCGGCTGACAAGGCCAGGGACACGATGTTGGTGCCGAAGACGGCCCTGGAAACCCCTCCTTTGGAGATCCATACCCTTGGTGCTGATGCGTTGCGTCAGCCTGCTCAGCGGATCGGCAAGGTGAATGATCAAGTGCGGGAATTGGCCAGAGACATGCTGCGCAGCATGTACACCGCCAAGGGCATTGGATTAGCCGCGCCTCAAGTTGCTGTGTATCAGCAGCTTTTGGTGATTGATCTCGACCTGGAAAACGCAGCGACGCCCCCTCTGGTGCTGATTAATCCAGAGATCACCGCTGCAAGCGCTGGTTTGGACACCTATGAGGAGGGTTGCCTCAGCATCCCTGGGGTTTATCTCGATGTGGTGCGTCCCACCGCAATCGAATTGAGCTATCGCGATGAAATGGGACGACCACGAAAAATGAAAGCCGACGGATTAATGGCCCGCTGTATTCAGCATGAGATGGACCATCTCAATGGTGTGTTGTTTGTGGATCGGGTGACGGATCAAGACGGTCTTCAGAAAGAACTGAAGGACAATGGGTTTCAGTCCAAATATGTTCAAAGCGTGTCCTGAGCCATGCCAATGAAACCTTTGGCCGGACTTTTTCTAGCTCTGGCATGTGTTCTGGGGATTGCCAGCACTGGATGCGTGTTTGAGCTTGCCTATGGGGATCCCGATCTTGGTGTGTCCACCACCAGTTGGATCTTGGCGATCGCTGCCCCCGCCACCGTTGGGACACTACTTGTCGCGATTCGGTTGAACAAACCGGCCTGATTGGGCGGGCTTGAATTGACCATGACTTTTACGATTCCAGTAACTCAGCTCTCGGCCGTGATCCCTCGCTTTTTGCCTACCGCTGCTGGACTTGCTGTTGCTTTGTCAGGGACTGTCCCGGTGATGGCCCAGGGTTCCCTCTTTACAGCGGTTCCCGTGGAGGAGGCCAACTTCATCTTGGTGTCGGCTCCAATTGGCAAAGGCGCCAGATCTCAGCTGAATATCTACGAACAGCGCACCAACAAGCGTCCTTGCTTCGCCGTGAGTGGTGGTGTGCCTGCTGCGGTGGACCCCCTGCTCTCAAGCTTTGATTTCACAGGCGTTTGCAACCGCTATATCGATGGCAATGGGTACTCCTTACGCCTTGGTGGCGACGATCTGGGCACCCGTTATCGCCTCACCGTGGTCAAAACCGGCAGCGATATCGAACTTTTGGCAGCCCCGACCCGAAATTCTTCCCAGCCGGTGTATGTGGTGGCTCGGGCCGGTGGGGTTGCTAGCGGTTTTGTTCAACTCAATCTTCAGCCTGGCTGGATGCTTAAGCGACGTGCCTACGGAACGAAAACCCTGGGCCACCTCTACATCTATCGAGATTCAGCGCCGGCAGAGTGATCTGCCATGAGATCCGTGCAGCGGAACCCACTCGCGTCGGCGATCGCTTCGGTTGGCACCGTGTCTTGGCCGTTCAGGTCGGCAATCGTGCGGGCGACCCGCAATAACTGAAGGCTGCTACGGGTGGTGAGCCTGCGTTGTTCGATCACCCGCTCCCACAGCGTGAGTCCATTGGCCTCGAATTGGCCGTAGCGGTGTAGATCCGCTGTTGTGAGGAAGCGGTTGCTGCAGCCCCGGGGATTTCGGGTGCGCATGCGCCGACGCGCTGCCTTCACCCGTGAGGGCTTGAGCCACGCTGAGTGAGTTTGTGGCGATGGGGTTGCCTCAAGGCAACTCCGCATTTGCTTCGATGATCGACGCTCTAATCGCAATTGCAGATCAATCCGATCGAGGAGAGGTCCTGAGAGCCGTTGCCAGTAGCGCTGTCGTTGTGCCCTCGTACAGCGACAGGCTTGGGTGCTGTCGCCATGCCATCCACATGGGCAAGGGTTCGTGGCGGCCACTAAGGTCACAGCCGCGGGAAAGACTGTGGTCTCTCGCGAGCGGCTGAGGCGCACGTTGCCGTCCTCGAGGGGTTGGCGGAGCAGGTCGAGTACCCGGCGCGGAAACTCCGCCAATTCATCGAGAAAGAGAACGCCCCCGTGGGCAAGGCTGATTTTGCCTGGTTTTGGGGTGTGGCCTCCGCCGAGGAGGGCCGCCCCCGAGCAGCTGTGGTGTGCCGAGCGAAAGGGTCGCTGATGGAGCAACGGCTCACTCGCATCAAACTCTCCTGCTACTGAGTGAATCCGGGTGATGGTGAGCGACTCAGACGTCGTCAGGGGTGGAAGGAGGAGTGGTAAATGGCGAGCCAAGTGGGTTTTCCCGCAACCCGGTGGACCCACCATCAACAAGTGATGCCCCCCGGCTGCTGCCAGGGCGAGAGCATGGGCGGCCCGATCCATGCCCTCGATGCCAAGACCTAGGTGATCCAAGGTCTTGGCGGCAGGGGTGGCTGGCTGAGGCGATGGGTTGTGCTCAATGCGGACAATCGGGCATTCCCCTTTGAGCTGTTGCACCAACTGCTTGAGGTTGCTGGCTGTCCAAATTGTGAGGTTTGGGATGAGGGCTGCTTCAGGAGCATTGGCAGGGGGAACGATCAGGGCTCTGGCGCCCTGCTGTCTGGCCAAATCAGCAAGGGCAATCACGCCACGACAGGGGCGCAGGCTGCCGTCCAGTCCCAATCAATTCACCAGCACACCAAAGTCCGTCGAGCTTGGGGCGGTCCAGCTGACCGCTTGCCACGAGCAGCCCGAGCGAAATGGGTAGATCAAAGGCTGGTCCTTCCTTGCGCCGGTCGGCCGGAGCAAGGTTGATCACCACCCGCACCAAGGGGCCGCGAAAGCCACTGTTTCTAAGGGCTGAGCGCACCCGCTCCCGGGATTCTTGGATCGCCCTATCGGCAAGCCCCACTAACTGAATTCCTGGAAGGCCCGGCGCAAGATCCACCTCCACGGTGACGGGTTTGGCTTCGAGGCCGTGGAGCGACGCGCTGAGACACCGTGCCAGCATCAGAAAAGAGGTTGTGAAGTACGGGACTTATGCCCGGCCTGTCACACCACCTCTGCCGTTTCATTCCTCGTTACCTCCCTGTTGGTTGCCATGGCGGACGACACGATTTTTGGAAAAATTCTCCGAGGTGAAATCCCCTGCGATGAGGTGTACAGCGATGAGTTGTGCCTGGCTTTTCGCGATGTTGCCCCCCAGGCACCAACCCATGTGTTGGTGATTCCGCGTCAGCCGATTGAAAGTTTGCGATCGGCTGGGGACAGCGATCAGGTTTTGCTGGGGCACTTGTTGTTGGTGGCAGCTCGCGTGGCCAAGCAAGAGGGCTTGAACGACTGGCGCACCGTGATTAACAGTGGAGCTGGCGCCGGACAAACGGTGTTTCACCTCCATGTACATGTGATTGGTGGCCGTCCCCTGGCTTGGCCCCCTGGTTAAGCCGTATCTGGTCAGAATGGGGGGATGACAACACCCTCAAGGCGTCCGTTACAGGGCTTCGGTCAGCAGCTCGGCCGGCTGCAGCGCCTCGCACAGCCATATTTTCTGCCCGTTGAAGAGAGTCGCTCTTGGCAGTTTCTGCTGCTCGTTGTTGCGCTGCTCGTTGTTGTTGTTGGGGTCACCCTCCTGCTACTCACGGCAGCGGTCCAGATCAGTGGAGTGCTGATCCCCAGCTTGCAGGAACGCTTCTTGCCCGGGATCCCCGAGCGGGTCGATGCGATTTGGTCGGGTTGGATCGGTCCGTTGGTGAGTGGCCTCACCTTGGTGGGTGGCGGTTGCTTTGTGGCCTTTCGCAGCAAGCTTCGTCAGGGGCGCTGGTTGCCTTGGTTGCTGCTGGGTGTCATTGCTTTGTTGATCCTTGTGATCAATGGAATCAATGTGGGGATTAGTTTTATTGCCCGAAATATTGAAAATGCTCTGGTCGGTTACGACGAGAGCAGCTTCTGGAAAATTGTTGCCATCTATGCGTTCTGCCTTGTTTTGGCCTTGCCAATACGAGCTGTACAAAGTTACCTAATCCCCAAGGTGGGATTGATGTGGCGTCGATGGCTGAGTTCACGCTTATTGGGCCGTTATTTATCAAATCGTGCCTATTACGTTCTGAATCCGAACGACGAGAATGCATCCGATATTGATAACCCGGATCAGCGTATTTCTGATGATACGAGAAGCTTTACGATCACCAGTCTGAGTGTCTTGGTTGAGGTGATCTCAGCCTTGTTAACGTTTCTCAGTTTTATTATCGTTCTTTGGACAATTAATGGACGGCTTGCGTTGCTGTTGCTGGTCTACTCAGTTGTGGGAACCGGTTTAATTGTTTTCGCAAGTCGTAAGCTTGTGTCGTTGAATTATCAGCAATTAAAGCTTGAAGCCGACTTTCGCTACGGGCTTGTTCATATCAGAGATAATGCTGAATCAATTGCCTTCTATGGTGGTGAGGGGCAAGAGGGTAAAGAGGCGAATCGCAGGCTGGATGGTGCCATTCAGAACTACAACCGATTGATTGTTTGGGAGGCGTTGATCAGTGTGATTCAGCGCTCCTATGACTACTTCTCTCGCTTTCTGCCTTGGCTGGTGATTGCACCGATTTATTTCGCTAAGGAAGTTGATTTTGGTGTATTTGGGCAGGCCAGTATTGCCTTCTCTCAGGTGTTGTTTTCGGTGAGTTATATTGTCAATAATATTGACCGTTTAGCGGCATTCTCCGCCAGTATTTCTCGTCTTGAGGGTTTCCAAGGTCGCGTTGATGAGATCAGCGCCCAGCGGGACGATGGTCCTCTAGTCAGTGGTTCCTCCGCGCAAATCACCGAGGGAAATCATTTGTTGCTGAAGGGTGTCGATCTGGTGCCGCCCTTCAGTGATCGGGTCTTGATTCGCGATCTCAACCTCAGTCTTGAGCCCCGCCAGCGATTGTTGGTTGTGGGCCCTTCCGGTTGCGGTAAAACCTCGTTTTTACGTCTGGTGAGTGGTCTTTGGCCGGTGCAAGGGGATGGTGAAATTCAGCGCCCGTCAACGGGGGATTTGCTGTTTATTCCCCAAAAGCCCTACATGTTGCTGGGTTCCTTGCGGGAGCAGCTGGCTTACCCCTTGGAGTCTGATCGGTTTGCCGATGACCAATTCCGGGCTGTGTTGGCCGAGGCCTGTCTGCCTGATTTGCTCAACCGTTATCCCGATCTGGATGTGAAGCAAGATTGGCCAAGGCTGTTGTCCTTAGGCGAGCAACAACGGCTTGCCTTCGCTCGGCTTTTGCTCAATGCTCCGCAGATGGTGGTTCTCGATGAGGCCACCAGCGCGTTGGATGTCGCAACAGAGCGCCATCTTTACGAGTTGCTCTGTCGTCGTGAGATGTCGTTCATCAGTGTTGGACACCGCCCAACCCTGACGGAATTCCACGACACGGTGCTCGAGCTGGATGGAAAGGGAGGATGGCGTCTGTTGCCTGCGGCAGGCTATGAATTCGGCCGCGTCTGATCGACCCGATGACTTCTGAGACCACCAGTGCTGCTGACGCCAGCCAAGAGCAGGCCAGATCTGCCACAGCCACCACAACCGATGCTCCTGCCTTTGGTTGGAGCAGTTATGCCGAGCGGGTGAATGGCCGTTTCGCCATGGTTGGGTTTGTGGCAGTCGTCTTGGTTGAAGTGTTGAGTGGAGACACGTTTCTGTCTTGGGCAGGCTTGCTTCCTTAATTACGGCAAGCGGATGAGATCAACGTCCCAGCGCCCGTTTCGACTCACTTGTACGGCCAGAAGCCTCCCTGAGCCATCAAGACTCACTGATCGAGGCACGCCAGGAGGATCTAAAGGGAGTCGCTGCAGGGCTGCTGCATTACGGCGGTAGAGAAAGAGCTCAGTGCGATCCTCCCGTTGCTGAACCACGGCGATGCGGCCGCCATCACCGCTCACGCTGAGGCTGATGGGTTGGGCGTCTGCGCGATTAAGGCCTGGTAGTGGTACCGGTCGGCGAGTTCTGAGGTCGATCAGTTCGATCCGCTCTCGCCCGCCCCGCGTGCCAAGGCTCGCCAACCAGACCTGGGCAAGAGCTGGGTCCCGGCGGCTACTCACTGATTGACGCAGGAGTCCATTGAGCTCGGGCCGGGGACGCGGTCGCCCGCCACTGCATCCAGCCAGCAAAAGGAGCACACCCAAGCTCAGGCTGAGCCTTGTCATGGTGTTGGCGAGAGGGGTGGAGTGCTCAAGGCTTGTCCCGCTGGTCGGTCGGTTTCCAACACATCGCTCAGGTCAAAAATCTCAACGCGCCAAAGACCTTGATCGGTCACTTGTAGAGCCATGGTTTGGGCGTCGGGTGACAGGCTGACTTGAATCGGATCTCGGCCGCCAGGGAGCTGAATGGGGTGCAATCGCCCGTTGAGACGGTCGGCGATGACTGCCATCCGTCGCCGTCCCTGTTGGGTGATCAGGGCCAGGTATCGACCATTCCAGCTCAGCGATGGTGAGCTATGGGGCTGATGACGTTTGAGTTGAGGCAATGCCTGGATCGATCCATTGCTCACATTGCGCAATTGCACCGTTTGGCGCCCCCGCAGGTCGCTGATCACGGCGAGCCATTGCCCGTTTCCACTCAGGGCAGGATTCTGTTGGCTTTTGGCCAGTAATCCACCGCCGGCTCGCTCCACGCGGCCACTACAGCCCACCAGGCCCATGCCGATCAGGAGCATCAGCAGCGGCGAGAGGAGACGATTCAGTCGTCAAAGCGGGAACTGTTGTCCCGGACCCGAGGGCTGTTATCGCGTGGGCTGTTGTCCCGTTGACTGTTATCGCGAGGACGGGAGCTGCGTGGTGCGGACCGCCCGGTTTCAGCATTCGATTGGAACTGGCTGGTCGCTGCTGTTGAGGAAGGATTGTTTGATCGGGGTCTGCTGCTCAGCGGGCGGCTTGGGGCCTCTCCACCTCTCTCTCTCCCTGAATTGGGGAATGGGCTTTTGGTTTGGGGTGCGGGGGCTGATGCGGTATTTCTCCCACTCCGACTGGTGCTGAAGGCGGCGTCTTCCGCTTCAGGGCGTACGGGCGATCCGGTGGGGCGTTCTTGGCGACCCGTAGGCCGGCTGCCCCGCCGTTGCTCCTCACGATCAGAGCGCCGTTCACCGAAATCGGGTCGCCGCTCATCCCTGGCTTCACCGGCGCGGAAACGTGCCATGCGACGGGAGCGTTCGTCGGGTTGATCCCAACCTTGGGTGTCTTGGTCGCGCCCGCGGCGACTCGCGGCTTCCTCTGGAATCGCGGCTCGACTCGTGCGTCTTGGGCGATAAAAATCGTCTTCGGGGCGGTCCTCTGTGCCGGCATTGCGTCCGCCGAAACGGCGTTGGACCGTCTGCGGTTCGTCAAAGCGGTCGTAGTCCTCATCCCATCCGCCCCGGAGGCCTCCGGGACCAGGCTCCCCCCTTGGTGCCGCAGGTTCATCGTCGAAATAGGCGGAGCGTCGTGCTTGCTCCGTCGCGACACCCCTCAGGCGAACGCTTTCGTACGCGAAAAATACTGTGGTGCCGGCCAATAGAAACTGGCCGAACTGAAGAATCGGATCAAGGCGCCAGCCTTGAAAAAAGAGGATTCCTCCGCAAAGAAGTCCGATTGCGGCAAAGAAAACGTCGTAATCCCTTGCAAGCGCAGGCTTGAAGGTGCGCATGAAGTAAAGCAGCGCACCGCCGACGGCCAGCACAATCCCGACAATGCTGGCCCAATTAAGACTGGCATTTACCAAAGGTGCGCTCCCGCTTGCGCCCTAGCTTACGAGTGGCGCCAGTTGTTGGTCAGAGCTTGCGGTCGAGGCGGTCGGTCTGACTCACCAGGATCAAAGCAATGGTTGCGGGCACAACAATAATCACAGCTCCCCACACGAGGCTGCTTAGAAAGTTGGAGAGGGAGGAGGTCATCGGGGCGTTGCCGTCTGCATCGTGGCCAGCGCGATCCTAATGATCAAAGTCCTGTTTCTACGATGGTGGCTCGATTGCTTTGAGGTTTGTGACGCCGCTGCTGCTTCAGGCCTTGCCGATTGTCCACGTTTTATTGGGTGTCTTACTGGCTGCTTGGACCCTCGCATTTTTGCTCCGCATCGTTCTTACCTGGTATCCCCAGGTGGATATGACGAAAGGAGCGTGGCCTTTGATCGCCTGGCCCACGGAGCCAGTCCTAGTTCTTACAAGAAAAGTGATCGCTCCGATTGGAGGGGTTGATGTCACCCCTGTGATCTGGGTGGGGTTGATCAGCTTGTTTCGGGAGCTGTTGGTAGGACAACAGGGTGTTCTCTCGCAAATCCTGCTGCGGAGTGCCCAAGCGGTGGCCTAGCGCAGAGTGGCCTAGGGCAGCATTTCCTGCTCCACAAATTTGGTGTGGATGTCGCCGTTGATGAACTCTGGACGGTCGAGCATCTCCAAGTGGAATTCAACAGTGGTGGGAATTCCCGTAACGGCACATTCATTCAGGGCCCGTTTCATCCGGGTCATGGCGTGTTGGCGGTCTTTGCCCCAAACAATCACCTTCCCAATCAACGAGTCGTAGAAGGGGGGGATGTCGTACCCCGTGTACACATGGCTGTCGACACGCACCCCAGGGCCTCCAGGGGGAAGCCACCCTGTGATGCGACCTGGAGCAGGTCGGAAATTATGGCGGGCATCTTCAGCATTAATCCTGCATTCGATGGCATGGCCATTGAGTTGGATCTCGTCTTGGCGAACGCTGATCGGTTCGCCTCCAGCAATGCGGAGTTGCTCGGCAATCAGGTCAACCCCAGTGACCATCTCCGTCACCGGATGTTCAACCTGAATTCGTGTGTTCATCTCCATGAAATAGAAACCGCCGGTGCGGTCGAGGAGAAACTCAACCGTGCCAGCCCCTTCGTAGTTAATGCTTCGGGCTGCGGCGATGGCCGCTTCACCCATCTTTCGCCGCAGCTCGGGATCCAAGGCAGGGCTTGGCGCTTCTTCAAGCAGTTTTTGGTGGCGCCGCTGGATGGAGCAGTCCCGTTCGCCGAGATGCACAACATTGCCGTGACGATCCGCCAGCACCTGCACTTCCACGTGGCGGGGGCGGTCGATGAATTTCTCCATGTAGAGGCCAGGATTGCCAAAGGCCGCTTCTGCTTCCCCTTGGGCCGCCTTGTAGAGGCTTTCGAGCTGATCGGGGCTGGGCACGAGACGCATGCCTCGACCACCACCACCGGCAGTGGCTTTGATCATCACGGGATAGCCCATTTCAGCTGCGAGCTGAGCGGCCTCTTGTGGATTGGACAGCAATCCTTCACTGCCTGGAACGGTGGGGACTCCCACCGATTGCATCGTTGTTTTGGCAGTGGATTTATCGCCCATGGACCGAATCGCATGGGGTGATGGTCCTACAAATGTGAGCCCGTGCTCGTTGCACATCTCGGCAAATTTGTCGTTTTCTGCCAGGAAGCCATATCCCGGGTGAATGGCGTCGGCACCGCGTGACGTAGCTGCGGCAAGGATGTTGGGAACGTTGAGATAGCTCTTGTTGCTTTGGGCTTCTCCAACGCATACGGCTTCATCCGCTAGCTGAACGTGCAGAGCGTCTTTGTCCACAGAGCTGTACACCGCAACGGTGGCGATGCCGAGCTCCCTGCAGCTCCGCAAAATTCGAAGAGCGATCTCGCCGCGGTTGGCGATCAGCACTTTGCCGATGGGCATCCCGCAGTGTCATTAGGCCTCAAGGCGGATCGTATCAGCGGCGACTGATTAAGAGCTCGAAACGCCAGCCTGAGTTACTCCGGCCGGTATGATCACTCCTCGATGACGCCCGCGGGGCTGAATCGACCACGCGGATGTGGTGGAATTGGTAGACACGCACGTTTGAGGGGCGTGTGGCTTCGGCCTTGCGAGTTCAAGTCTCGCCATCCGCATTTCATTCTTTTGGCAAGCCTCCAAAACGCTGACCCAGGACTGGCGATCGTCTTGGTTTCGAACGGTCCAGGGGAGTTGAGCACCTGGGTTCGACCTCTTGCGGAACGGCTCCACAGTCTTCAGCCATTACGACCACGCGTTCCCAGCTCTCCCGCCAGCCTGCAACTGGTGTTGGTGCCCTGTCCGAATGCCACGGGCCAAGAGCATCGAGCGGCTCAGCCTTGGCAGCTGTTTGATCGGATCGTTCCGGCTCGATCATTTTGGTCACTGCTGTTGCGTCCCAAACGCTTTGGCTTGTGGCCTAAGAAAGGAATCGTGGTGTTTCTGGGGGGTGATCAGTTTTGGACGGTGCTGTTATCTGCCCGTCTCGGGTACCGCCACATCACCTACGCGGAGTGGGTGGCGCGTTGGCCGCAGTGGAACGACAGCATTGCTGCAATGTCAGACGCGGTGCGCCGCCAATTGCCAGTCCGTTATCAGGGCCGCTGTCGGGTGGTTGGTGATTTGATGGCTGATCTTTCGTCGTTTGCTCGTCGAGAGGCTCCCCTGCCGGATGGTGAGTGGGTGGCGTTACTACCGGGTTCGAAGGCAGCCAAATTGAGCGTCGGGATGCCGTTTTTTCTCGAAACCGCGGATCACATCGCCAAAGAACGTCCGGAATGTCGGTTCTTGTTGCCGTTGGCCCCCACCACCAGCGTTGAAGAACTTCTGCGCTTTGCGGGCCCGACCAACCCAATTGCCGCTCGCTATCGATCAGCGGTGGTGGATGTTGATCGCGATGTGTTGATCACGAAAGCTGGAACGCGCATCCAATTGATTCAGGAGCATCCAGCCCATGGCCCTTTGAGTCAGTGCGATTTGGCACTAACCACCGTGGGTGCCAACACCGCTGAACTCGGTGCGTTGGCGGTTCCCATGATCGTGATGGTGCCCACCCAGCATTTGGACATGATGCGCGCTTGGGACGGCGGTTTTGGCTTGTTGGCGCGGATCCCTGGTTTGCGACGTCTGTTGGGAGCGTTGTTGACGTTCTGGAGACTGCGCAACAACGGTTTTGTGGCTTGGCCCAACATCACGGCGGGTCGAGGTGTGGTTCCTGAGCGAATTGGTGAGATCACTCCCCAACAAATCGCGACGGAAGCGATCGAATGGTTGTCGTCTCCAGAGCGTTTAGAGGGGCAGCGTGAGGACCTCCAGGCCCTTCGCGGTGAGCCCGGTGCTGTGATGGCCTTGGCCGCAGAAGTGCGTGATCTGCTCCCCCGAGCGCTTCCCTCTGTCTAGGGTGCAACCCCTTAATTTCTCTCGTCATGCCCAGCCTTGATCGGATTGATCGCAGCACCGACGAGTGGAAGCAATCCTTATCTCCTGAGCAATACCAGGTGGCGCGCTGTGGAGGAACCGAACGGGCCTTCACGGGTAAGTATTGGGACAACAAGGCGACGGGTGTTTATCACTGCGTTTGTTGTGGAACGCCGTTGTTCAGTTCAACCACAAAATTTGAGTCGGGCACAGGTTGGCCAAGTTTTTGGGACGGTATCTCTCCAGAGGCGATTACCACCAAACAGGATGTGACCCATGGCATGGTCCGGACGGAGATCACCTGCTCCCGCTGCGATGGTCATCTCGGCCATGTGTTTTCTGATGGACCGGCACCAACAGGCCAGCGTTATTGCGTGAACAGCGCCTCGTTGGATTTCAAAGCGGCTTGATCGTCATCGGTCCAGTTCAGTCGTCCATTGCCGCCATTGCAGAAAATGGTGGCTTTGTTGATTTCCCCCACCACTGGTGTTGCGGTTCAATCAACGCGTTGGCTCGCGGTTACCAAGGATCGTCGAGGTCGTCTCGAATCGGTTCGACATCGAGGGGTTCGCTGATTTTTTGCACCGGACGCCTCGAAGCCGGCATGGCTCGTCGCGGAGCTGGGTCATCGTTCAGGCTTGAGTCGTCGAAGCGCTGCTCCTTGATCTGAGGCTGTTCGAATCGTGGTTCTTCGAATCGAAGTTCTTCGACACTGGGTTCTTCATTGGGGGCTGCATTGAAACTGGGCTCGTCCCGGTACCGCGCAGTGTTGTAACGGGGAGATTCGAAGGAATCCGTGGTTTGTTCTTCGAGGTAGCGACGTTGGGGTTGTGCGTCGCGGCGTTGGTCTTCAAGTTCCACGTATTCCATTTCTTCCTCAGCTTCAAACCGTTGAGCTTCGGACGCCTGCAACTGCCGTTGCTGTTGTTCAACGGGTTGTCCCGAACTGAGTTGGTTCTCGACCGGCACAAGATTGACGCGGTAGCGCTCTCGCTCCTGTTCCTCCCAGCTGGGGCCGCCAACCCCTAGCTTTTCGAGCACACCGCTATTCAATTGTTTGAGTTTGTCTTCAGCGCCCTCGTAAACAATGATCCGATCGGGGCCGCTGCTCACGATCTCTTCAACAGGCATTTCCCACGTGCTTAAGACGCCTTCACCCAGGAGCGGAACGCCGAGGGCACCCATCACAAGGGTGGACAGTTCACCCGTTTCAATGTCGAACGCAAATCCCAGAACACGACCAAGTTGGTCACCGGATTCGGTGATCACCTGGCAATTGATCACACGGCTGTAGCGCTCGGGATTGAATCCTTCGCTGAGGGAATCAGCGGAGTCCACCAGGATCACATCTCCCACCTGACGGATGCGATCGAGGGGCATCCAGCGCGGTAAGCCCGGTAAAAAGCGAGTGAGGGGGTTATCCCGCAGTCCAACCGCCACCACCTCACGGCGGTCAATATCGACAATCACCTCACCCACGACGCCGAGACGACGGCCGCTGTCGCGGGTGATCACCTGCGTACCCATGAGCTCTGACCGCAGCCAGAGACGGTCACTGGGAACACCCGTCAGGGTGTCGTTAGCTGAAGGGGTCGGGGTCAAACGGTCCCTCGGCCATGCACAATTCGGCCCATTCTGACGCAGTGGATCCGTTGTGGCAGTTCGATCTGCATCTGTTCAGGCTGCATCGGGAAGTCCAACAACCTGGGTGTGGGCTCCGCGGGCTTGGGTAACGCCAATCGTGCGCTCTGAGGCGCCGATCATTGGACGTCTGTGACTCACCACCATGAACTGGGCATCTTTGGCTTGACGGGCGATTAAGGCAGCTAATCGCTCCACGTTCACACCGTCGAGGAAGCTGTCGACCTCGTCGAGGGCGTAGAAGGGGGAGGGGCGGAAACGTTGTAAGGCAAACAGAAAGCTGAGGGCTGTTAGCGATTTCTCTCCACCCGACATCGACGCCAAACGCCGCACGGTTTTTCCTTTCGGATGGGCCACAAGGGTTAGGCCACCCTCGAGCGGTTCATCGGCGTTTTCCAACTGCAGATGCCCATCGCCTTCGGAAAGCGACGCAAAAATTTCACGGAAATGACCATCCACTGCGGTGAAAGCCTCCATAAAGGCGTCTTGACGCAGGGTGGCGACCGTCTCAATTCGAAGCAGCAGTTCTTCGCGTTCACTATTCAAAACATCGAGCCGTTCGTTGAGGTCACCCAAGCGTTGTTCCAGCGCTTGCAGTTCCTCAAGCGCGAGCATGTTCACGGGCTCCAGCGCTTCCATGCGTCGTTGGATTGCCTGGAGTTCGCCCTGAAGAACCTCCAATCCTTCAAGCCGCATCGACTCAGGGATCTCTGGACGGGGTTCTGGCAGTGCTTCCGCCATTTCCTTGAGGCGAATCGCTCCGCTGCGCTGTTCCTCGATTAAGCCTTCGCGGTCTTCCTTCAATCGCTCCAGGTTCCATTCGGCTTGCTGAAGCGCTTGGCGTTGACGGGCCACCTCAGCTTCCGCGGCATCACGGGCTCGTCGTTGGGTGCCGAAACGTTCTTGGAGGTCTTGTTGCTGAGCCTGTAACGACGTTCGCTTGTTTTGCAGTTCCGACTGTTGATCGCGCCACGCGCCATGGGCTTTGGCCAGGGCCTGAACAGCTTCCTGGAGTCGTGTTTCTTCTGCCGCGAGGGCCTTCTCTTGGTCTCCCAGACGCTCGAGGGCGAGCTGCCGCTCACGCTTTGCATTCAGAAGAAGATCACGCTCATGCCGAGCGACTTCGAGACGATGATCGGCTGCCTCGAGGTCGTGTTGAAGCTGTTGCCAGGCCGCGGCATCGTCGTGATCACCGCTGTTGCGTTCCGCTTCATTCAGTTGGGCGAGTTCCGCTTGCAGTGGTTTGAGTTCTGCCTCGATCATCTCCAGGCGTTGCCGCTGGGTGGTTTGTTCGTTTTGAAGGCGCAATAACCGTTCCGACCGCTGTCGGTTGCGCTCAATCAACGGGCCATGGTTCCGCTGCGCCGCGTTGCGCTCGGCGATGAGGCCGGCCTGGCGTTGTTCCATCTCCCGCAGCTGTGGTTTCTGCTGCTCGAGCAGCTGCGTCAATTTGGATTCTTCACGCCGGCAGGCTGCCAGGGATTCCCCGATCTCCAGGAGCCTGCGGCGGTGGGGTTCGGCTTCGTCTTGATCTTGGCTACGACCAAAACTGAGGCCGCCGCTGCGTTGTGACAAGCTTCCGCCCGTCATCGCACCGCTTTTTTCGAGGAGCTCTCCATCCAGAGTCACGGCCCTCGATCGACCGAGTTGTTGTCGGGCGGTGGCCAGATCAGCAAACACCAGCGTGTCGCCGAACACGTAGGCAAACACTTGGTCGTAAACCGGTTCAAAACGCACGAGTTCCACGGCACGGCCAATTAATCCGCCGCCGGTATCGCCGCTTGGACGGGCCCCGCGGGCGAAGGCTGCCGAGTTGCTTCCGCTTCCGCTGCCTGGGGCACGAATTTTGTTGAGGGGCAGAAAGGTGAGTCGTCCGGCGCGGCGGCTTTTCAGCAGTTCGATCGCTCTTGCTGCAATGCGGTCGTCGTCGACGACGACTTGGCCGAGACGGGCACCTGCGGCAACTTCCAAGGCCAGGCGGTGTTGATCCTGCACTTCACCAAGTTGGGCGACTGGACCATGAATGCCATCGAGACCGGCCTCCAACAACAGCCTTAACGCACCGGTGCCTCGGGTTTCTTGTAGGGCATCACGGCGGCTTTCCAAACGCGCAATTTCCCGTTCCAGTCGGGTTTGTTCTTGCTCCAAACGACTGCGAGTCCGTTGTTGGATGGCAAGGGAGTCCACGGTTTGTTGAAGGGCCTGCTTGCCTTCAGACAGCCCGTGGATCAGCGTTTGCCAGCTCTCTTCCAGGGTTGTGAGTTGTTGTTGAACATCCTGTTCATCAGCCCCGTCTTGCTGCTGCTCTTGATGGAGTTCTTGCAGCCGTTCCGACTCCTGACGCAACCGTTCTTGCAGTTGCTGTTGTTCTTCAAGTTTGGGATTCACGATGCTTTGCAGCTCTTGCCGCCGAGCACTCCGTCGTTTTTGTTCGTCTAACCAAGCCCCAGAACGGCCTGCAACGTCGGCTAGTCGGCGGCGGGATACCTCAACGGCAGATTCAGAGGCACGGCAGGTGTCTTCGGCAGCGGCTAAGGCGTCTTGATGGGGATCCTTCTCTTGGGTTTTGGATTGGTGCTGCCACTCCTGCCGACGGATGGTTAAGTCATGGCGCAATCCTTGCAGCCGCTGCCCTTCTTCTTGGTGTTGTGAGGCTTGACGTTCTAGTTCGCGGCTGCTGGTGTCGAGTCCTGCGAGTTCGGCTTGAACCGCTAGGAGCTGGTCTTCTCCAAGGGCTTTCACCTGATCTTGAAGAATTTGCAGCTCAGCGCTGGCTTTGTTGAGGGCCTCGCGTCCATTCGCGATGGCGATGCCATCCCTTTGCTCTTGGGCTTCGAGGGCCTGTTGGCGCGTGCTGAGGTCTTTGAGGGCTTGTTCGGCGGCCTCAAAGGCCAGCACCATTTCCTGCTGGCGCCCGAGCTTCAATCGTTCACGAAGATCCTTGTATTGACGGGCTTTGGCGCAGTCTTTCTCCAGGCGCTGGCGGCTCGCCAGCAGCTCTTGCTCAATGATTCGGCAGCGGTCTTGCCGCTCCTGCACGTCGTCGAGCTTGCGCCGGGTTTGTTCGATGCGCGTATCGAAAAGGGCGACACCGGCCAGTTCATCAATGAGCCCACGGCGATCGCGATTGCTCATCGACACGATGCGGGTGACATCGCCCTGCATCACGACGTTGCTCCCCTCCGGATCGATGCGCAAACGGCGCAATTGGGTTTGCAGCTGCTGGAGGTTGCAGGGCACCCCGTCAGCGGAATAACTCGAGCTGTAGGAGCCACCTGGCATCACCCGCAACTTGCGCGTCACGGTCCATTCCGTTTGCCCCGGTTGAATCCAGGGACCTTCCGCTGGTGCCTCGAGACCATCTTCCGCCGTGTCGGGTGTCCAATCATTGAGATCGAACCTCACGCTCACCGAGGTTTCGGCTGCTTTTCCGGTTTTGAGAACCCCGCTATTAATCAGGTCTGGCAGCCGATCGGCCCGCATTCCGCGGCTGTTGGCTAAGCCCAGGCAAAACAACACGCCATCCAGGATGTTGCTTTTGCCGGATCCATTGGGGCCGGTCACAACGGTGAATCCCTCTTCGAGAGGGATCGTCATCGCCCCACCAAAGGACTTGAAGTGCTTTAAGCCAACCTGATTGATGTAAACCAACAGGAAAACGGGCTGTCAGCAACCAAAATTTAGCGGAGCTTTTGGAAATCTCAAGGCTTGGAGAGCCGGCAACGACCTTGGACGATTTTGAGGTGTCCGCTGAGATCGCCATCCATGAAGGTGATCTCCACAGGCTCGTTCGCGTCGGTGGGCAGGCTGCCTTGATATCGACCCGCGCGAATGCGTTCGGCCCACCCCCGTCCTCCTGAGACTGCAGCACTGCGGGGCTCCAGCCAAATCAAACGATGGGCAGTTAACGGGATGGCGTCTTGTTCTGCAGCGTTGACAATCGGGATCTCAGCCAATCGCCATGTGCGGCAGTTCGCTCCGTTTTCCAATAACAGATCGAAATGACAGCCACTCGGATCGTCAGGGGCTCCCGTATGCCGCAACAAGGCGTAGCGAGGCATGGAGTTTCCTAGACGCTGCAGGCTCCCTAGTCTCTAGGCATTCCTGTTCATCGGCGTTTTTTATGGACTCGACCTCGCCGCAGCCCAACGGCAACTTCGAGCACCACTTCCGCGACCGTTTCGAGAGCTTGCTGCCCACCATTCAGAAGCGATGGCCTGAGTTGGCCCATCACACCCTCGAAGCAACCCGTGGCAGCGTTGAGGAGCTGGTGCGTTTGATCGAGCGGAATACGGGCCTCACTCCCCAAGGAGCGCGGGAGCAACTGGAGGAATTGATGCATAGCGCCGGAGATCGCAGCAAGCATTTGGCCGACACCCTTGATCCGCTTGAGGAGCAGTTAGAGCAACTCTTGGATGAGCTCAACAGCACGCTTCGACCGAGGATTGAACGCCCCGTTCGCCAACGACCCCTATTGGCCGTTGGCGTCGCCCTCGGTGTAGGCGTGTTGGTTGGCGCCATGCTTCGTGGGGGTCGTCACTCCTGATGGCTGAATCACAATCTCCACGGGGTTTCGGTGCTGCGGGTCGGGTCACCGCCTTGGCCGCATCGGTGATGGATCTGCATGTGCGGATCGCTCTCCAAGAAGTGGATCGCGAGAAGCGGCGTCTGATCAGCGGCGGCTTGTTTTTGGCGATGGGTGGCACCGCCATGCTGCTGGCCCTGCTGGCTGGCGAAGGTGCCTTGTTGCTTTGGATTCAGCAGCGCTGGAGCCTCGATTTGAGTCAGGCGCTGATCGCCTTGGCCGTGGGTAATTTGCTGTTTGCGGGAATCAGCTTGCGGATCGGCGGACAGGTGCTGAAGGGGCCGTTCCTGCCGCAAACGCTGGAGGGTGTGATGAAAACAGTGCGGGCGCTGATCGGTCGGGCTTGATCGCTTGCTAGCGAATGGCGTAGTGCAACCAGCGGCAATCGATCCCACCATTGCTGACCGGGATGCGCCTTGAGGCTTTCATGCGCAGCCCCCCCGTCAACTTGGGATTGCCACTGAGCAACCAGAGTTGCCAGCCCGACGCTCGCTCTCGAACAAATCCACCCAGGGCGCTGTAGAGGTGGTCGAGTTCTTCCTCTTCACCAATGCGTTGTCCATAGGGGGGGTTGCACACCAAAACGCCAGGACCTGCCGGTAAGTGGTGCTCTGTGAACGATCCATCGCGGATCTCAATCACCCCCTCCAAGCCAGCGGCAGCAATATTGACGCGAGCTTGTTCGGCCACCAGTGGATCCTGTTCGATTCCTAATAAGGGAGGCAAGTTGAGGTTTCGGCGGCGGCGTTGTTGAGCTCTCTCGCACTCCTCTTGCCAGAGTTCGGATTGAAAATCTGCCCAACCCTCTAAGCCAAAGTTGCGACCGAGACCCGGTGCTTGTTGAAGGGCCATGAGGGCGGCTTCGATCAGCAAAATACCGGAGCCGCAGCAGGGATCAACAAGCGGAACGGAGCCGTCCCAGCCGCTGAGTTGGATCAGTCCAGCGGCGAGGTTTTCCTTCAGGGGCGCTACGCCCATGGCGGCCCGATAGCCCCGACGGTGCAGGCTTCCACCGCTGCCATCCAAGCTCAACACTGCTGTTTCGCGGTTGAGATGGAGGTGCAGGGAAAGATCAGGTGCCTCCAAATCGATGGAGGAGCGTTCCCCCCAAATGTCTCGTTGCTGATCCACGAGAGCATTTTTTACCTGTAAGGCCGAGTAATGGCTGTGATTCAGCCCAGGGGCTGACCCGGTGACATCGACGCGAAAGCTCATCGAAGGGTGCAGCCAACGCTCCCAATTGAGGGCGCGACGGATGCCGTCATAGAGATCGTCCCGCCCTTGGCAAGGAAAGCTGGCCATCTCCCGAAGCAGCCGAAAAGGCAGTCGAGCTTGGAGGTGGAGGCGATACAGGCAAGCCATGGAGGCTTGAAATTCGGCAGCACGCCGCAGTGGGCGCACCTCATGGGCACCGAGTTTGGAGAGTTCGTCGCAGCCAGCGGCTTCGAGGCCCTGGGGAAGCACTGCTACCGCCGACAGCCGGTTCTCACGACCCACGGTGTGTTGTGCTCCAGATGACCAATGCTGTCAGAATGACAGGGTCCGGTTTGCCGGACTAGGTGATTCACACCAGTGTTTCGGACAGCGGTTCGATTCCGCTCAGCTCCATTCATCCCCCCTCTTGGGGCTGCAATGGTTTCGACGGGACATAAGGAGGGTGACTGAAGCCTGCTCGGTTAGAGCAAATCTCGTAACTGCGAACAACATCGTACGTTTCTCCCGTCAAGCAGCCCCTGTTGCTGCCTGACCCTTTTAAGGGAGATGGGGTGAGGTCAGCCTTATCACCCAAATGACTCGTTGGGGCTGGAAGGCCCCTCAAACTATTCCACCGCAAGAGAAGTGGGCGTTACGCCACTTCCTCTAAATCGCGGTGATGCGATAAACGATGCCACTCTCCCTCCGGTGCTGGCAGGGCTGGACAAGGCAGAGGCTTTGGCTTACGTCAGCCGCATGTTCGATGCCGCTCAGGTCGGTGCCGTGCTCTGGGGGGACAAGCTCCTCCTGAAGCGATTCCTGAAGCAGTGCTCCCGCACGGGGTCGAAAGAGACCCAAGACGGCTACCGCCGAGAGCTGCGGCACTTCGTCCGCTGGCGCGATCGGAACCACCCACACCTACACCTGAGGGAACTCGATCCCGCTCTGGTGGATGACTGGGTGTCCCTTCTGCGGGAACAAGTTGCCATTGGCAGCTTGAAACCCCGCTCGTTCAATCGGCGGGTCAGTGCGGTGAGCGCCCTCTACCGATGGGCGTCGGAACTTACGAGATCAGCTGTGTCAGGAGTGCCGCGCAACCCAATCCCCCGAAGAACAGGAATGTCGGCACCAAAGCTGGCCAAACCGCTGGCTGAGTCTGATCTGACATCAGTTCTTGGGGTCATCAGTGCCGCAAAGGTAAAGGGGTCAGCCATCGCAGCGCGGGACTACGTCATGGTCCGTGGGTCGTATTTGCTCGGGTGCCGTGTATCGGAGCTGTGCCGTCTGCGGTGGGAGGACATTGAGCCGCTGGATGAAGGCGGCAACGTTCGTCTTCTGGGTAAGGGGAGCAAGCCCCGCACCATCCGCGTCAGTACTGAAACGCTGGAGTTGTTCGAGTCGTTGGGCCGCGGCGAGCCTGGTGACTGGCTTTTTCCAAGTAATAAAAGGAATGGCCCATTGACCCGTCAGGCGGTGGCCGCTCGCATGGCTATGTGGGGACGGGAGGTAAATGTCCGGCTCACACCGCACAGATGCCGCCATACACATGCCACTTTTGCGATTAGACGCGGGGTTGATGTTTTTACCCTTTCGGCAACGCTCGGCCGCAGCTCGACGGGAACCACATCTCACTACGTTCTTGCTGAGCCTGGTGAGAGTTCATCTCTCAAATTGGGTTGATGGCCCGTTCTGACGTAACTACAGTTGCGTAAAGTCGTTAACAATTAACTCTGGACATTAAAAGAGGGGACAGTTCACACATGCCCCCTCTTTTTTGTGCTCACGGGTGCAGCCCCGAGTTTGTATTTTAATGTATAAAATCAACGATTTGCATTCAATTCATTCTTAAAAACAAAACCCCCTCCAAATGCAGGGGTTCCGAAAACTCAGTGGGAGTGTGACCTTGTTTTCACCCTGTAAGTTTTTTTCTCACTTTATGCACTTAACGCAGGGAATCGGCACAGTGCCAGTTAGGGATGGACAGCATCGGAGTTGGCAGCCCAGACCCCGGGTTCTACCTGTCGATGCCTGCAGGCAAAGTAATCAATCCTGTTCTTTCAGGTCGTCCTCGGGAGGGCAGACAGGAGCTACCGCATAACGCTTTTGGATATGGCGTTGCGCCCACCGCTCCAAGACAAAAGAACTGAGGTGACTCTCGCCAAGGACTTTGGTGAGGCTGGGCATTTGGCTTGTTGAGATTCCTGGAGTCACTGAGGTGATGAGCACTTTTTGGTTCATAGCCGTGTGTGAGTTTCCTTCAACAGCACCGCAGTCATTAGAAAAATCCATGATCACATCGATCCAGCACCAGTTCTGGATGTTGTGGACAACTGGCGTCGGTCAACAACACGCACCGAGTGGTTTCACCTCACATGAGAACTAATTCAAGATGTCATCACTGATTTGGGTTTAGATCCTGATTCGTTATGCAGGTCGAGGAAATGTTTAATGTCGCAGGCGTTTTCTGATGCATATAGTGGAGAGTTAGTGTTTAGTTTTTGTGCGACTTGCTTCGCAAAAATTCTGGCTTAATATCGAAAATTTGTTAGAAAAATGATGTCATTTCCTCGACTTGGCTGGAATTTAGATCGGTATTTAACAGCCGCGCTTCGATCGAATTGTTATGGTAGATATCTACAAAATTGCCATTATCTACGAAGCCAAGATTGTCGATTATCTCATTGCCTAAGATGTATATCCTATCATTTTCCTCTATATTTTCGACAAGATCCATGAAACTACCGTCGTTTGGTCGGCCATTTGTTTCAACGTCAGTATAAATATAAATATGATCTTGCTGTCCATCATTTTCTCCTGCGTCGATATTATTTGGACCTCCACCTCCTCTTATGAAATCTGCGCCAGATCCACCGAATATCGTATCTGCACCCTGTCCTGCAAAAACATTATCGGAGCCAGCCCTTCCAAGAATATAATCACTTCCATGGCTCCCATAAATTTCATCATCTTGATTTCCACCGTCAAGAATGTCTCCTCCGTAACCCCCATAAATAGTATCGCTTCCGTTGCCTCCAATTAAAGAATCTTTTCCGCCAAATCCAAATATAAGATCACTTCCATCAAGCCCATAGATAGATTCGGAGGGAGTGTCACCCCGTTGCCCAAAAAGCAAATTAGCGGCTGAATCTCCAGATTTAGCATGGTCCTCGCTACCCCATATGCTTAATAAGGCGTCCCAATCATTTGAGGTATAAGTTATATTAAAATCACCAGTAATATCGCTTGAATTGTACGACATTGATGTGTCATCTTGGTCCCAACGCGTGTCATAACCTGGCTCTCCTAATCCAAGGGCGTGACCGAACTCGTGAATGAAAGTATTGTAATTGCTGTTTGTTGTCGCCCTATTGCTTAGGTATGTATCTGCTTCAATCCATGTGCCTTTTAGAGAGCACCTTCCAAGAATATTTTCATCTGACGGAATATGATTTCTAACATGAAAACTAATTGTTGAGTTGTTGATATTGCCTGTTTCAATGAAGTCTAGGTCAATAATGGCATCGACTTGCTTGATGTAATTTTGAGCCCAGTCAATATAGCCTGGAATGAGTGTGCTTGAATCTGAGATATAGTAGTAAACTTGCTCGTTATTTGTACCCCTATTAATAATGTTTTGAGCGTAAGGTGTCCAAGTTGAATTAATTAGTGTCCCAGCTAAAGTCATTGCACAAATAGCAGAAATACAAATCTCATGGTGTTGTCTCGCCTGAACCCTTTTTAAGTTATCGAGACTTTTAATACATCTTTTATCAGGGATTCTTAGGGATTCTGCAAGAAATCTTTAGAGGCCCCTGTTTTGGGCTGTCACTGCTGTGCGGCAGCCCAGAATCTAATCATCAAGTGAAAGCTGACCATGATCCAGAAAGTGATAGAAGCGGCGATCCTCATGGCTAGTGGCACTGCCTTTTTCGCTACCAATCCAAGGGTGGGGCAGGGTGGCGGCCTATATCTCTCTCTTAAGTTGGTTCTCTTAGGTGGTGAGAATCTGAAGCTTCTCGGGGGCGATGTTTGCCGCAAGTGGGGCAGACCGGCTGGTTTTCATCTGCATCCGCACTATTAGAGGCATACCCACGCCACACATGTCATGAGGTGTGGGTGTGATGTGTTCGTTTTGGCTGGATCTCTTGGTCATGCCAATACGTCCACGACGGCTCACTATGTGGCGGCAAACCCAAGACACCAGTTCGTTACGACTTGGCTGAACAAGCCCATACCAAACGGGAACGCAGCGCGGACTACGTTCCCGTTGCCAAGTGAGGCGTGTAATCTTCACCTGACTTTTTATTTGTAACCCACGTCTTTAAGGAATCGATGTGTTGTGCATTACAGCATTTTGGTGTCATCGAATTAACCGGATTAATGGTTATTTCGATCGTTTCAGCCAGAATGCATCCAGCCTCTTTATTTGGATGAAGCGCCTTCTTGCATTCGGCACCATTGCCCTGACATTGGCAGCATGTAGTCCTAATCAAAAGGGCGAGACGTCGCCCACTTCAACCAAGCCTTCAATCCAAGAGGTATTTAAAAGCTCTGAGACTCTGAACGGAACTGCTCTTAAATATCCAGCGGGCAAACCAGAGTTGCGCCTTTACAGAGTTGAAATTCCTGCTGGGGGCAAGATTCCCATGCATACTCACGCCGCCCCAATGATGGTTTACGTGCAAGGCGTGAGGTCGGGTTCTTTACTCAACACTCGCCTACAGCCTGACGGGACTGAAATCAAAACTATTTTCAAGCCGGGTGAGGCATTTGTTGAAGGCGCCAATGAGCCTCATTACGTTGAAAATGTCGGCAACGAACCAACAATTGTTTGGGTGACAGTTGCTTCTGTCGAAGGAGTACCCACAACAGAGTTCATTGACGAATGAACTTGACGTAAGGTCCGTGATGACCATATAAGTAGTACATGTAAAGCCATGGCATGTCGATAAATAAGTTATATCTAATAATTGTGGTAAGTATCGGATCTAATCTGATACATCCCCCTGCCAAGGCTAATCCAGTTGGCTTGTCTTAAAAAATCAAAAGTAAGGTTGACAGGGTGCTTGCAGAATGTGCAAATGTTGACATGGATTTTTTAAAAATCCGCAACTGTCTCAATATGAAGCTTGAGCCTATATTTATTGATAGTAGTTCGCTTGAATAGCCTTCTCAGGACTATGGCTATGCTACGTATTTAGACAATTCGCAATCGTAATTCTCTCTATTTGGATTACAATTAAGGTTCCTTGAATAGAATCGCATGAAGAGAGCTTTAATGGTTCTTTTAATCTTATCGGCGTATTGCCCAGGAGCCTTGAGCAGTACAACCAGAGAACAGCAATCAATTATTGCTCAATGGACAGCAAAGAACATCTGCAAGATGGGCGTTAACGAATTTTACGCAGCAGACGAAGATAAGATCGCTGCTCTTTTTGAAGAGCAAACATCGATGAAGTACGAGGATATTCCGATAGAACCTTCAGACTCAGAACGAAATAGAATTACTTCTCAGTTAACGGGTTATATCTTGTCTGTTTGCCCAGAACAGATGGAAATTTACAAAAATCGTTAACCATTTCTTTATGGTCTTGTTGGCTGATTTTGCAAGATCAAATAATTTTTACCCAAGAAAATAAGAGTTCTTTGTGTAAGGCCGATCTTAATTGACTATCGCGGACGGCAGGGGATTGATGCCCCCTATTCCTGGTCCAAATACCTAAAGTATAGTCACTGCCAAATGTAAAATTGCCGTCTGTTTATAATCAACAAAGGCTCATAAGTTCTTGTCGAGACCATCTTCCGAGCTCCGGGTAAGCCTAAAGAAAATTGACACAATATTGATTACGACTTGAGGAGACGTCATATAAAGATTATTCGACAGTCAAGCTTCATTCAAGCTGCCTAGTTGAATGTGCGCTCGTGCCAAGCCTGAGCTGTCTCTACCGTGATCATAAAGTGGGATTGATAAGACCCTGCAAGCATTAGATACTTAAGGCTTGGGGCTAGTAAATACCAACAGATCAAAAAAATAAAAAGTGCTTTCGATTCTCCAGAAAAGTTGTGAAATTTTAGTTTCACTCTAAATTTTCGAATAACCCATTAAAGTCGTTTTAATTAGTTTTGTTTGTGAACTGCATCACAATCAGTTCGTATTGCAGATAACAATAACTCTCCGAATAGACGTCAAAAGAGTCTGCCAATCAGCCGCCCTTGCAATACCTGACTCTCTCCGGAGACAACGGTGGATCCCAACCAGCCCTCGGGGTAAGGACACAGATCGCCGAAGGGATGGTCTGAATCAACATGCAGAACGCAATCATCAACAGCGCCAAGCCTGTGCCGGGAGCGTGGATGTTGGCTTGGAACCAAGGTTTGTTTGGCATGCAGAGAAATTTTGGTGCGTCAACTGATTAAGGTCTTCCTATCAGTGCTGATAAGGCATTGATGTGTTGTACAGGCGATAGTCAATTCCCAACGATGACTGGTGGGGTTCCACCCTGAATACCAGGAACAACTTTTGTTTTGCCGTCCCATTTATCCAGGAATAACTTATACAAAACCTGATTATTTAATCCCCTATTGAGGGTTTCAAATTTAAGGGCTTCTTGCTCCGCAATTTTCACTTCAGTTTTAGCTCTTAGCAATTGTTGTTCCGCAATTTGTTTTTGCTCAATCGCTGATCGGTATTCTTCCGCGATTTTAAGGCCTGTAAGATCCAATCCCTTGACCGCGACATAGTCGAATTTATTGAGCTCTTTTGCCACACTCTTTTCCACTAAGGTCGAGATTGTGTTCCAGTCTGTCGCAATTGTGTTGAGCTCATACTTTGAGAAGACTGACTTCAGAGATTTCAGAAGCGAGGGCTGAATAACGCGACCATAAATACTGGCATCACTACTAGAAATCGTGCTGTAAATGCGCGGAGCTTCGTTGGGCTTGACTGCGAATTTAACCGTTGCAGTTGCCTCAATCACCTGAAGATCCTTGGTGAGTGTTGAGAATTTCTCAGGCACGACTTGTGTTCTTACACTGAAGAGGTGTGAGCTCTGAATAAAGGGCAGTTTAATATTCAGCCCTGGAAGCCTTGGTGTTTTTGAGACCTTTCCAAGGGTCGTAACAACACCAACCTGCCCAGCAGGAACGACAAACACACTTGAAAGAATCACAATCCCACCTACGGCCAGCCCAGTTATTCCCAACAAGTTCTTCGACATCTGCTGACTTTGCCCGGTTGGGAAAGATTTCATTTCAAATTGAAATTTTTAAAATGATAGCGTCGCAAAACGGTATGGCCTTGGAAAACGGAAACTTTTAGCATTTTACTGAATGTCTCTACTGTCGATATAAACATCTTCTAATTCTCGATTTAAGCACCAGCGAAATTCACTTGAAAAACTTAGATCAACATTGGCACATTTGGCGTGCGCCTTGTCGAATTTTTCATTGAAGATTTTTTCAGATACATACGCGGCATCACCCTTGGCGGTGACGAGGAGTGCGTGTGCCCCCAGAGCCAGCGTGATCAGCAGAAGATGTTTCATCGGTCCTCTCTGGATTGATCCAGTTTGACCCATATGAGATACCAGCTCTGATCGTTGCTCTCAGCACGGAAAAACACTGGTGTTAATCAACTCAGCAGCCGCCTCGGCACCATTTTTTGCTGGGTGGCGGAACGGATATTTGGTTGGCAACTATCGGTTTTATCTCTGGTGGTGGAGGGGGTAGCAGCTGTGGGAATGGAGCAACCGGAAGACGACGAGATCCCCATGAGGCGTCGTACGGAATAACGACAAGACGGATCGGTTCAGCAGCCCGAACCGATCCCGCCGAGACCAGTAAGAAAGCGCAAAACGTGAAGAGAGGTTTTCGCATCAATGCATGATCTTCGGACAAATTCCTTGTTGCAGTCAGCATTGAACACTTTTGAATTTGTACCGTCCTCAAGCCCAGCTCGATGCAGCATCCAAGCGTTTGAAATGGGTCATCGCAGCTCCACCCCCTTGCCGCGGTAGAAGGCAAAGCGTTCACGGATCGACTCAGCGTCGGGCTTGGGAGTGTCATAAGCCCATACGACGTTGCTGATCACTTGATCCCCAACCACCACATCCCAGTAGCGGGCCGTGCCCTTCCAGCCACAGACCGTTGTGAGATCTGACTCGCGAAAGAGATCAGTCTCCATCGAAGCTCGAGGGAAATAAGGATTTCCATCCACCATCACGATGTCATCGCTGTCAGCCAGCACAGTTCCGTTGAAAATCGCCTGCATGGCTTGGCCCTGGTTGTATTGGGCGCAAGGTTAGGAAGCTGAACCACATTCATGCGTCGATCCAACGTTGTGCTGTACATGACGCAGCAGGTTTGGATGGTGCACTTGGAGCGTCGTTGAGGGTCTGCAGGGATATCACTTCAGTGCTAAAACCCTCACCGTTGCAGGCGCACAACGTCAAAATGTGATCGCTGATGCCATCAGATCTGAATAACATATTCATTTAACGACTTTTTCGTGACTGCTCGATAGGGTTAATTTGTTAGACATTTAGTCATGACAGACATCACAGACAAGTACGAAAAGTACAAGGTCCCCTACAGCACCAACGAAAAGCATTCTCCCGATGAATTTGATCCGAAGGAGAATGGTGGTTTAGATAATCCAGCCAACCGTCACAAAGACAAGTTGCTTGATGATATCTGCGATACGCATCCTGGCTCACCCATGTGCAAGGTGTTTGATTGCTGATCAAATTTTATAGAGTGTTCTCTATAAAATTTCTGGATTGCTGAACCAGACTGAAGTTTGGTGTTCTTGTCCATTTCTTGAATGTCCAGTTGTAATTGATTTTGCAACTGGATTTTTTATGTCGGATTTTTTCATACGACGTCTCCAGCTTAACTCGTGAAGGCTATTGGCAGATCGTGAGTTTCACGACAAGTCTTAGCTTCCTTGTGGATCGCCTTTCAGTTTTATTGTTGTCATCGGGTGATTCATGAAGCATTTTGCTTTGATGGCCGTGCAAGAAACTTAGGAATTGAATGATCCTGAAAATTTAAGGAGTACTTCAAGAATACGTCCTTTTATGGATCTAGAAATAAATATAGAATTGTGGTATCTGATTGGAAATGCAGGCATGGAAGGCAGAAGTTGCACACAAGATTGTTGAAATTGGCGAAAGCCTTCTCAATATTGTCTGGTATAGGGCTAATGAATGACGGCCAGCCTCGCTTGAGGTCATTATTTAGAAACCATCGACCCTGATCCAAAAGGTCGTATTCGTGAAACACTCAAGCTGGCAATCTATTAAGTTACAAATGAACAAACCCTTGAAGATATTTTTGCAACAGATCTCAATGGCTTGAAAAACTGGGGCGACAGCTTTTTGGCGCGTCATATCGCCGTCATCATTTACTGGGTGTTTGCTATCACAACCCTGATCGACTATGAACTTGCTGCTCTTCTGGGGGAAGCAGTAGAGGTTGAGGCACTGAAGACATACTGAAGAATGTTGATCGAGCAGTCGAATGAGTGGTTGAACCAACCAGCCGTACCCACTGCTCTTCGTCATTGGAATAAGTCGAACAGCATGTGGAGGCCGAGAGCTGATCGTCAACCTGCCTTAATGAGGGAAGTTGTCGAAGCCATCATGAAAGATGGGCCGGATCATGTTCATGCAAATGCTCACAAATCTATCGCATTCTGAGTGTAGCCTTTGCTGAGAAAAGCATTGATTTATGATAAATTTAAGCTGGCTTGAGAGTTTGTTTATTTATTTATTTAGTCTTGATGTTTGTGTAACATTAGATCTATCGATTTGAATCATCAGATCAATGTCGTGAAAAAGGTTGCTTGCCCAGATCTTGGCAACGTCTTTTTTGGAGGTGATTGTTTTATGGCCATACGTCTGAAAGGGATTCGAGCTGACCTGTGCTGTCGTAGCGCCGCACGATCTGTTGATGTTGTCCGTTGGCGTCCAGCCATCGCAACCCACAAGCCGTGCAGTTACCCATTTGTCGATCCCGTGCATCAAGCAACACCTCCACCCCAGGTTCCGGCTGCCAAATCAGCCAGTCTCCGCAGGGCACTGTTTCACATTGAATCGGCTGTGAGGGAGGGATGGCTTCGCCCCCACTCTTGGTCTCAATGATGAACACCACCTGATCCACACCGTGGTGCCCATAGCGGGCAACGATTCGCCGACGTTCTTCACCAGAAACAACGCTCAGCTCTCCGACCCAACCAAACGGTGTGACAGAGCTGGGACCCAGTGACCACGCACCCGAGGAGTTCACCTGCATGGTGAAAGGTACGGTCTCGAAGTTCATCGACCGCTGTTGTCCTGTGCGCTTATAGGTGAGGCAGCTTTCAATCAAACCATCCTTTTCTTGCACGTCCAGCGACGTGAAAAATCGATCGTCTTCGATGCCATTGCTGTTGAGACGCATAAAACATCCCTGCCATAGCCCCTTGTTGTGCAGTAACAGGGCGGTGCGGGGATCATGCATGGCCTGATGGACGTGGGTCGGCCACTAATCGTGGCGGTTTCCACCAACGGCTGTGAAAGAGGCTTAGGCCTTCTTGATGGTTTGCATGCACTCTACTTTTTCAGCCATGCTCTGAGGGTTCGTTGATCCCTAAGGGACTCGGAGATCAGCCGCCATGGCTATGCAACAGATGGGTGTGAAGTCCGCACCGAAGCCTTCGGATCACCACATCTCTCGAGATCAATTGTCTGAGTCAAAGTAGAAGAAAGGAAAGGAGGTTGTGATGAATCTCATGAAGTGTTTCCAATTCCCCAATAAAAAAACCACCACCTCCGCGGTTTCTAAGCCTATGCCCCATAAAGTTCAAAACTATTGGGATAAAGTTTGTCATCAAAATCCTGCGAAACCTGGTTGCAAGATCTATGAGAGCTAGGCCCTGCAATGGTAGTTGATGGCGCTTCTAGGTGATCGATGAAGCGCCAAATCATTGAAAACTATTTGAGAACTCGGTGATCGTTATGATCAAAAAAAAGACCGTTATCCTCGACACAAATGTGTTACTCCATGATCCTGAATCACCAAGGAGGTTTGGCTCTGACCAAGTGATCATCCCAATTCAAGTGATTGAAGAGGTTGATCGATTTAAAAAGGATCCGGGCGAAAAGGGTAGAAACGCCAGGCGTGTTTCCAGGTTGTTGGATTCCTTCCGAGCGAAAGGGAATCTGGCCGATGGGGTCTCCATTAATCATGGAATTGGAAGCACGTTAAAAGTTGCATTTTGTAGAAAAGAAACGACCGATCGCCTGCCACCTGAATTAAAAGGGGATAGCGGCGATAATAAAATATTGGCTGTAGCACTGGAAGAACAAAATAAAAGGATGTTAGGTGATGAAAATGAAGTTGTACTAATTTCTAAAGACACAAATTTGAGAATTAAGGCAGATGCAGTTGGCCTTAAGGCAGAAAGCTACACGAACGACTTAATTGATGTTAAAGATCTATACAGGGGATTTAGAACGATTCATGTAAATGACGAAGTCATTGATAGTCTCAATAGCACCGGGTCGTTAACGCTTGATTCAAGTCCAAAACTACTGGAGGCTAAATTAAGAGCAAATGAGGGAGTTGTCTTTAATGGCGAAGGCCAAAAAGGCCACACATATTTGGGTAGATATCATGCAGAAACAAAAAGTATTAAAGGCTTAGAATGGTTGAAGAGAGCAAGGCTTGGTCGGATCAAGTCGAAAAATCTTGAGCAAAGCTTTGCCTTGGATTTGTTGCTCGATCCAAATGTTCAACTTGTGAGTCTTGTTGGTAAAGCGGGAACAGGGAAAACGCTTCTTGCATTAGCTGTGGGGCTACATCTCGTTGCTGATGAAAATTTATATGATAAGTTGTTAGTAACAAGGCCACCAATATCACTCGGAAAAGAGCTTGGATATCTACCTGGAAGCCTTGAAGAAAAGCTGGCGCCATGGATGAAGCCAATTATTGATAATCTGAACTACTTGACTGGTTCAGGTATCGACAAGCAAGGAGATCGATCCAAGAAGCATGTGAGAAATAATAGTACTCATTCATGGGAAGACTTGAAGGGAATGGGATTGATTGAAGTAGAGGCTATTAATTACATTAGAGGGAGATCAATAGCCCATCAATACATACTCGTTGATGAGGCTCAAAACCTTACACCACTAGAGGTCAAGACAATCGTCACAAGAGCAGGAGAAGGAACAAAATTAGTCTTTACGGGAGATCCAAATCAGATTGATAATCCCTATGTCGACTCGGACAGCAATGGGTTGACTTGGCTCGCGGAAAAATTGAAAGGTCAAAATATTGTCGGACATATTACATTGAGCAAGGGTGAACGCAGTCCACTTGCCGAATTAGCAGCAAACATGCTTTGATTTATTAGTAGGCGAAACTAGCTGGAGTTTTATGAGCAAATTTAGTAAAAACTCAGATATTACAAAGTCTAATTTGGAGGCAATTATGCGCTCACCTACTTATCAAATAGCTCATGAAGACCAACAGCTTTTGAATAGTGATGAAATGCGTGGCGTAAGAATGCTGCTTGAAATTAGTAAGCCAGAGCAACATCTTGAATTGGCTGGCATTACATCCACAATTATTGTTTTTGGAGGGGCGCGAATTGTTGATCCAGACAATGCGAAGAAGCAGCTTGCTGAAGCTCAGCAGTTATTAAAGCAAAATCCTGAATCGATAAGCCTTAACCAGAGAGTCCGTAGTTGCGAAGGCCTTTTAGGTTTATCTCGCTTTTATAATGCGGCCAAAGATTTTGCATATTTAGCCTCTAAGTATGGTCAATCAACGGTAGATAAACATGCAAGATGTTCATCCCATGTGATTGTGACTGGTGGAGGCCCGGGGATTATGGAGGCTGCGAATCGAGGTGCATTTGAGGCCGGTTGTCGATCCATCGGTTTGAATATTTCGTTGCCTTTTGAGCAACATCCAAATTCTTATATTACTCCTGAACTATGCTTCCAATTTAATTATTTTTCGATTAGAAAATTTCATTTTGTGATGCGATCTGTTGGAGCAGTTTTGTTTCCGGGTGGTTATGGAACTCTCGATGAATTATTTGAACTTTTAACTCTGAGGCAAGTTGGTACAAAAAGTCCAATGCCAATCGTTCTTTTTGGGAGAGAGTTCTGGGAGCGGTTAATTGATTTCGACTTTCTCGCTGAGTCTGGCTTGATCTCCCTTAACGACCTCAAGCTCTTTCACTTTGCCGACTCAGCAGAAGAAGCTTGGATGCATATCCAGGCTGGCACATCTGAATTTCATAATGCACCTGAGAATACTTGACCTGCTAGGCACAAAATAGTGAAGAACTCAGTCTTGATTCGACTTGTCTTGATAGGAGTGTTGTTATAGATGTATATCGCTTTATTGGCGTACTAAAAGACGATCAATTAAATAAATAAATGCGCATAAAATAGTTGCATGCAATATTCGACTCTTTCAAATATTGTCATCTTTCTTTCAGTGCAATATCCTGTTTTCGCCTCCTCGAAGTCCTGTGTAATTTTATTTTCTTGAATGCTAAGTTTCTCTTTTTATCGTATTTGTTGGTTCTGTGGTAATTGTTTTGTGGCTTCGCTTTCTTGTGGAGAAATTGATGTTTGTTTCTTCTTTATAGCTGAAATTGCATCTTTAGCTTGCTCTAATAAACTCGCTTTCCTTGTGGTTGTGAATTTGTCTACAGAAAGCGACATCGATATTGCGACTGATTGATGGATTAATTTTAATTCGAACTAGCCGGTGGCTTTGAGGTGTGTTGATGGTATTGATAATCCTTTTGCGCATAGCTGTAAAAACAACTACGAATTATTGCAATGACGGTTCTGATGCTGGCAGTTGTTGGCCTTTGCCTGCTGCTTCCTTGTGGATATATTAAGAGTACTCACTATTTTGCATTTCGATAATTTTATCCATAAAGCATTGTGATTATACAACTTTTTGCTCGTTAATTGTTGCTTTAAATTGGCAGAAAGAGTGAATTCTCGGTTGATTTATTCTTGGAGCTAAGTTATGTAGTGTCTTTAAGGACTAATTCTTTAGGCTGAAGTCAAAGGCTTGATGTGCTTTTGGGAGGATGAAGGGCGATATATTTTTTAGCATCATTATTCATCTCCCAGCTCCCCACGTATAAGCCTGTTCCGCATGCGGTTCTGTGTTTACAAGCAAAGCATAAATGGCCATAACATTGTTTGCCAGTACGTTTATCTATTGGTATTCCTCGAAAGGCCAGTAGGGAATGGATATGTTCAAAAAATTCAGAGTCTTTATGAATATATGATCTGATTGCCTCATACATCACTTCTGACATGGTCATGTCCCATGCATTCGCATAGTCCTTGAGGACGGCATGGCATTTGTTAGACATTTGAACTTGGACCTTTTTCATCTCAATTTGGTAGGAAACGGATCTTCTTACGTTGTATCAATTGATTCACTTTTAGCTGTCTCAACTGATACCAATTTTTATTGCTGCATGCCTGCGACGTTTTGTAGCTAAAGCGTGTTTCTAAGGGTCTGTGATCCAGCTTTGTCGGTTTTGCTTGTGCCCTGATGAACTGAGCCAACCATTGGCCCATGCGATTGCCAATTCTTTAGTCCGGCTTGAAGATGTAGCAATTAACTTGGAGGAGAGGTGCTGAACTTTCCCACTGGTCTCGGTGGGCACTGGGGCCAAAGCGCTGGCAACCATGGATTTCGAGAGATTGAACCTCTCTGCAAGCCAGGTCCGAATTTTGATTTATGCCCTTGCTTCTGAAGTCCCACCTCATTCCCTGCGTAAGGGGATGAGGAATATAAAGAGTCGACTCGCTCTTCATCATCTGAGAGTTGGTCCAGGTGCAGACTCAAGCAGTGTTGGCATGAATCATGTTCGGTATCTGAGTGAAGTGCAGTCTGTTGTGTAGATCTTCTCCTATTTCCTCTGCTAGCAAATCTCACCTTCTTCTGTTGTTCGGTTCCCTGACGGTTCTCTACCTCGCAGTGGCGATGAGCAGTTGCGAGATTAATTGAGTAGATAATTTACGGGCAAGATGACAACTGAAATTCGGAATTGGGCTGTTGTTGCGGCAGCAATGGAAGCCAAGGGAGCAACGAACAGCGAAATGTATCGCCGTGCCAAAGCTTTAGCAGAAGGACAAGCCGATCCGATGCCCACAAGTGATCCAGCGGCACCATTCAGTATTACGACGGCTTGATTGATCAGTCTTTAAAGCAAAGCCCCACATCCAGTTCGGGGTTTAATTTACTTTCATTTTCATGACCAACCATCATTTATCAGTAGAGCAGAGGTTCCACCTCGAAGCAGCATTTCGTGAGATTGATGCTTGTGGCGATATCGAAAAGCTTCGCTCTCTTACCAAGCAGATCATCACGGCTCAGGAGAATGACAAGGCGTTTGCTCGTGAGGCCATGGTTCAAGTCCGCAAGGAAATGGATGCTGCAGTCAGTCAGCGCTTCGGCTTCAACTGGGGGCAGGCAACATGATTCCGATCTATTAAGTCGTAGGTGCCTAATGGTCAGTTCCTACAGCTTTTCGATTCGGACCCTGATGAAGCGCTGAGCCACGGCAACGTCTTAATTATGACGCTGATGTCTCGTCGGGCTGACTGGAGTGTCCTTGATCCTGTCCGACCTGACGCTTCAGCCACGCCAGCCATTCTTGATACTCAGTTTCAGCCTGATTCGCCCGCCGATACATCTCCATAAGTTCTGCCAAAGGATTGCCTCGGGATGCCGCTGGTGTAGTTGTAGTGCTTCCAACCCGGTTTAAACAGCTTGAAAACCTAAAGGTTGGTTGCTCTGCCTGGCCAGCTACTTCTTAGTCGCGTTTCACCGCTGAATGCATCCGATGCATTTGGTCATGCTTGGCTTGAGGTTCAAGAGCTCCGATAATCACTGCAGGGGTGATATCTGAGACGGATAAAACATTGTGTTTGAGGCGTGGTTACTTCATGGGGCCAGATTGCACCAACAACAATGATCAAAGTTGAGCTGCTAGCGGCAACAATCCCTGGTATTCCCGGGATTATCGCTGATCACTATTGGTTTCTTATTTTGCGAGACTGCAAGGTACAACCCTATCTCACCTGTGATCGTTGGGAGGTGTGGCAATACCCGTATCAGAATGATTCATGTTGGGGACATCTTCATAAGAATCTTTTGCCTCCCTATCAAGGAGTTGGCAACGGATCCTCTCGATTAGTGCGCCAATGGTTGGATGACGAGGCTTTATTCATCGTGCGGAGAATTGAATCATCCCCATGCAATTACCCATTTATTCAACAATATGCATACTGGCCCGGTCCTAATAGCAACACCTTTGCGCAATGGGTTGTTCGAGATCAGATGACACTCGGAAGACGAGCGATTGGAAGAGGCTTCCCTGTGTCAGAGATGGCTGGATAACCAGCATGATCAATGGCGGTCTTTTGAGGACGTTGCCTGAATACTCATCTCCATGGGAAGCACAACCAAGCCTTGCCAACCGTTGGTTGGGTTGTTGTGTTAGTTATGGATCACGCCAAAGCGCCCGATATAGGGACCACTGCGCGAGAACCGATAACCTTTTTTTCAATGAACAGAAGATCACTCACTCCAGAGCGTGGAGACTCAGCTTCGCGAGTTAATGCCTCCAAGCCAACCAAAAAGCAACCAGAATTAATCACTTGGGAAGAAATTATCGGCAAGCGCTAGATGTAGCTCTTGAGCCGAATTTTGGGCGCTAGATATAGCGCTTGAGCTAAATGCTGGCATCGACTCAGCCTCGTCTGGGCAATCATATTTGCGTGTTGTGTACTGCTTCAGCTGTTTGGCGTCGTGGAGACGCCAGTGGGAGATCCCCTTTGGAGTGTCCAAGCCATCTCGGGATAAGAGGCATGAAGCCTTTGCCTCTCCTGAGCAAATAAACCTCATACTGCGAAACCGTTAGGTCTCCGCATGAAGCTCCCCCTCACCCTTCCTTTGATTGGTTGCACGATCGCGATGGCAAGCATGGTGATTTGGTTTGCAACCAAGGCGTCTGTGGTGTTCTAACCAGCACCCTTGTCGTTTGGTTTGTTCGGCTGATGGCATCGTCGCGATCATGATTTCCCGAACAGCTTCTCCAAGGCATTCCGCTTGTTCTGAAGTGAATTGGCCCGCATCGGCTTGCCCATGGGGCGTGGCTGGCGCGGACGATTCAAAAAAACTTTGCTGAGCCACCAAACCTGAAGACCTACAAAAAGGATTGCCACCAGCCCTAGCTCGAATGCTCCCTGCATCAGTAGTGCTTTCCCCTGTTCTCAAGGGCATCACGTTTGAAGCATTCCAATTCCTCGGGTGAATGGAGCGGGGGTTTCTGACGTCCGCGTGTCAGTCGCTGAAGCAGAACGAGGAGTCGTTTCATCTCACTACTTTGCCTCTGCTCGTCATCTCTGACACTGCACCCGTGTTGGCCGGGCCCTCAACGGATGGGAGGGCATGAAAAAAGCGCCCCTTAAAGGACGCTTTGTTGCGGCTTTACAGGGTGTTTCTGGCCATGTCGACGCCCATATCTGCTCTAAGTAAGAACTAATGAAACGAGGAAGCAGTCAGTTCTCGTAAACCTTGCACCCAGGCGCTGTTGGAGAGGTTTCACACTTTTCATCCCAGTACATGTCGTGCTGAGATTTCATCTCATGTGATGTTTTCGGTGCTTCGGAATTGTTGGCCTTTTCTCCCAAGTCAATAGGAAGACAGCAGTCAAAGAAGCCTGAACAGATGGTCATCATGACGTTCGTTTCGACTGACTTGTATCTACTCTTCTCAGATTGAGAGTCAATAGGTACTTAACACGGTTCTGTTGGTCTTCTTCTTACTAACTTGCCCCTTCATGTTTGTGGCGTCAAACATAACCTCTATGGAATCCATGGTTTTGTGTAGTGATAATGATTCTTTCTGGCTAGTTAAATATTCCTAGGTAGTTTACCCGGCGCAATGTGAGGCTTGACGCCAAAAGAAACTCGTCATAAATATCTCAAAGCTGCAGAAGGGAAATGCATTCAATTAAAGGAGAACACAGTCACAGCACTATCTTTGAGCGATGGCAGGCGGTTGATGAATACTTTGTTTGCATCAGCGAATGTGATCTCTCTGATCAGGTTTGCACAACGCGTTGTGTGCTGACTCACTTGAAGGTGGACGATGAGCCATTGGCTGATGTTGCTCCCTTTTGATCCATTTTGTTTTCACTTGTTGCCAGCGTCGGAGCGGCTAGAGCGGGCTTCTCGTATAGGTCGTTGCGTGTGTGGGGTGATGCGGCCGACGTCTCGAATCTTGGATTCAATGCCAACTGCATGATTTTTTGAATATTAGGCGCCTTGTTTTTTTTCTATATAAAAAGCAAAATGTGGTCATGTTGCTTAGGGAATAGTCACCTTTGAGCCTTATTCGCGTAAACATGTATGTCTTTATTTGCTATTTGCTTGCAGAGTAGTTTTCTTCTCGGTGCAAGTTTGACAAATATAGTATTGTCCATTTGCTTTAATTTAAGCGATTAATGATCTCTTCTCAGTCGATAATTACGAAGTTTGGTGGAGAGCGGACCACAGGTCATCCCTTTAAGTTTGATCGAAAGTCACCGATCAAAATTTCTTTGACGAGGGCGGAGTTCCTTCAGGCTGGCTGTGAAAAGATGAGTCTTCCCATGGGGCCAAGGTTGCATGAGGAATGTGAGACCAAAGTGCCAAGAGGAGAGCTCACCGATGCTTCTGCTGAAGCCTGTCAAAAGGCTATCCAGGCTGCTTATATCCATGTGTATGGCAATGCTCATCTTATGGATTATGAGCGTTCGGTTGAGTTGGAATCTCAGCTTTTAAATGGTGAAATAGCCATGAAAGACTTTGTTAAAGGGATCGCAAAATCAGAGTTCTATGAGCGTAATTTTTATACGAATTGTTCTCCAATGCGGACGATTGAACTAGATTTCAAGCATCTGCTTGGAAGGGTACCTTATAACCAATCAGAAATTTCTGAGTTGATTGCTCTCCAAGCTGAGTTCGGGCATGCAGCTGTTATTGATGCAATGGTTGATTCTGCTGAGTATTTGGAAACGTTTGGTAAGCATACGGTTCCATATATGCGTTCTTGGAAATCATCTGCTGGTGCTCCCCAGGTTACGTTTAATCGAACAGCCGCCATGTCGCTGGGGTATGCCTACTCGGACAAAGCGATTGGTGCTTCTAGTCAATTAAACCAATCATTTTCGGCTCAGCCCAATCACTGTATTGTCTTTCCGAAGGGTAGTGATTTCGAATATATGGAAATGTCCATGGCATGGTCTGGTGGCAAGCCGCCGAAGATTGTTACCAAAATTGCAACTGTTTTTACAATTGCCGGCCTGATTGAAGTAACTCGAGTGGTAGCAATTGTTGCCTTTTCTGCAGTAGCCACATAAGGGGATTTCTTTAGATCCTTTGCTATCTTTAGGTTGCTCAGTTCAACTTACATGACTTGAACTAAGAAATCCTTTATTTGGTTCAAGAAGACTTAAAGCCCCTTCGCAAGACGGGGCTTTTGATGTGATAGTTGCTCACCTTGTCGCTAAGAAGTAACCATCCAGAAAGTCTGTTATGCTGGTTGATTCTCCTAGACATGCCGTTAGTGAATGTCGGTCAATAATTTCATTTCCAAATAAGCTAAATTTGGTTCCATTTAATGCAAAGTTGAAATTTTCCCCATCCAAAATAATAAAAAGTCTCTTACCAACTGATTGAAGAAATCAAGTTGTCTTGTAATGAGACCGTCATTAAGAAGACCGTTATTAAGACGACCGTGGATGGATAATTCCTTGTTTGCATCTCTGAGGGTGTTTGTTTGGAGTATCCATGCCTGTGGGATGCCCAAGATCATTTGAGAAATTTTGAACTCTATGGGCTAATGACCAAACGATGGGAAATTGAACCGTCCTGGTGAAGATTTTGAGTGAAACTGATTTGGTTCATTATAAGAATGCTCAAGGCTGAAAGACTTCATCAAGATAATGTCTTCGAAACATCCCTTTTCATTACGGACTGCTTATTCGAGCGGCCTATGGCCTGAAGTCTGCTTAAGAATCGCACGCCCTTTTTTTGACTGGCTTAACTTGCGGATTCAGAGGGCACGCAAGCGCATGGAAGGGCTTGTGTTTCCCGTCGTGAATGAGGGTGCCCATCGGCTCAGCATTCATCGAATCGAACTTCATTGGTGTTCCTACTTTTTGCCTAACTGTTCTAACCATATTGATCAGGTAACCGCTGATGACTGACTTTCAGAAGCTTGTATGACTCGTGCATGCAACTGGCTAACCAGTCAGCTCAGTATTCCCACGACGCTGGTGCAGTTTTGGATGTTGCCGTTGATTGCTTTCGTGATTGCGGCACTCGGAAGTTTTCTTATCTTTAAAATGTGGAAGAACGATCGATGATGCAATTAAAAATGGCTATCGGACTACTTAGCCTGCTTTTTTGTCCTCTCCCATTAGAGGCATCGATCATCCTTCGTGTTATTGATGGAGACAGAGTAATTGCAAGCTTTCAAGGCAAGCAAACTAAAATTCGTCTTGCATGTATCGAGGCACCGGAGATCGGGCAGGCTCCCCATGGACGAATCGCTAGAAATACATTAATTGGACTTTTACCTCGTCATTCAAGAATCAATGTTCAACCGCTAAATTATGATCAGAATGGTTGGCTTGTTGCCAATATTCTTAGCCTTGGTGGTGTCGATATTGGTGAGGAATTAATTCGTCTTGGATTGGTTTATGCCCATAATACGAGTCTGTCCTACTGCGATGGCCCGAAGCTACTCCTTATCGAAGATCAAGCTCGTCAATCTAGGATTGGAATATGGAAGGATACTCAGCAAGGTTTATCGAGGCCCTGGCTCTATCGATAATGAATGAGGCGCCTGCACTGCCCTTTTGTTGATGAGGGCTGCATCCTGTTTGCAAACCGATTCGCTGCGATATCTCTTGAATATCAATTAGAAATCATTAAAAGACCCAACACCAAGGCTGGGTCAAACTCTCACAGTATTTTCTTCTGTGGTTGTGCGTGCGACATGCCGGTTCGAGACATGGGTTATCTGAAGGCCAGCTGTCCGCCGGACATCGAGTTATGCATGAGGTCTGTAGCGTAACGGCGACCTGCCTTCTGAGCGTCACGAATCGACTTGTAATTTCCAACAAAGTCGTACTCAATTCCGTCAACAGTTGCTGCGACAGCATACATTCTGTCGGCTACTTTCTTGACTGTCCAACGTAAGTAACAGGCAGGAGACTTTGACTGGCCAGACATTCTTTCCTCCGTTTATGTTTGGCAAACTTAAACAAGAATTTCAAAAAAAATCCTCTTTCTTATCATTTTGAAAATAGGTAATTATATTTTCTTCGGTTTTTGATCTCGCTGTTCAAGGCGTCGCTCCGAGATGACGATGGATCGATTCTTCTCTGGATATCCGTGATTAGCTGATTAGCTGAGTTAGCAGTGCCGCGGACGCCAACCCACCAAAGAAAAGGAATGTGGGTAGCAGTGCTGGCCAAACTGCAGTCTGTGACTGATCGGTCATCTGTCTTTACCTCGATTTCGGACAACCTAAAAGAACTCACCATCACATTGCGTGCCCTTGTGACGGTCTAGTTGCATTCACCTTGGCCGATTCCAGGCCAAACATTCTTCGAAGCCTTTCGATTGGATGAATGGCTGCTTTGAAGCAAGACTAAGCTCGGCTTTGTTCTTGGGTGTATCCACTCGTGTGGCGGAGGCTTTATCGGCATCGATGCAGATTTCGTTTGCATGTGTATGCAGTGTTGTGCTGATCGTCGCGTAGTAGAAACCGACGACAAGTCATCGTCGTCATACGTGTTTGGACCAATCGAATCTCATGGACATGATTTCGAAGATCGTCATTGCCCATGGGGAGATGACCATCCACTGGGGATAACATTCGTGGAATCAATGGATAAAAACGTTTCGTCTACCCATTGTTGTAGGGCTCGATGATGGCTTCTATCTTTGACATCAGCGCTGACGTGTTCTTCGGTCTGCTTGTGTCGATCGATTCGATGACTTTCTCCAATCATTTTTTCGTTGTTGTGAGGAACCAGGTTTGGCTTTTGCCTTTTGACCCGTACGTACTGATTGGGAAGATCGACGTTGCCGTTGACCGCCTTGTTTCAGCGGTTCAGCTTTTAAGATTTTTTGTTCAAATCCAACAACAGCAACTTTTGGGAGTGGATTGCCGATAAATTTCTCAATCGCCTTGAGTAATAGGGCTTCTTCTGCTGCAACTAATGAGATGGCATGTCCATTCTCACCGGCCCGTCCTGTCCGTCCAATGCGATGGACATAATCTTCGGCGACATTTGGTAAATCAAGATTGATCACATATGGCAGTTGATGGATATCAATTCCTCGTGCGGCAATATCTGTGGCAACTAATATTTTGACGTCTCCATTTTTGAATCCTTCGAGTGCCCTTGTTCTGGCTCCTTGGCTTTTATTTCCGTGAATTGCTGATGCCTTTATGTGTTGATGGCACAGAATTTTTACAACTTTATCGGCACCATGTTTTGTCCGTGCAAAAACCAGCACCTGCTTCCATTCGTTTGTTTTGATGAGATGGCAGAGCAGGTCAACTTTGCGAGCCATGTCGCAAGGATGGACAAGATGTTCAATCGTGGGAGCAGCTTTGTTTTGAACTGAGGCTTTGATTTCAACGGGATCGTTCAGTAATCCGAGGGCAAGTTTTTTGATTGGGGCACTAAATGTCGCCGAAAACATCATATTTTGACGCTTCTTGGGCAAGAATTCAATCACCTTCTTGATATCTCGAATAAAACCCATATCGAGCATCCGATCTGCTTCATCGAGAACTAAAATCTTGAGATTGTCGAATCGAATAGTCTTTTGATTGATTAGATCGAGTAAGCGGCCTGGTGTTGCCACAAGAATATCGACTCCACCTTGCAGTCGTTTAACTTGCGGACGAATGCTAACTCCACCAAAAACAGCATCAGATCGTATGCCCAGATATTTCGTGTATCCCTTCGCGTTGGCCTCAACTTGTGCTGCCAGTTCTCTGGTTGGTGTCAGAATAAGGGAATGTACTTGCAACCGTTTCGGCTTATCTTCTACTCGAAGTAACTCTATGATTGGCAGAATAAAAGCCGCTGTTTTTCCAGTTCCAGTTTGGGCTGATGCCATTATATCTTTGCCCTGCAATACCTCCGGTATCGTTAGGGTCTGAATTGGTGTTGGCGATAGATATCCTGCTTCTCTGATCGATCTGACTGTTTCAGCACAAAGGTTGAGTTGCTCAAAGGTCAATGTGTTGTTGTTGTCGTTCCTTGGATTTGAAATAATTGGTGAATGATCCTTCATTGATACTACACCCATCGACACTGGCTTTTCTGCGTTCAGCATCGTGTTGCTCTGGTGTTTGGAAAGAACCGAGTTGTGTGATGTTTTATGTGGTGTCGACCATGATCTATAAACTCGTCAGTTGTGAACTCTATTGATTGTGGGGGTGGCGGAGTGAGGGTTCAGCAGGTTGACTGGGTTGTGATGATCATTGTTATGACTCGTGTTCTCAAGGACCAATGGATTTCGATCACGATCGCTTCTATGTCTCTGATTGGGTTGTTTTGGCTCGAGCTGGGCGTCTGGTGATCTCCAGTTCGTTAAGTTCAGATGTTGTTATTATGACGTCCGACATCGAACCGAATGTTGCATCGAAGCTGTATCTATAGTGACTTGTCTTGATTTTTCTATTGTTCAGTTCTGCAAAGTATGTAGATATTGAAATGATTAAGCATTCGTGCTGGTCTCGCAATTATTGCTCTCTCTGTTTGAATAACTTTTTCGTCTGCATATAAATCATGTTTAAATATTGTTTATATCGCTATGATGCCAAGATGACATGATTGCAGGAAAATTATTAACTATGGTCAGTAATTATGATTTGTTAGCAGTATATGTGTTGCATTTGTAGAGAGATTTTTATTCCAATTGCATGAGTTAAAAAGTATTGTATTGATTGCTTTGCTAGTAGCAGTATATCGCACGTTAGTGCAGTGATTCGCCAGTCCGCATATCTAGTTATTCCATGAGATATTGCCCTTCTCTTTTTTTTCCGCTGTATCTAAATTAAGCCAGAGTTCACCACCGATGCCCTGTCCCTTAATTTTTCGAACTCCGATCCTGTGGGCTCCGAGGGGGCCAATGCAGTTGCCAATTGTAGTTGGTGGGATGTATCCATCTTTTCGTGGAATGTAGTCGTACTGCTGGTAAAATTTATAATATCCATTAGTATTATGAAGTCCAATCATTATAGTAAAAGTGGGTGTTAGGGCCCCTTTTATGATTCCAATCTTGCACTCTTTGTATGCTTTTATCATGCTATGCCTTACAAGTCGGTCTGCTGCTGCCTCTTGAATTCCGAAAAGCAGAGGTAAAGAAATTGCGCTCATAATCGTAATCACAGTAATGACGACGACTGTTTCAACTAAGGAGAAGCCACTACTGTCCTTCGAGTTTTTCGATTGGTGAAATGGCTTGAGGCGTCTTTGTGAGTAACTCTTGCTAATGGTCGAGAATCAATTCCAGTCGTGTGTATTCTAATCATAAATTCTATTTTGCGATAGTAGTGCTTTCCATTCTTATTTCTTTGGCTGTTTGGTCGGCTTTTTAGAGTCCTTATGGTTTAGTTCTTCTCCCTCGCTCCTTGTAACCTTGAAATCTTTTCTCGTTACCTTCTTGAACAATGAAAGTGGATTCATTCTTTGGTTTTTGTGGGGGAGGTATCCATTTCTTCGCATGTTCAACCCTGATCAAAGGTTTTGTGCGGTATGTCAGGGTTAAATCAAGGTTGTTATGCGTATTGAATGAATAAGAAGTTTCTAATTGATTTAATTCCCCCGCTTTTGTTTCTATTCCAAGGCATTCCGTTGCAATAGCGTCAATTTAGCCTCCGCGATGGTCAGAATTTATTGATGTGGAAGCAAACTGAAAGTTCTAGCAAAGGAGCCAACCCTCAAGATGGTGAGGGTTGGCTCGTGAATGACCAGCAAGGGCTGGTCTGTGAGTTCAGCGTTGATGATCCGTCAATCCAAGATTCATGGACCACTATCCGAACCTTTCGCTGGAGAAAACCTGACTATCCCATTCCGCAGTCGCGTCGGCGCTTACTGAGAGATGGCGCCATTGAGGAGTGGAAAAGGATGCAAGCCGCAGGCTGGAGGCGATGCTTTCCCCCAGTACGTTGAATAACGCTCTTGCTAAACGCTCAAAAATATGTGAGGTTATTATTACGCTAAAGAATCCTCGTCTTAAGGATCCACAGCGCGAGAACCGATAAAAGCGATGACATGAGCAAAAAAGACCTGACTGCCAGAAGGGAGATCAAACAGGCTGAACCCCAATCCGACGACGCACAACTCACCGGATATGAATCTCCTCAGCGACGTCGTTTTTTGCGCGAGCTAGCGGCGGAAGAACCTTGCGGCGAATAATTTCAATGTTGTTGAGTGATCAGTATTCTTTACAATCTTTCTTTTGAGCTTGTTTGCAAGCAGTTTATTGGTTGTATTCATTAGGATGTCTTCAATTACGTTGGTTTTTCTGAGCGTTTTCTCTCTGCTCTTTAGTACGTTAATCTAATGCAGTATCAAGTTCGTGTCGACGACGGCGAAAGTTCTGTTGTAGTTGAATCATTTAGTGAATTGGGACAAGCTGTCGATTGTTATGTGCTTCAAATTCTGGCCCTGACGCAGGCCGATGTAGACATCCAACTTGTTCAGTTGATTGGTGAAGATGATGAATGCGTTCCGATTACGTCCCATACTTTTGTTTGAGCAGATCCATACTGGTGATCTCAAACGTTTGAATGACGTTCATAGTTCCTTGGCTATTTGAAACGCCATGAGGACTAGCTTTTCAGCCTCAAGTTCGACAAGATTAGCTAACCATCTCGTCGTTAATTTCCGACATGCCTCTCCCTAAGTGGTCCACCATGACTGATGAGAGTCAGGCAATGGTCAAAAAAACAGGCGTTGGCCTGGGTGTTGGCATCCTTGTGGTGTGGATTGCTCTTGGCTTCGTGAAGGCTATCTTGCCTCTCGTTTTTCTTGGCGGTGTGGTGTATGTCGCTTGGAAGGTCATGAATAAGCAATGAATTATTGGAAAAGTGATTTTGTGTTGCTGACCTCCCCTTGCGCATCGCTTCCATTGACCTTGTAATTCTCAGCAATGAGCCTTATTTCCGTGGATCAGGCTGAAATCAACAACTGGGCAAGGATCGCTGTTGATCTAGAGGTTGCCGGCGAGGTTGATAACGTTCTATATGAACGGGCACGTGCCATTGCGCTTGGGCAAGTTGGTCCAAGGCCTAACTACCCGTTGGTGATAGCAGACGAACTACCGTTAGTTGCCTAAAAGGTTTGCCAGGTGCTTGTAAGCCATTGAGGGGCAATGGACCACCAGATCGCACACGACACAAAAATGGCTGCCAGCCCAATGAGTGAGGTGACCAGCTGATCATTCGCTTCGTTCGACAGCTTTTTAGCCTTTCCCATGACGCGTTCATAATCCTTCTTCTGGTTGTAGTGCTCCCATAGCAATAGAACTACCCGTTGATGTACTCAGTCATCCATGGCATTCCCAAGGCTGAGTGATTGATCTGCTCTCTGCGCGTCTCATCTGTGATCACCCCTGTCACTGGCCCCATGTTTTGGCAGGTTCGGCTTCAACCATCCACGGATGCTCGTGAGATCGCGTAACGTTTCTTCATACGTGAAATTTGTTATGGGCGACTACTCCTCTGCCATCCTCGCTTTGATTGCTGTGACTGCGGTTTTGACAACCGGTGTGGTCTACGTCTTGGCTCAGCCAACCGACGTTCCTGTGGCAAAGAGAGAAGGTTGATTTTATGTTGACTTTCCTCTTCCCAATTGTTTTCACAGCAGCGTTTGTCTTCCTTCTAGTTCAGGCATTCCGAATGATGACCCTGGGCTTCAGCACGAATGGATCTTATTCATCATCAAAACGTCATGACCGTACCGGCTTGCTGACGACGCATCCTGAAATTCTCGACCAAAACGGAGACATCACGTCTGAGGATTTACTTGTTGTGAAATTTCCAGAGATCGGTGAGTCGGAAGTTGCGCCGGCTTGAATTTCTAATTTAAATATTCTTGCTAGTGTTGGATTAATTTATTATTTTGTATCGATTAATATGCCTTATTTTTTTCATTTATTATCAGATCATGATCAACTATTGATTGAACATCTTAATAACATCTCAATAACATCTCAATAACATCTCAATAATTTCCCAATGACATCCCAGTTCTCAAACACTATTCCCTAACATATTATTAATGGATAATCTGCAATCTTCAACTATTGATCGGATTATAGAAATGGCTTGGGAAGATCGCACATCGTTTGAGGCGATTCAGTATCAGTTTGGATTGTCTGAAAGCGATGTGATTGCGCTTATGCGAAAGGAGATGAAATCATCCTCTTTTCGTATTTGGCGAAAAAGAGTTTCTGGTCGTAAAACAAAGCATGCAGCGACCAATCTTTCCTATCGGTTTAAGGCTCACTGTCATAAGTAGGGTTTTGTTGGTGTTTCTGAAGTATTCAATTAAGTTGATCGGATTTCCAGGTTGTATTAATCCCATTGCCAGGTGTTGTTCGGCCAGTGAAGTGTTTTTAGAAACGCTTCGCTATCGGGCTGAATGATTTCGAGGGTCCGTTTCTTCAGTTCGGCTGTCCATTGCGGAGGTTCAATATCGCGTCGTCCCTTTGAGCCTGCTGGATTCGCCAGAGGGAGTGATCCCTTGAAAAGAAGTGCCGAGCCGTTGGCGGGTTGGCCTAGAAATTTCAAAATTGCATTTAGGCTTTTGATGGGATGGGCGGTGAGTTCCTCTGTCGAGAGGCAGTGAATCGATTTGGCGGGAAACCACTGGCGATAACGCATGAGTTGCTTGTGGTAAAGAGATCCCTCCACCACTCGTTGTTTTAGTGCTTTTGAGTTCAGGAGTTGATGAAAGGGTGGGCAATCATTGATTCTCCCTCGCCAATGTCGCCAATGCGATTCAATGCGTCGCAAGGGGTGACGAACGATATAAATCAGCGGAATGATTCCGAGATGGTGGCGGATGAGTTGTGGTGTGTGTTGATAAGAGCGGTAAGAGGAGGTGTACATCGTGCTTGCTTCCCCACGCAGGCGGCAATGTTCTCCGCTGGAGAATTGCTGTCCATACCATTCCCAGCCACGTCTGTAATTTCGGCCAAAAAACTTCGGCTCCATTGATGCACTGATCTGGATCTCCGGGTGCTGGCTGAGTACGGTTGCCAGTGTGGTGGTGGCAGACTTGGCTGATCCAATGATGATGAAGTTAGGCCACTGATGTTGATAGGCTTTCGCGATGTGGTCATGCTGCCCAGCAAGACTCTTTTGAATGGCTTGATAACAACGTAAATCGCTAAGCCAGCTTGTTTGCCTAGCGGTTGAAGACATGATCTTGAAGCCAGCTTGATAGTTTTAGGGAACGAGATTGCAACGGTGTGATTTGTGGAAGTGGCGCATTATTGATCAAGTTGTCAATACTTGTATCGTTATAAAATAAGTTAACATCGTCGCCATATAGCTGCAGTGCTTTACTGACGAGTGAGTCATTGTGGAAGTATTCTTTTAAGCTGTTTTTCTCGCTTCGGCGTACATTTTTCTGCGGCAATGATTCCATTACATGAATGCCTTCTCGTAACAGAATATTTCGTAGAATGTCCCAATGTTCATCAATTTGTTCGACTCGTCCAACGAATTTTGGAATAACTTGTCGTCCTAGGCATAGCAAATGACTTTGCGGTAACACGTGAACGTCATAACGCTGTATTGGTGTATCAATCAAGACGTCGAGAAAGGATTCAAACGACATATTGTGATGAATTCCCATGTGCTGCATAGGAAGTGGTGGCTGTTCTATTTCGATAACTTTATTGTTGTAAGCAGCGATAAGGCGATCAAATGGATTTCGCACAAAACTGAAGCTAAAGTGGCTGCGTCGATATTTTCGAGCTTTGCGTAATGTGATTAGTTCGGTCTCATTATTTGTTTCATGCTGCCAAAACTTGTCTGATGTGGTTTTTGTCCCTTTCGGTGGTCGTTCACTTAAAAGTCGACATAAAGCTGCTTTGATCGATGAGTTGGCAGCTTTTGGAACACGGCCATAAAGCAGCTTGCATGTTTTTATCCGGATGAAATGGTGTGGTTGTGCCATCAATTAAATCCCTTTTGTGAAATTCTTTTGTAAGAATTTGCGAAACAATTTCCATTCTTGTTTTGTAAAGATTGGTCGCGCTTCTTTGGCGATTTCAATGCCTCGATCGCTGATACCAGGATTGAAGGTTTTATTCGAATTGTTTGACTCTATATCGTTGATTAGAATGGGTTGAATTTGCTCAGCCAGCTCAGGCATGATTATTTTAATAAAGTTGTTTAAATAGACGCATGGATCTGATCTGTCAATATTTTTATCATAGCTGAAGGGAATGATATTGATCATACGATTTTTTTTCAGGGCACTGAGCTCGTCGATTAATTTGTTTTTTTCTGCATGCGCAAAGTCAGTGTTTTGAACGAAATCGTCATGGCTCAAGCTGGCAATTTCATGGCCTTCCTTGATCAGCTGAACATGGCAAGAGCGAATAAAGTCGTCGCTTTCCCTGTTGGCAAAACAGATGCTCCATTGAATTGATTTTGTTGATAGGGCTACTTCAAAGGCTTCCATCAAGCGTCTGACTCTTCTTCTACTGTATCGATAGAGGCCTGGTTGATTTTCTTTATTGGCAGGATTTCTTCGGTCTTTAGTGGTGAGTCCTGCTCTAAGTGTTCCAAAAATTGATTCGAATGAAACCAGAATGGTATGAATATTTCCAAGCGCTTCCTCTCCTGCTAGCTCAGTAGAAACACTCAGTATTTGATTGCGTAAAAGTGTCTTTGGCTTATTGTCGCTCCGTCCCCATTGGAGGTATTTCCAAAGGCCAGGACATCTCTTTTTGATGGTTTGTGGTCCGAAGTATAGGATTCCTTGATCTAATAATTTATCCCGACTGGCCTGAAGGTTGCGTTGAAGATATGTACTACCAGTTTTGTGCACACCGCAATGCAAAATGATTCGCTTGGGTTGGAGCTGACTCACGCGACAGAAGCATTATTTTGGGTTGTTGAGCAGAAGTTTTCTAATCGCTCGAGTGCCATCCATGCTCCTTCTCCACGGTTTTTATGACCTTGCCAAATTTCAGGTATAAAGGAAGCATTAGGGCAGTAGATATTCATAAGATTGAATAGTTCTTTCCAATCAATTTCTCCCTCTTTGATTTGAAGGCCTTCGCCATCCACTCCTTGGGCATCTGCCAAATGTAGATGTGCAGTGAAAGGGAGAATTTTTTTCAAGAATTCACTGAACGATGCATCCAAATGGTTGCAAGCTAGTTTTGAATGGGATACGTCAAGACATACCCGCATTCCGGTGTCGTTATGAAAGGCTTGAATAAAATCGGCGTCGACAAAAAGATTGTGATAACGCTGCCCTCCGAAATGCCATGGGAATGGTGGCATCGTTTGGGGGATGATTTCCACCTCATTAGATGTCGATATTTTATCGAGGCTCTGAATCAGTCGATCACGTAGGGGTTGTTTTTCCTGATCATCGAGATGATGGTGCTCAGAGAAGCCACCAACATTAGTGACGAGAAGAACTGGCTCTTCGCAGTTAAAGCGTTTACGTAGGTCTTTTGAGATGTCAACCACTCTCTGAAGTTCTCGGATCGAATGTTGGCGATATTCATCGTCAGCAGTCGATAGGTCGAGTGTGTGGTCACCTGCAAATAATTCAGGGGCGTGAATAACAAGCCCGATGGGTTGTCGCTCCGGAATCACGACATCAAGATCGACTTCGAGGTCTTTGTAGCTCAGATGAATTTCAACAAGATCGAGGTTGCTTGTTTTGGAAAATGTACTGATGTCGTGATAACGAACCGGCAGCCCGAAGGGTTGGCCAAAGCTGTAAGCACGTGGTGTGGCTGCTTGGGTTTCAAGGTCTGAGGGGAAGAAGATGTCTCCCTTCTTTTTGCTGATCGGAAGCTTTTGGCCAACTAACTCATGAAGACGATTGGGTTGCAGTCCTTGGCCCGGGCTCTGGATCTTCACCATCGCGTCGGTGATCGTTGTTCCAGCATTGATGTCGCACGACGCCACAAGACTTTTGGCGAGGACTTCCCGATTCATCATTTCGCCTTGACTGATACTCCGCTCTCCCCCTTGTCCCATTGATTCTTCAACACGACGGATGCCGAGCATCATTTGGTTGAATTCGTCTGGGAGAAGGCTCACCTTGTGATCGTTGCCTTCCATCCCTCGATCAAGGGTGATGTGCTTTTCAATCACCACGGCTCCAAGGGCTGCTGCGGCGATAGGGATTTCGATGCCCCGCTCATGCCCCGAATAGCCAACAGGTGCATCGGCTAGCTCACGAAGGCGTTCTAAATAGCGGAGATTGACGTCTTTAAAAGGTGTTGGATATGTGGAGTTGCAATGCAGTAAAACATAATTTGCACCAGCTTTCTGAAGATGGCGAATTCCAGAACGAATTTCTAGCTCCGAAGCCATTCCGGTGGAGCAAATTAATGGCTTACCAGTCGCTGCAAGTTGTGTCAGTAAGGCGTGATTTGTAAAGTCAGCAGATGCAACTTTGAAGCCTTCCATTCCCCACTGATTCAGTTTCTGCAGACTTGTTTCATCCCATGGGGTACACAGGGGGACCAGCCCTTTACTGGCTGAGTAATCAAAACAACGGAACAATTCGTCATCGCTGAGCTGAAAGCGCTCGAGCAGATCAAGGGTGTATTGCGTCCCCAGGTCCGACGCCATATCGCTGCTCTTGCCTGAATTGCTGTAGAGCCGTCCCATATCGCGCATCTGGAATTTCGCGCAATCCGCTCCGGCGGCATGCGCAGCGTCAATCAGTTGCAAGGCGATATCGATATTGCCGTTGTGATTGTTGCCAATTTCGGCAATGACAAAAGATGGATGTTCTTCCCCAATGGAGTGTTGTCCAAGCTGCAATGCGCCAGTTCCAAGCCTCGCCACAGCAACGATGCGTCCGTGGCTGTCCAGTAATGGCAGCGCAATGATTCTGGAATTCAGCAGTGCGGCCAGCTCAGCTGTTGAGCTGCTCTCCAAAGCAGACCGGCAGCTTGGGTTCATGGCTGCAGTCACAGGACGGTTGAGATCGATCTCTCCGCACGATGCGATCCAACGTCGAAAGTCCCCGTCGGTGAGAACACCCTGAAGGATTCCGCTTTCGGAAACCACAAAAATCAGCCTGGACTGGTTGGCTGTGATTTTGCTCAGCGCCGAGAGAATGCTGTCTTCTGCAAAGACAACGAACTGGGTGAAATTGCGTTCAATCAGGATGCCTTTCACCGTGCTCGCTTCGTCTCCTCGAGGTCAATCCAGGGCTGACATTACCCCAGATCTCGGTACGTCAGGATCAGCCCACCCCATCGCAGTAAGGGGTTTCGACACGACACGGCCGCCAGTCGACGGGCTACTCCCCGGTGTTGTGGGCGCATTTGTGCGGCCTGAGAGAGGAGATCAGCGGCTCCCCGCCAATCCGCTGTGCAAATCGCTGCTTCTGCGCCAACCCTGAGTTGATTGAAGCTGGACTGGGTATTGGTTGGATAGCCACAGTGCGTGATGCCCTTGGTGGCTGGGGGTTCTAGGTGCTCTAGGGCATCGAATAAATCCTCAGCGCCATAGCGTTCGCCGTACCCCATCCAATCCAGCCATTCAGGATTTGGTTTTTGGAGCTCTTGATCCAGTTGATCAAGGCCTGGAACATCGCGCAGAGAACGCCAAACACCACTACCGGCAAACACGTGGCTGCCATGGCTGGCGCGGAGTCCGAGATCGTTCATGCAGACAGGACGACATCCGAAATCCAGAGCATCAAAAAATGCCGTCGAGGAAATCGTTGCCATGAGCCGTGCTTTGCATAGCAAGTCCGGTAAGGGGCGGTAGTCGAGCTTCAAGTTGGCCGGCGGAACTCCCAGGGTTTGGCGCAGGGTGATGCTGATGTGGGTGTCCACGTCGTGAAAGGTCGCATCACCAGGAGCAATTCTGGGTTTGATTAATACCTCCCAATTGGGTGAACGGGTCGCCAAGTCGGCCAAGATTTTCACCATCTCTGCTCGATCTCTTGCGGAGGCGGGCATCACGACTTGCTCTGCAAAGACCAGGCGTTTGGGTCGTTGTGCGGCCGGAGTGAGCGTCTCGATCGTGCCATTGCGCTGGAGACCGGTCAGCACCGTTTGCTGGCGAGCGAAGGGGGTATGGGCGACCAGCTGGTTGAGGGCATCGCGGTCGCGCGGACCACTAAGGCAAATCAGGTCGTAGCCCAATCTCCAACTGATGCCTTCCACAAAGTGCTCGAGCACGACGCCATTAAATCCACAAAACAGCTTGGGTCGTGCTGGGTGTCGTTCGAGGGCAATACGGATGTCGTTCAGCTTGCTCCCCGTGAGGAACACACCAACGGCATCGAACTGCAGAAGCTTTGGATTGTTGAGTAGGTGCGCCAGGTTTTGGCGCCAGAGCGTTCCGAGGTTGGCAATCCGTTGAAGAATGTGTTGGGGCGTGCCATCCCTGGGAATCACGTTGATGGTGAACTCCACCTGCCGTGCTGTTTGGCATCGACAGAGCGCTTCACAGGCCAGGAGTTGGCTGTCGCTATCGGCGATGAGCAACAGCGTTAGCGAACGGTTCATGGGGCTGTGTTCCCCGAGCTGAGGCTGTCGAGGGAGATCAGAAGGCGAAGCGGACCGTCCTGAATGCACCCCCCCATGGCCTCAAGCCAGCCTTGGTTCGCCAAGGGAAGCTGCTGAAGTTTGTGCAGGCCCCCTAGGTCGCGGAGACGATGCATCGCGCCACAGCCGAAGAAATTGGTGGTGTGCTGCTCAGCTTGAATGCCGTAATCCCCCACCACAACTGGTATTCGGCCCCACATCATCGCTGCCAGGCTCCAGGGGGAACTCACCGATAGGCAAGCCGTGCACCGACTCAGAAGTCCGAGCATTTGTTCCGGTGCTGCCTCCACCACATTTGGTGGGTTCTTGGCGTGGCCTTTGTCTAACGACGGGGCCGACCTCCAGGGATGATCTGGTTGCAACACGACCGTCCAATCGGTTTGTTCACGAGCCCAACGTTTCAACAGTCGAATCAATTGCTCTTTGGCGCCTAGGTGCGTTGGTATCTCGTGTTGAAGAAGCGCCACAAGCAATGGTTTTTGGCTGGGCGGCGTCGGGGGAATCGCCGGAAACCAGAAGCCCGTCGCGATGAGTTGTGGCTTTGTTAGCTCAGCAGGCCAGAGGCTTGTCATGGCCCTTAGCTGCCTCAACTGATCGTCGCCGCTGACGAGCATCAGATCACAACTGAGGCGCTGCAGAAAAGCATTGATCAGTTCGTCCCCTGCAAGAGGCATCAGGGGGCCGCTGAAGATTGGGGCAGTCCAGAGGCCACGGCTTCGGCGAAGGGCTCTGTATCCCGCCGTAAACGCTTCAATGTCTGCGGGGTTGCGTAGAAATAATCCAATGGCAGTGGCGTGCTCCAACACCGTGCTGCCAAGCAGTTCCTTCGGATCAAGCGTCAGATCACACGATCGATGAGGCAATGGCTGGTCGTCTGCCATGGAAGGGCCCACAACGAGGCAACTCCGACCCGCCTGGCGCCAGGCGTCCGCAAAGCGATGGCAGCTGTACTGCTCCAGTGCACCGTCGCCAACCAGAACGATGCTCACTTACTTGCGCAGAAGTTTTGACAACCAACCAAAACCCACAACACTGTCCCGGACCGTTCGAATGATTCGACGGGTGTGATGGCGTTTTCGTTGACTGGAACGCGCTCCTCCACTGCTCAACATCCTGCGGCCGCCATTGCCTAATGCCGTGCGTTGCCAAGCTTCGCTTCCCCAGCTGATGGGGCCTAGATCGTTGGTCAGCAGCGGAGTCGGTGCGGTTTGGAGACGGTTGACGAGCGCTTCAACGAAGCGGCTGTCTCCATTCGGGTTCCAGCCCTGGTCCTGCAGCCAGGTGTTGTCGTGCAACACCTCAAAGGGGTTGTCACGAATGGCTGAAAAATTGGCGATCGCACCGGAATCGGCAAAAAAGTGGTTCCCCAAGGTTTCGGTTACTCCCAGATCACCGACGATCCGTGTACTGATGCCCATGGCCATGGACTCCAGTGCAGCCGTTGATGACACCGTGATCGCGCAGCCACACTTGCGTAACAGTTGCGTGGCTGGCTTGAAGCTCAGTTTCAGGTTGCTGTGTTGATGCGACATGGTGTCGATCACGCTGGCCATCTCCCCGTGGCGGCGGTGGAGGGTGCTCTCGATGCTGGAGGTGCGCGGCTTGAAGATCACTGAATGGTTGGGCCAGGCTGCTGATAAATCCCCCAGTTGTTCACACACAAACCGGCGCTGAAGGGGATGAACAGGGATAGAGGGCTGCTCAAAAAAGACGATCGATGGTTTCTCAGGGAATTCCGTTCGGGGATGGGTGCGCCAAAGGATGGGTAGTCCCGTGACAACTGCATTGCTGCTATCGAGTCCCAGCGCGGCGCAGCCTTTCTGATAAAGCGCGAGATCTTGCTGACTATTGAGGCACAACAAATCAGCACCGGAGCGATCCAGCATGCCCTCCAGGGCGAAGCGGAAGAGAATGCCTGGATAGGCACTGATCAGGCGTGGCCTGCTTGTGCTGTGGCCCCAGGCTCCATGGAGTTGTAATAGGGCATCGCGACTGCGACGACCGTCGAGTCCAAGGATGAGGGCATCGACGGTGCCAGCCATCGGACTGCCGAGGTTATGCAGATCGCTCCAATTGTGTTTTTCGATGCGTGTTCGCGGGTCGATTCGGCGGATTTCCAACCGTTGCCGTCGGGAGAGAGCTCGATTGTTGAGCTCCAGCAGATGCAGCGTGGTTTCGGCTCCCTCCCTGCGGCAGGCCGCGAGGAGCGTCATCGCCAACTTTCCGAATGAGTCGAAACATGCCACCGCCGCGACTTTGCGACCTTCGAGGCGCTTAGGAGCGACAGGCGCCATCGACATGAACTACGGATCCCCTGAAATTAGCTGGATAAGACTGAGGCAAGACTGCGGCAAAGTGCCAAATCTTGAAGGGTGTCGATTTCTGGACCGGGATCGGTCAGCACGACGGGTTGCCATGGGGGGCAGAACCGTTGGCCTCCTGCACGAAAGTTGGTGGTGCGCATTGCATAAATCGCCCCTGTTTCCAGAAAACTCGGCTCGAGGTCTTGGCGGCGTTGGCGCGGGGCGTTTGGGTCATGGTTGATGCCTTCTCCATCGGCTCTCCAGAGGAAGCCATGCCAAGGAGCAACTGCAAAGCTGCTGTTGATCTTCGGTTGGTCGAGGGCTGCGAGAACCTTGTCGATTTCTGCACCAGTGGTGAATGGTGATGTGCACTGCAGAAACACCACATTGGCTTCGAGTCCATTGGGCGATTGACTTGGACATGCCAGGGCATCGAGGGCATGCAGCAGGGCCGATTCAGAACTGGCGCTATCCCCCGCAATGCTCTGCGGGCGTTGGACGACGACGGCCCCAGCATCCCGTGAAAGCTCTGCGATTGCATGGTCATCGGTACTAACCACCACGCGAGTCACCCGATGGCTGGCCTGCGCAGCATGAATGGAGCGCACCACCAGGGGGAGGCCTCCCACGTCTTGCAGATTTTTGCCCGGGACTCCCTTGGATCCTCCGCGGGCGGGGATCAAGGCCAGCGCTGCAGCATGGGCCGCCATCGGAGAGGATTCGGTATGCCCTGTCTTACCCGATGACCAGGCTTGCTGCTGCGCGACTCGGTGTGCCGGCGCAGGGAATGCTTGTGCATCAAACCCTGCCCAGGTTGTTGGCGCCGGCTCAATTGCTGCCGGGTCGTTGTCGTGATGTCGATGCGTTGTTGGCCTGGGGGCGTCGTCCGAGTGCGCGCCGGGTTGAACGGCTGGCTCAGTACTGGGGGCTTCCGGTTTGGCACATCGAGGATGGGTTTCTGCGCTCTCTCGGCAAAGGAAATGCTGATCCACCGCTGGCCCTTCTTGTTGATGATCTGGGGGTTCACTTCGATGCGACAGCTCCCAGTCGCCTCGAGCACTTGATTGCGACGCAGCTGTCGCCAGAGCAACGCCTTCGGGCGCAGCAGGTTCAGGCGCTTTGGTGTGAGCAGCGGCTCAGCAAAGTGAATCCTGCCCAGGAATCTCCGGTGCCAGAGGAACCTTTTGTTCTGGTGGTGGATCAATCAGCTGGTGATTGTTCGATCCCCCTTGGTTGGGCTAACCCAGACAGTTTTCGAACGATGCTGCGGGAGGCCTTGGCGGATTATCCGGCCTGCACCATCGTGCTCAAGGTGCATCCCGATGTCATTCACGGCCGGGCGCGGGGGCATTTCAGTGCCGATGATCTGGACCATCCCCGCATTCGAGTGAGTGCGGATGGTTTGCATCCGGCTGGACTGCTGCAACGGGCGGAGGCGGTCTATGCCGTCACGTCTCAGATGGGATTTGAGGCCCTGCTTTGGGGGAGACCGGTCCATTGTTTTGGGATGCCGTTTTATGCCGGTTGGGGGCTCACCCACGACCGCTTATTGCCGCCTGCTCGCCGTCAACAAGGGGTGTCTTTAGAGGCGTTAGTGCATGGAGCCCTCATTGCGTATCCCCATTGCATTGATCCCCATCAGCACGAGCCCTGCTCGATTGAAACCTTGATGCGGGCCATTGGCTTGCAGCGCCGGACGCATGTCTTGGCTCCCAGAAGAGTGCAGGCGTTTGGGTTCACTCCCTGGAAACAACGCAACCTTCGACGCTTCATGGCCGGGAGCGACGTGATCTTTCCGATGCCATGGAAGCTCCCTGATCCGGGCATCGATGCGGTGGCGGTGTGGGGCCGTCGTGGCAAACCACGGCTGCTGCGCGCCGCGGACCGTCGCCAGTTACCGACCTTGCAAGTGGAGGATGGTTTCCTTCGGTCAGTGGGACTGGGGGCCGACTTGATCGATCCGATCTCTTGGGTGGTGGATGGCCGCGGCATGTATTACGACGCCACGGGGGCCAGTGATTTGGAAGGTTTGTTGTCCCATGGCCATTGGTCGGCCTCTCAGCTAGAGCGTGCAGCACAACTGCGGCAGCGGTTGGTGGGTGCAGCGATCACCAAATACAACCTTCAATCGGCCCCCTGGCAGCGCCCCTCCGAGGTTCAACGGGTCGTTCTGGTGGTGGGTCAAGTGGAGAGTGATGCCTCGATTCGGTTTGGTGCGCCTGGGGTTTGCACCAACCTCGGTTTGTTACGGGCCGTGCGAGCTGCTGAACCCGATGCCTATCTCATCTACAAACCCCATCCCGATGTAACAGCAGGCCTCTGTCGCGCCGGAGAGGGGGAAGAGATCGCCCAGAGCAGTTGCGATGAGGTGCTGACCTCAGGGTCGATTGACCAGCTTTTTACCCAGATTGATGCGTTGCATGTGCTCACATCTTTGGCGGGGTTTGAGGGGCTCCTCCGAGGCGTGGAGGTGCATTGCTGGGGTTTGCCTTTTTATGCGGGCTGGGGGTTAACCCGTGATCGTGAGAGCTGTTCGAGACGCGGTCGTTCCGTGGAGCTCGATGCGCTCGTCCATGCAGCATTAATCGAGTATCCCCGATACGTCAGTCGTGGGAGTGGTTGGTTCATCACCCCTGAGCAGGCCATTGATGAGTTGATTGCCTGGAAAGATGCTCCCCCCCAACGCCGCACCGTGGTGCAGGCACTGTTTCGCCATTGGGGTCGGCTCCGCCGTCGTTAGGGCATGCCAGGATTTCGTTCTGATACACCCGATGGTGAGCGGTTTGGGTAGGGGACGGGCGCCGGCTCTGGTGCAAGTGCGCATTGATGGTCCAGTGCTCCTCTTAATGGGTCCGATTGGCCTGTTTTTTGGCCGGTTTTGCCACTACCTCAGGGGCTGTGGGATCCCCGTGACCAAAGTCGCCTTCCCGTTGCGGGAATTTGGGTTCCCGTCTGAGGTAACGGTGCCATTTCGCGGTGATATGGAGGCGTGGCGTCCGTATGTCCGACGTCTGCTCCAGGACCGCGGTATCCGGCACATTTTTATGTACGGGGATTTCATCATTCCCCATCGAATCGCGATTGAAGAAGCTCAGTCGCTCGGTATCGAAGCGTGGGTGTTTGAACTTGGCTATTTACGACCCAACTACGTCACGTTGGAGCGTGATCGAGTGAATGCTCGATCCAATCTGAACAAGCCGGTTGCTTTTTATCAGGATCTCGCTCCTGTCGATCAACTGCCCCAAGACATCGTCCTGGATCCGGGGTCGCGATGGCGCAAGGCTTGGAAAGCGCCCACGTTTATTCAGCATGCTTTTACCCATTACCCAATCATCGAAGGGGAGCACAAACTGCAGCCCTCTCCGCGTTTTTTGTGGTGCCAGGTGCGCGGTAGCTGGCGCTATTGGCTGTATCGCTGGACCGAGAGAGTTGTGAAGCGGCGACTGCTGGAACATGAGTCTTTTTTCCTTTCTGTCCTGCAGGTTTCCAGCGATTCTCAAATTCAGATGGGATCCCCCTATCGGGGCATGCACGATTTCATTGAAGATGTAATTCGATCTTTTTCCGAGCATGCCCATGCTTCGGATCAATTGGCCTTTAAACATCACCCGCGCGATCGCGGCTACAACAATTACGGCGTATTAATTGCCCTCTTGGCCCGCCGCTATGACGTTGTCGGCAGGGTGCACTACTTCCACGATGGCCCATTAAGTCGGTATCTACGGACGTGTCGAGGTGTAATCACTGTGAACAGCACGGTGGGCCTTCAAGCCCTGTTTCATGCAGTTCCAACCAAGACCATGGGTAACACCTTCTACAACTTGGAAGGCCTCACAGATCAAAAACCCCTCAACGACTTCTGGCGTGATCCTCAGCCCAGCAATCGGCCGCTTTTTTACCGCTTTTACAACCATCTCGTGATGAGCACGCAGGTTAATGGCAATTTCGATGGGGACTTCCCCTTCCGCACTACCTTTCCGATCGGCCCGGAAGCTCGCCAGCTGGAGTCGACTCCCACCTTGCCGGCATTGAAGCCGCCTTTGATTCGGAACCCTGTGGTCTTGGGGGCTCGGGTGGTGTCTCGCATGGCATGGGCTGGCCTGGGCTTTGTGCTGTACGGCCTACAACTTCCAGCCGCACTGCTCGGCCGACCAGAGTGGGCGGCCCAATTGATGACCCTGGCGTCCGCTGTCGCCCTGCGTGCCTTGGGTGTGCAGGTGGTGGTTGACGACAGCCAACCCTCTGAACAACCTGGCACTCCCTTGGTGCACATTTTTAATCACCGCAGCCCCTGTGATGGCTTGGTGATTCAGGCCGTGCTCAAGTTGCCTGGCCTCACGACGGCGCAGTTGCATCTCAAATGGGTGCTGCCTGGCTACGCGGCTGCGGCGCGCAATGCCGGTTCAGCGGTGCTCGATCATCGACAGCCCCAGTCCCGTCTTGCGGGGCTGATGAGTGCATCCACGTTGTTGAGGGATCACGGTGAAATCATGATTGCTCCGAACGGATCGTTGGTGACACCGATTGAAGAGCGGGTCTCGTCCAGCGCCTGGATGTTGGCTCAGCATTACGGCGGCAGCATCGTGCCCTGGGTTTTTCGCTACGAGGGGTTAGATCGCGCTGTGGGTGCTCGCTATAAACCGCTGCGCTTGCTCTTGAATCGATTGACGGCACCATTAGGCACGATTCACTGTCGCCGCGGCCGCTCATCTGATTTGCAACTTCCTGAAGATCCCCGTGATCGTGATGGCTTTAGTCGTGCTGTTCAGCAGTACTATAGGCAGCAACAAAAATAAGTTTGAAAAGAGCTGATATTGGGTCTAAAAACCATGCTTAGTTGGACAGATGGCTGCAAATATTTTTTGTTGATATTGGCGCGGATTATTTTTCGTATTGGTTTACTTTGTTCAGTTTTTTTTGTTTATAGCTTGCAGCTAATAGCTCTTGTATCGCAGAAAAAAATATTGGCCTCAAGGCTTTTGGCATTTGCTTCAAGACTTGTGCTGCATGCTTTGGGAGTTCAAGTTGTTGTTTGTGGTCAAGCGGGTGAATACTTGAATAAGTCGTCACAATCTCGTATCTATTTGTATAATCACCAAAATCCGCTTGATCTTTTTTTAATACAGGGGTATCTACAAATTCCAAGTCTTACAACGGCTGGTCTGCATTTAGGCTTGGTTTTTCCATGGTTTTCGTTGTCTGCATCAAATGCAGGGCACGTATTAATGAACCATAGGGAGCCCCTCTCTCGTCGCTCAGCAGTACATAGGGCCTCAGATGTAGTAAGAAAGTATGGCGGTATTGTGATAGCTCCAAATGGATCGCTTAAAACATCTATTTTTCAGCGTGTGTCTGCCAGTGCTTTGATCTTGGCAAGAAAGCATCAGTCGCTGATTATTCCCTGTTTTTTTTCTTATAGCAATCTCGAAATTCCTGAAAAAGATTTTTATCATCCATTGATTATTTTGGCGAAGCGACTTCCGGCTCCGCTTGCAAAGATTAAATGTCGCATTGGATTGTCGGCTGATCTTGACTGCCCAGCAGATTTTCGCGATCGGGAGGGATTTAGGCGAGCTGTTCAGGCTTATTACAGGGAGCAGCAAGAATCAGACTGATGTTATGACCGCCAAATCCGAAGGCATTTTTGAGCATGAACCGCTCGGACTGATGTTCTTTCAGCTTCACTGGTTCCGATGTAGTGACTGCTAAGTCAACACCTGGATCGAGAGGGTCGGCGTTGATGCTTTGAGGCAAGATTCCTTCACTTAAGGCTTGTAATCCCAAGATCGCTTCAACGGATCCGGCGGCTCCGAGGAGGTGACCAAGCTGCCCCTTTGGTGCATACACCGGAAGGGAGTCTGCAACGGTTCTCAAGCTGCGATGCATGGCTCTGGCTTCTGCAAGGTCCCCGAGAGAGGTGCCAGTGGCATGAGCCTGAACTGCACAGAGATCTTCAGGGTGGATGTCCGCCCGTCGCAGGGCATCGTTAATCGCTCGACTGGCCTGGATCCCTTGTGGCTCTGGCGCCACAATGTGATGCCCATCGCTGCTGCTGCCACTCGCGAGTTGCCAGCCGAGCGTTGCACCTTTAGGGGCATCCCGATCGCGCATCATGGCAAGAATCCCGGCCCCCTCTGACAACACAAAGCCGTCTCGGTCGATGCTGTAAGGACGTGAGGCCTGCTCCGGTGCGTCATTACGGGATGACAAAGCGCGCATGGCGGAGAACCCCACGAGGCCGAGTCGGTTCACCGGCGCTTCTGTTCCTCCAGCAAGCACAAGATCGGCTCGGTCATCGTTGAGCAACATTTGGGCCAGCATCATGGCTTCAGCGCCAGAAGCGCAGGCCGAGACTGGTGCATGAGCTCCGCCATGGAGTCCAAGGTCGATGGCGACTTGGCCCGCGGGAGCGTCGGGGATCAGCATTGGCACGGTGAGGGGATTGACCCTTGATGCGCCCCCTTCGGAGAGTTGGATGTGCTGTTCATGCATGGTGGAGAGCCCACCAATCCCCGTCCCGATGACGACAGCGACCCGATCGGGATCTACCCCCGGCACTCGCTCTAATGCCATGCCCCAAGCCTGTCGCGCTGCTAACAAAGCAAGCTGTGCACAGCGGTCAGCGCGTCTCCTCAGGATGGGCTCCAACGATGCAAAGGCAGATTCATCTACCCGTCCAGCAATGCGTGTTGCCAGGTCGCTGCACCAGGGGTCGTGAAGCGCTTGGATTCCCGAGCGGCCGCTTAGGGCTGCTTCCCAGGTGCTGCAGGGATTTGAGCCGATGGGGGTAATTGAACCCCAGCCAACAATGGCCGAACGTTCAGGCGTTTTCGGCATTTGGTTGTGTGAGCTCTAGCGACTCAAGATGGGTCTGAATATCACCAACGGTTCGGAATTGCAGAAGGGTTTCCTCTGGGATGCGAATTCCGAAACAGGTATCGGCCTCGATCAGAATCTCGTAGAAGCCCAGCGAATCGATACCGATATCTTCCATCAAACGAGCATCCGCCTTAATTAAGGCAGGGTCGGTTCCTGAGATGCGATGCAGGATCTCCACAAGGCGTCCCTCGAGCGCGTGCTTGTCGGGGTGTACCTCGGCCAATAGGAGCACCGGACGGTTGTCAGGCCAAGTTACCAGCGACAGCTGGCTCAGGCTTCGCCTCGGTACCAGCTGAAGTGCTGGTAGATCGGTTGATGGGGTACATCAATGAAGTAATTCAGGCGCTCCTTGGGAAGACTCTTAAGTTCTGCTGCCATCAAAATTTCAGTGATTTGATTGAAATCCTTCGCCAGCGAAAGGTTGCACACCTGTGCTCCCATCAGGTTGAAGTACTGCCGTAGCAACACCGGCAAGCGGAAATCTTCGCCGTAGTCGTTGCGCAGCGCCAGTTCTAGGGCCTGGACGTTGTCGATCGAATGGGGTTTGTCGCTGCTTTGGATGGAAGGAACAGGGTGACGCGGCCCTGGCAGCCCAAGATCTGCGCGGCGATAAGGAGGCCGCATTAGCGCACTTAAAAATGCGTTGTTGACAGTGTCGGAGAACGCGAAATGGTTGTAGGAGACAAGGCCATGCAGGGTGCTGTAGCCCGAGAGGGACGAAATTAAGAGCCCCCCACGGAAGAGCGCCATCAGGGAATGAGGCTGCCGCTGGAATCGTTGCGCGAGGGCGACCCGCCCAATCTCAACGTGATGTTGTCGCTCAGCCAGCAGCGCTTTGATGCCTGGGTAAACGTGTTCAAGATATGAGTGTTCACCTCCTGGAAGCTGTTCAAGCGGTGTTGCTTGGGGGATGAATTGAAGTCGGGCCGATCCCGCTAGGGCTCCGCTCTCAAGATCTAAAAGTAAGAGGTGGTCATAAAAGGGATCTCGACCATCCAGGTCACGAGTGTTGCCTGAACCGGAGAGCTGTTGGCGGTATGTCGATTCCCGCAATGTGCCAACTGCATCAGCGATGGGGGCAAATTGTGAGCCTGAAATCAAATGCAATTCGAGGCTGTCAAGGGTAAAAAGGCTGGTGCTCGTTGGGTTTGTACCGTTCCACCCCGAAGGAAGCAGTACGTCAGCCTGTTGATCGGATTCTTGTAACGCCATGAACTCTGCTCCTAGCGGGCATTATGCGGGAAGATTGGCCGTAGGCCTCAGCGGATCACATCATTTCCTCCTCCATGTCCCTCATTCTTCGGTCCGGATTATCTGCAGGCATGGTCGTCGCTTGGATGTTGACCCTGTCCTCGCTTGGGGTAGGAGCAGCAAGGTCGGAGGAGAGGCGCAATTGGCTCAAAGTCCCAGAGAGGTCTGTCAAGACCGTTGAACCCGCAGCAGCTCCGATCAGCCGATTCACGGCAACGTCCTATCGGTATCGGCTTGCACCTGGAGACCAATTGGTGATGTCGGTGTTCAAGATTGAAGGCTACGAAGCAAAGGTTGAGGTTTTGAGCGATGGCACGATCAATCTTCCCCGCTTGGGCACAGTCTTGGTGTGGGGATTAACGCTGGAGGAGGCGCGCCAAAAAATTACCAAGGGCTACAGGCAGATTCTCCGGCGTCCGATTGTCTATTTGGATTTGGCCCGACAACGCCCAATCAGGGTCACAGTGACTGGTGAAGTCGAGAGGCCTGGTATTTACACGTTGCAAGTCAATGCCAGTAAAGCTGATATCGATCAAGGACTTGGGAGTGGTGGTGGTTGGCCAACGCTTGTTGATGTGATAGCTCGCGCTGGAGGAATTACGGCTGTCGGAGATCTTTCCAGCTTGGAACTTATGCGTCCGAGCTACACCAATGGTGGACAGTCGAAACGCTACAAATTTGATTACCTAACCGTTTTGAAGAATGGTGGGCATGCACCAAATCCACTTATTTATGACGGGGATAGTGTTCGGGTTGTTCGAGCTGATTCACCCACGACGACCGATCTCATAGCGGGATCAATTTCTAATTTTTCTCCTGCATTGATTCAAGTAGCGGTGATTGGAGAGGTTAAAAGCCCTGGTTCAATTCAGGTCCCACCAAATTCACCATTGGCGGCAGCAGTCCTGAAAGCTGGTGGCATTGAACCGATTCGCGGCAGCATTGCGCGTGTTGCTGTGATTCGTACAGAACGTGATGGATCTACATCCGTCAAGAAAATGACGTACAGCCCTGATGCATTGCTGAGTAATCCAAACAACCCTCCCTTGAGACAAGGCGACATCGTTGTGGTCGACCGCAATGTTCGGACTCAGATTACAGACGGTATGAATGCAGCATTAGAGCCTTTAAATCCCATCGTCAATGCGATGTCGATTTTCCGCGTTCTTGGGTTGCCATCACCATTTGGCACTGAAAACTAATACTTTGCGCCTTACTCTTAAATCCCCAAGCGATTCCAAATCACGTCCAGATTCTCCTGGTGAACCTCCGTGCTGAAACACGCGTCTAGTGCATCACCGGAAAGATGGGCTGCTACATCGGCATCGCTGTCGAGGTTGGCGCGGAAGTTGCCTCCCTCCTTATTCCATGCGGTGTGGGCGTTGCGTTGGACGATGCGATAGGCCTCTTCCCGACTCATTCCAGTGCTGACGAGGGCGAGAAGAACACGCTGACTGAAGACCACCCCGCCATACACATTCATGTTGCGGCGCATGTTCGCGGGGTAGACGCCCAATCCTTGAACGACGGCGGTCATCTCCCTCAACATGAAGTGCAGGGTGACGGAACAATCCGGCAACATCATCCGTTCTGTTGAACTGTGGCTGATATCGCGCTCATGCCACAGAGTCACATTTTCGAGGGCTGCAATGGTGTAGCTGCGAATCACCCGGGCGAGTCCGCTGATCCGTTCGCTACGGATCGGATTGCGTTTGTGGGGCATGGCCGAGCTGCCCTTTTGACCTTTGGCGAAGTTTTCCTCCACCTCGAGCACGTCAGTGCGCTGGAGGTTGCGAATTTCCGTGGAAAACCGCTCGAGTGACGCTGCCACGAGGGCCAGGGTCTGCACGTAGTCCGCATGGCGATCACGGGAGATCACTTGGGTGCTGGCTGTGTCAGGTGTTAACCCGAGGATCTCGCAACTGATCGCTTCCACTTGTGGATCTGTGTTGGCGTAGGTGCCCATCGCCCCACTGATTTGTCCAACGGCCACATCGGTTTCCAAGCGTTCGAGCCGGCTGCGGTTCCGTTCGGTTTCGGCCAACCAGCCGGCCACTTTGAATCCAAACGTGATTGGCTCGCCATGGATGGCGTGGGAGCGTCCGATCATCTCCGTGCTTTTGTGCGCACGGGCCAATGTTCTTAGGGCATCGGCGAGGGCATCGAGTTCCGTGCGCAACAGCACCACGGAGCGTTTCATCTGTAGGGCTAAGCCTGTATCCAAAACATCGGAACTGGTCATCCCAACGTGGATATGACGGCCAGCATCGCCGACATGCTCATTCACATTGGTGAGAAAGGCAATCACGTCGTGACGGACCTCTGCCTCAATTTCCAGAATCCGATCGACGGAAAAGGAGGCTTTGGTTTTGATCGTTTCGAGGGCTTCCTCTGGCACGCGGCCGAGGCGGCAGTTGGCTTCCGTGGCTGCAATTTCCACGTCAAGCCAACTTTGAAATTTGGCTTGCTCACTCCAGATGGCTCCCATCTCGGGGAGGGTGTAGCGCTCGATCACCGGCTCGCTCGCCCATACGAATTTATGAATCTATGGGGCGGGGGGTGTCGACCTCCAGCTTTCCTGTGTGGAATTTGAAGCGATTGCTCGTTCGAGCTAATGGCTTCGACGCTTATTGGATCCCATGTGCTTGCGAAACGACGCGGTGGTTAAGCACCGCGTTGCTCTGTGCAATTCAGCCTCAGAGGGCTGTGCCATCGCGATCTCCCGTGCGGATGCGCACCACTGATTCCACGGGTGAGATGAAGATCTTGCCGTCACCAATCTCTCCGGTGCGGGCTGCATCAGCGATAGCGGTAACAACGTCATCAACACGGTCGGATTCAACGACCACTTCGATCTTCAGCTTTTGAAGGAACTCCACGGTGAATTCAGAGCCGCGATAGCGCTCTACTTGACCTTTTTGACGGCCAAACCCACGGACTTCGCTGACGGTCATGCCGATGATGCCGGCTTCCACTAACGCCACCTTGACGTCTTCCAATTTGAAGGGGCGAATAATTGCTTCAACTTTTTTCATGCTGTTGGATCAACTGAATCCAGAATGGCTCGGAACACACCTTGGGGTGTGATTGCTGTTACAGAACACTGCTGTGTCCTTGTTGCTTAAGGTCATTTCATAGTGATCCCCTTTGAGCATTGACTGGAGCTGCATCTCAACAACGGACCGAGACTCCGCTTTATGGAGAACGGGCGATTGATGAGGCTGAGCTGATTTGTTTTGACAATCCTCGGCCGGGTCGCGCCTATGAAGTGAGCATTGAGTTGCCGGAATTCACCTGTAAATGCCCCTTTTCTGGGTACCCCGACTTTGCTGTCCTCCGACTTATCTATCAGCCTGGTCCCCGGGTAGTGGAGCTCAAGGCCATCAAGCTGTATGTGAACAGCTACCGAGATCGCTCGATCTCCCATGAAGAGGTGTCCAATCGGATCGTTGATGATTTAGTGGCAGCCTGTGATCCTGTTTGGTTGCAACTAGAAGCAGACTTCAATCCCCGGGGAAACGTCCATACCGTGGTCCGAGTCAGCCATGGCAGCCGTCAGGCCTGCTGATCGGCTAGTGCTGTTTCCCTGAGCAAGTTGGGTAATTCCTTGGCAAAGGCGGTGAGGTTTCGATTGCACAGGCCACCCACGTGTAGTTGGCCTTCACTGGCAATGGCCCAAAGTTGACGCGTCGCGATCAAGCTGAGGCCCCCTCCGATGAGCATCACGGCGAAGCCTAAATACACCAATGGGACGCCTGGATCACGCTTCAGTAACAAGCCACTGGCGGGAAGAACCGAATTCACACGCATCGGTAATCCTTTTACGTCAACTGCTGGTCCCCCGGGGCGCAGGAGGGTGAGCAATGTCCCATCAGTGTCAAAAATATTGATCGGACCCTGTTCGTTTTCAACACTCAAAAACACGGGTTCGCTTCCATCCGGTCGAGTCGGCAGGACGAGTCCCCATACCTGTTCCCCGAGCTCGGGGAAGCTGCGCAGCGGCAGCTGCAATTGTGGGCTTCGGCCGATTTGAACGGTGATCGCGGCGAGTGACCAATCCGCTTGATAGATGGTGATTCCCCGATGCCGCAGGGGATGGTTCACGCTGATTTCGCGATCGAGCGAGTTGCCGTTTTCTTCGAGGTGCAACTGAGAGCGAAATTGTTCAGCACGCCCCGCAGGGTCGCGGTCCACTTGAAAGGCTTCCAAAAGAATCGATACCTGAGAGTCGCCATTGCGGCTCAGCAGGTCGAGGGTGCGACCTGGGGCTAGGAACCGTTCCAGGCGATTCCCAGCAAGCACTCCCCAAACAGCACCCAGCATCAGCAGGATTAAACCGGTATGGACGAGCAATGGACCAACCCGTCCTGCGGTGCCTTTACGGGCTGCAAAACGGTTGTCTTTGCGTTCGAGGCTCCAGCCCCGTCGGCTTAAGACCAATGAAAAGGCCTGAAGTGCTGAGTTGGAATCCGTGCACGGCAGACTTTCTGCAATCGCGAGTTTGCTGAGCTGGCGGGGGTTGCGGTAGTCAATCCATCGCCTTGCGGCCTGAAGAGCCGGCCATTGGCGTCGCCAGCTGCACAGAATCAGCGCTAGGCCGAGCCAGGCCAGGAGAGCAAGGAACCAAACGCTGGAATACACATGGTCGAGCTGAAGCTGAAGCACCTGCTCTCCATGGAGTAAGCCGAGCCAAGGTCGCGTGGCGTAGGCCTCCACATAGCTTCGGGGAGCATCCCCTTGTGGAATAGCGGTGCCAACGGCGCTGGCAAGGGCGATCAAGAACAGCAAAACGATCGCAACCCGTAGGTCTGACAACCAGGCAGCGATTCGTCTCATCAGCTCCAGCGTGCAAGCAGGGTGAGCAGGCCTGTCGTGAGAAGAACGACTCCACTGATGGGAGGAACCCATCGTCCGATTGGTCGAAGCTCAAGCAGCTTTGGAACACTGGCTGCAAACGTTCCTGCAATTAGCAAGGGCAGCACTTGGCCGATGCCAAAACTCGTCAATAACGCTACCCCCACTAACGGTCGGCCGCTTTGGGCAATCCAACCGAGAAGAACAGCCACGACTGGTGTGGTGCACGGTGAGGCTGCAACGCCGAAAGCAAGGCCCGCCGCCACTGGTGCAAAAGGGGCCGGAACTTTGTTGCGCCAACTGTTTGGATCAGGTCCAGCAGGAAGGCGAATGCGTATCAGGCCTAGCAGGTTCAGGCCCATAGCGACCGCAAGAATGGCCACCAGAGTTGGCACCAACGCTGGCATTTGGCCATAAATCTTTCCTAGCAGTCCACTCAAGCTCCCCAGCACAACGAGTGCGCCAACGATTCCAAAGCAAAAAGCCAGGCTGCGTTGCCATGGCGAGCGCCCGTCCTCGAAACCCGCCAGATATGCCAGCGTTACGGGAAGAAGGGAGAGCGAGCAGGGCCCCAAGCTGGTCAGAGCCCCTCCGCCAAAGACAAGCGCGATGGTGAGTGGGCCAGGGTTCGCTAACGCACTGCTCAACAGCGCTTCACTGCGCTGGGCCATTTCGGAGAGCAGCAACCAGTCCACAGACACCCACCAGGCTTAATGAGCCTATCCAGTTCTGGGACGTTGCGATTGGCTTTGTTCGTTGAATTGCTGTTGTTCCCGGCGAAGGCTTGGTCTAAATCGTTGTACGTGGAGCGTTTGAACGGCGTCCGATTAATCCTGTTGATTCCAATGAGCACCGGATTAAGAGGCCCATGATCACCAGACTCGACATCAGCGAGTTTCCGCCGTAGCTGATCATCGGTAGTGGAAGGCCGGTCGTAGGCATCGCCCCAGAGGCCACAGCGATGTTGAGGATCGATTGCCCCACCAGGATCGTGCAGCAACCGATGGCCACAAGCCTGGCCTGATTGCTGCGGCACCGCAGCGCCACTCGGAGACTGACCCAGGCCACCAGCATGAGGAAAAGCAGGAGCATGAGCGATCCCACGAAGCCGAATTCCTCAGCAAAAACGGCATAGATGAAATCGGTGCTTTGAATGGGCAAATATTGCAGTTTCTGGGTGGAGAGGCCGTAGCCCTGCCCCATCACACCGCCTGATCCAATCGCCAGCAGGCTTTGCACTAATTGATAGCCATCGCCCATCGGGTCTTTCCAGGGGTCGAGGAACGACACCACCCGCAACCGTTGGTATTCGTTAATCAAAATGCTTGCCGTGCCAAGGGCACCGCCTGCAAAGGCTGTCCCGATCAAACTGCGCCAACGCAGGCCAGCGGCAAGGGCCACCATCCAAAGGGTTAAGCCCATCAGTGCTGCGGTGGAGAGGTTGGGCTGTTTCAAGATCAGTAACAGCAGCCCTCCAAAGCTTGCTAGCCAGAGCAACTTTTGATCGATGTTCATCCTTGTCCACGAGGCAAATAGGTTGGCGGCCTGAAGCACCACAAACGGTTTCACCAGTTCCGACGGCTGAATTTGTAGCGGACCTACAACCAACCAACGGCTGGCTCCATTCACTGTGGTGCCCATGACCAGGGTGGCGGCGATCAGGATGCAGCCCATCCACAGCCCTGGCCCCGCCCACTTGAGTAGTCGCCGCAGGTCGATGCTCACCGTGAGGCCCAGCAGGCTCCAGCTCGCAAGCAGCCAGATCGTTTGGCGTTTCACGTAAAAGGCGCCATCGCCCATTTCCCGCAGCGCAACCCACCAGCTCGCTGATGCCAAGACCACCAAGCCAGCCACGCTCCAAAATGCTGCCAATCCAACAAGCAGCCGTGCTTCTGCCGGCCAAAGTTGCCAGGGAAGTGGCATCAAGCGCTGCAAGATCCCATTTTTTTCCTGCTTAACCCGCTGACGCGATGCAGAACGACGACGTGGGGCGGAAGCGTTCAGCAACGGGTTGGAAATTTGAAAAGTTGTCCTATTGAGCCGCGATCTCCCGAGTTTGCCAAGACATTGATGCTGAAAAACAACCTGGAGTTGTTAATTCTTTTGCAGTCGAGGTGAGCGTCGTTAGGCAGCGTTTAAGCGTCCATGTTCAACTTCCCACTGAACGTGGTGTCCCCAAGCCTGCTGCCTAACCCAGCAACGACCACCTCGGCAACGCAGGACTTGGAAGGGTGGTAGATCCGATGGTTGATTCTCCAGGGTCACGAATGTTCCTGGCCGAAGCAGAGGAACCACCTTCGAAAGTTGGATTTGGTGGTTGGACACGTCGTGACGGTCAATTGAGGCAGATCCTCCCGTCGGAATTCGATTCGAGCCCTGGATGTCCTGTTTTCTTTGGGATCGGGTCTGCTTTTATGACGGAATGGGGTCAAAACAGCGTCTTGATTTAGAGCTCGTGGCTCGCGGTCTTGTGGCCTCCCGGCAGCAGGCGCAGCAGTTGATCCGTGCCGGCAAGGTTCGGGATGGAGTCGGGACCGTGCTCGATAAGCCCGGTCATGATGTGAAGGACTCCCTGCAGCTTCAGGTGGAGCATCCACCTCGGTTTGTCTCGAGGGGTGGAGAGAAATTACTGGCGGGGTTAGAAGCCTTCCCGGTGGCTGTGGACGAACGCATCTGTCTGGATGGCGGGATCTCCACGGGTGGTTTTACGGATTGTCTGCTGCAGCACGGTGCCAAACGTGTTTATGGCATTGATGTTGGTTATGGGCAAACCGCTTGGAGTTTGCGCACGGATGATCGGGTGGTGCTGCGGGAACGAACCAATCTGCGCCATTTGCAGCCGGAGGCGTTGTATGGCGAGGCTGATCCTTGGCCCACCCTGGCGGTGACGGATGTGTCGTTTATTTCCTTGCGATTAATCCTGCCGGCATTGCGTCGTCTGCTTCGCGGTTCTGAAGCAGAAGCCCTTGTGCTGGTGAAGCCTCAATTTGAGGTGGGCCGTGATCGGGTCGGACGTGGGGGTGTGGTGCGTGATCCGGCTGCCCATTGCGACGCGATCGGCACGGTGGTGGCAGCCGCCCAGACGCTTGATTGGCATCCCCAAGGAATCGTGGCATCACCAATTACGGGGCCAGCCGGGAACCACGAATACGTGCTCTGGCTTGGCGCTAACCGCATGGAGACTGGACTCGATTTTCAGAGGCTTGTCGACAACACACTCTCGTAGGTGGGAAAGAACTGCATTGTTGGGCAATAAAAAAGCCCAGCCATCTGGCTGGGCTTTTGTTTGTCGCAACGAAGCGATTAATTTCCGACGTTGACTTGTCGGTTTCCAGTGCAGAGTTCCACCTTGATGATGCGTCCCCCTTGCTTTTGGATGCGCTGTTGTTCAGCGAACCAACTGTCGTAGGGAACCCACTTCGTGAAGAAGGTGTTTTGGAGTTCTCGCTGCGCCCGAACCTTTTCAGGGCTGGGGATGCAAGCGGTGACTTTGAACAACCGCATGGGTTTCAGTTGCCGAGACCGGAGCAGATGTAGTCGAAGTACACACCCATTTCCTTACCGGCATCTGGGCCGACCAGCCCTGCGGTGACCTCTTTCATGGCCTGAATGGCCTGAACGGTGGCGCCGATGGGAACTCCAAGGGAGTTATAGGTCTCTTTGAGGCCATTCAAGACACGCTCGTCGAGGATGGAGGTGTCACCCGCCAACATGGCGTAGGTGGAATAGCGCAGGTAGTAATCCAGATCGCGGATGCATGCTGCATAGCGACGGGTGGTGTACATATTTCCACCCGGGCGGGTGATGTCTGAGTACAGCAAAGCTTTGGCAACAGCATCGCGAATGATCGCGGAAGCGTTGGCGCTGATGGTTGCAGCGGCCCGAACCCGCAGTTCACCGCTGGCGAAATACGATTCGAGGTTGGTCATCGAGGCCGTGTCCAAGTACAAGCCTTGGACGTCGGACTTATTGATGACGTTGGTGATGGCGTCTTGCATGGATGCGGGGAAAGGCGTGAAGGAAAGTCAGCAGCGTGTTCAGGCGAGGGCGCCCACCACGTAGTCGAAGTAGGTGCCGGCTTCATCGGCATCAGCGCCGGTTAGAAGGCCCATGGCGACATTTTTCATTTCACGCACGGCCTCTGCCATCGCTTCAAGAGGTGTACCTAGAGAGCGGTAGAGCTCCTTAGCGCCAATCACACCGATTTCTTCGATCGGTGTGACGTCGCCAGCAACGATGCCGTAGGTCACCAAGCGCAGGTAGTAATCCATGTCGCGCAGACAGGTGGCAGTCATTTCCTCGCCATAGGCATTGCCGCCTGGGGAAATGACGTCAGGACGCTTTTGGAAAAGCTGACCGCCGGCCTGCTTAACAATGCGCTCACGGCTTTCGCACAGAACCTGAGCTACCCGTAAACGGCGCTGACCGCCGGTTACGAAAGCCTTGATCTGGTCGAGTTCGCCAGGGCTTAGATAGCGGGCTTCGGCGTCCGCGTTGATGATCGAGTTGGAGACGATGCTCATGCAGTTCTGCCTCGAAGCAAGCGGCCGCCCGTAGGAGACCGATATCCGGTGAATAAGGGGGAGATCCCGAGGGATCAAGCCTCAGCGTAATGGCTGAAACAGGGTGTCGAACCGTTTTGCACCGATGAGTTCACAACGATCAACAAGAATCGGTGTGGCTCTCGAGCGCAACGTGTCGGCTGAGGCATTCTGCTCTGAGCTGGTCCATTGCCTTGGGCTTGGGTAACAGTTCTTCATGGCCAAGCTCCATTTGTGAAATCCATTGGGGCGCAGTGGATTCTCCTGTTTGCATCCTTTTAAATTCCAAACAATGAAAAGTTCCGGTGACGGGCCTCATCGGAACTTTTTAGACAGAATTTTTGAGCAGCGTTATCGCTTCGTTATTGATGAACGATCAGACCTTGTGGCGCGCTAGATCGCGTCATCAGTGGATGGATTGATGGCGGCGTTACCGCGATACAGCGCGGCTGTTCGCTGCTGGGTTGCTTGGCTAACGCCTGCCCGGGTATTCATGCCATCCATGCGTGGAACGGTGTCCTCATCAGGCCGCTTCTCGAGTAGCTCTTTAACGGCTGCCGGTTGCCCCGCTTGAGCGCGAATTGTCAGAAAACGGCTCACTTCTGCAGGGGCAGCCGCGCGACCAAGAAGAGCCATCGTTGCCGCTGACGCTGCCCTTAGGGGCGCCATGTTGAACAGCCTGGTCTGGAAGGCGTCACTCATGGCGATTTCTTCAACGAACTGGTTCAGCGATGTGTCGTCGTTGCGGAGTCGTGATTCCGCCTCGATCAGGCGCTCATCTTGCAGTGGAACTCGGTTGAGAACTTGCTTGTAAGTGGCATCAATGATCGATCGCAAATCGCTTTCAGTGCAAGGCCGATTTAAGCGAAGGTTTGTGGGCAGGCTTGAGCGAAGTCGGTAGCCATCCGCGCCGGAGATGGCAGACAAAGCCCCAGTCATCGGGGTGAGTGGTGATGAGGATGTCGATCTCGTTTTCGAGAGCCCAAAACCAGTAGTTGATCGGCCACCTCCAATCGGTTCGCCGAGACGAATCAAGCGAAGGCTTGACTGCAGGTCTTCACCTTTTCTGAAGTTACGGGCAAGGCTTGTCCAATCAGCGCTTGCACTTTTTGCTGCGCTGGCCAAATTCCGTCGTGTGACGTCACCGCTGCCTCGAAACACTTGTGTTGTGCTCGCATCAGGGCGACTTCCCAGGACGAACGACGAGTTGTCGTAACCGAATTGCTTCACTTCTCGCGTGAGCGTGGCGGTTCGTCTCACATTCAAATCTTTCGGGGTGATGAAGCGTTCGTATGGAACGGTGTCTTCCCCGAAGCAATCCTTGTATTCCTCTCCGTTAACGAGAGCATCCACCACTCCATAGAACCCATGCCGTGCGGCTGTATCGAATAGGGCATCAATTTCCCAACGTCCAAAGGTTGGACGTCCGAGGAGGCGCCGATGCATGACTTCAATCGCTTTGATGATGTAGAGACCGCTCCAGTAGCGGCGTCGGAATGCATCAGAGCGGGCCACGCTTCGGACAAACTCGCGGAGGCAAATGTCGCCGTTTTCGAGACGAGCTTCCGCTGAGGTCAGCCGTTCGCCGGCGTAACCAGCATTTCCCAAAACCTGGACATACACCGCATTGATAACGGCTTGGGTGCTGGACTCTGTATTTCGAACGCTGGGCTGCCCACCACGCCTCGGGTTGACGGAACCACCGGTGGCTATTTGTTGGAGACGCATCACCCGAGGGCCAACCTTGCGAGGCCGGCTACTGCGGAACTGGTTGCTGTTCATCTGCCCGGGAGAGGCCATTCCGTTGCTCACCAGAAGTCGGCGGCTGTCGTAGCCATAGGGCGCTGGCCGTGTGCGGACGGAATCGGTCCCGCTAGGGAAAATGGCGCCGTACTGATTCCCGACGGGATCGTTGCTGCCTCCGTAGACGTGCTGATCGGCGAAGGGTTGGCGATACGACGCGTACAACGTGATGTATTGCGGTGCTCCCTCAAACGGTGCACTGAAGTTGAACAATTTGCGGTTTGAACCCCAACCAGCGCTTTCTTGGGCCTCTTCGCCAAGATCGCGAAGGTAAGGAACCATCTCTTCGCCAAAATTTTGGGCATATTCGGCGGAGTTCACCAAGACATCAACTAGACCCTTGAGGCCCTGGGCACTCACGATTGCAAAGGATTTTCTGAACTCTTCGATTGAGCTGATCCCACGACCGAGGAAATGGCGATAGGCGAGCTCCACCACGCGGCTGTTCACAAACCGGTCGTGAAATTGTTGTCGATATTCCTTGCTGCGGCCAAGGGCGCGAACAAATTCGCGCATTGAAATTTGTCCCTGGGCCACCTGGCTAGCTTCAACAGGACAGGGACTTTGGGAATAACCCTTGGCGATATCCCTTTCAAAGATCTGGCGATAGGCCGCGCGGATGATCTCTGCTTTTTCCGCCCCAGATAACGCAGGTCGCATTTCGAACCGTTGGCGTCCTTCGGAAGCCAAGGCATAAATCGCAGGGAGCTGTAAGCCCTGTTGCACCTTGCTGCCTTGGCGTTGACGGGTGCTCGGGGTGGCAACGGACAGTTCCTTCAGCAGAACGTTGAAACAGTCGATCGCCAGTTGGCGTGCCTCTGGCCGATCTTTTAAAAGAAGTGCTGATGCTGCACGCATTTCTTGGAGCGCAACATTCGTGGCAGCCAAGGAACAGTTCGCCTGCAGGATGTCGCGTAGGCCCCGGGTATTGACCGCAAGGATGCTGGGATCTCCAGCCACGAGGGCATAGCCCACGTAGCGCAGGAACCAACCCATATCCCGAACGGACTTCCGCATGAAGGCGGGTCCGTACTTCGCAACACTGATGGCGTTGAAGCCCGTGGGCAAAACAACGCGCACATCTGCATCTCCGCCGGCGCCGTCAAGCAATCGACTTAAGAAATTTCCACTCTTTGTGCTGTCGCTGTCGCCGGTGAAGGTGCGAACGGAGTCTTGGAATGCGGCTTGGTCAGTAGCAAGCGGGGTGGCATCTTTGGCCCGGATTTCGTCACCGGTGGTGAGAGGCGCTTCCAGAAAAGACAGTGGTGTGCCACCGACAAAGATGCGATTGGCGGCCCGCGCCACGATCGCTTCGGCATTGGCCGCCATGATTCGGGCCGCCTCAATTCGATCTTGACCGCTTCGGAAAAAGGTGACAAGCGTGTCGAGTTCGACTGAATCAGGGAATCGGTCCTGCTGTTCAGCCTGACGAACACTGGAAACTGGCAGGGTGTCGAACAGCTGGGGAGACACGCGCGGGCTGCCGCTGCTGGCGGTCACTGTCATCGACGGAAGCAAACCAGATCGAGCCACGTTACGGCTCATGCCTGGTTGGTTCGCCTACCTATGAACAAATGTTTGCAGGCCTTGCGGTGCTTGTGATGGACATTGGTGTTGCCATGAAATGCTCAGCAGCATTGATGGAAGCTGATGGACGACGTCCGACCCAGTGATGCCGCCACCCCTGTGGTGAGTGCGTTCTATGACCGCTTTCCATTCCCCGGGGATCCGTTGCAGGACGGCCCTCCGCCTGGATACAACTGGCGTTGGTGTTATCGCAGTGTTCTGGCTTCCGTCCATGGTGTGATCCCATCAGGACAGGAGCAGCCACGCATCCTTGACGCCGGATGTGGCACTGGTGTCAGCACGGATTATTTGTGCCATCTCAACCCTGGCGCGGATGTTGTCGGTGTCGATATCAGCGATGGAGCCTTGGCGGTGGCGCGGGAGCGGCTGGAGCGATCCGGAGCCCGTCAGGAGGTCCGGTCGTTACGGCAGCAGCAGCGGAGCCTGTTGGATTTGGGAGATGAAGCTCCCTTCGATTACATCAATTCCGTGGGTGTGCTTCACCATCTGCGGGAGCCGGAGGCCGGGCTCTCTGCCCTCGCAGGCCTTCTCGCTCCCGAGGGACTGCTCCATCTCTTTCTATATGCAGATGCAGGGCGCTGGGAAATCCATCGCACTCAAAAAGCACTGACACTGCTTCAGGCCGGAACCGGCCGAGACGGCCTGCGTATGGGTCGGAACTTGTTCGAGACTTTGCCTGAATCCAATCGGTTGCGTTGTCACCACGAGCGGCGCTGGGCAGTGGACTGTGCCCCAGACGCCAATTTTGCGGATATGTACTTACATCCGCAGGAGACCAGTTACGACCTTGAGCGTTTGTTCTCGTTCATCGAGACGGCTGGGTTGCACTTTGCAGGTTTTTCCAATCCAGAGGTGTGGGATCCGGCGAGGCTGCTACAAGGCGAGCTTTTGGAACGGGCTCAAGCATTGCCTGCCTTCCAGCAGTGGAGCCTGATCGAGCAACTCGATCCAGATATCAGTCATTTCGAGTTCTTCCTTTCAAAGGCTCCTCTCTCCATTAGGTCCCGAACAGATCAGGAGATTGCTGCGGCCCGAGGGCAGCGGCAGCCTTGCTTGTGGGGGGAGCCTGACCCAATCCTTGGTCGGAATATGGAACCCATCTCCCTGAGCGCTGCGGCGAAAGATTTGCTCCGTTCCGTCGATGAACAGCCCGATACCCCGCTGGGATCGTTGGGCGCTGTGGATCTATTGAGGGGTCTTGTGGATCGTCAGATTCTGCTGTTGCGGGAGTAGGGGCGAAAGACGCGTGATAGATTCCGCGCGCCAATTCAGGTGTCGTCTGGAAGATTTTTACCGTCTCCAGCGCCGTCTGCTGCTAGCCACCGTTCTGGTGTCGCTCGTCACGGTTCCGATCGTGGCCTTCACCATGAATCTTTCAGTCGCTAGCAGTGTTCTTGTGGGTGCATGCGCCGGACTTTTGTACGTGCGTTTGCTTGCCCGCAGTGTGGCCCGGCTCAGTGACCAGTCCCGTGGACTGGGGCGTTTTCAGCTCATCGTTCCAATCCTGCTTGTGGTTGGATCGGCCAAGCTGCCCCAGCTCGATCTGTTGCCGGCCTTCCTGGGATTCCTTCTCTACAAGCCCGCCCTGATTCTTCAGCACGTCTTTGACGACTGAAGCTGAGCACTTTTTCCTGCACCCATGGCATTAATGCCCTTCTCACTCCCGTTTGCCGAACTGGAAGTGGGCCACCACCTGTACTGGCAGATCGGTGATCTGTATTTGCACGGCCAGGTGTTCCTGAGCTCCTGGATCTTGATCGGCGTTCTTTTGGCATTCGTGCTTGTTGGCACGCGTGGCATGAAGCGCGATCCGATAGGTCTGCAGAACCTGTTGGAGTTCCTTTGGGACTTCATCCGAGACCTAGCCCGGGATCAAATCGGCGAGAAGTATTACCGCGATTGGCTTCCGTTCATTGGCACCCTCTTCTTGTTCATCTTTGTGAGCAATTGGGGAGGAGCGCTGATTCCTTGGAAAATTATCGAGCTGCCGGAAGGTGAGCTTGGTGCACCAACCGCGGACATCAACACCACCGTGGCAATGGCCCTTTTGGTGTCGTTGGCGTACTTCTATGCAGGTCTGAGCCGCAAGGGATTGCGCTTCTTTGAGCTGTACGTGGAGCCGACCCCAATCATGCTCCCGTTCAAAATCATCGAGGAATTCACCAAGCCTCTTTCCCTCTCTTTCCGTTTGTTTGGAAACATCCTTGCCGACGAATTGGCCGTGGGAGTGCTGGTTTATTTGGTCCCTTTGATCGTGCCCCTGCCCGTGATGCTTCTTGGTCTGTTTACCAGTGCCATTCAGGCTCTGATCTTTGCGACTTTGGCTGCCTTTTACATCGGTGAAGGCCTTCACGAGGCCCATTAGCGGCCCCACCCCCTTTCGCTATGCCCTAGCGATCTGCTAAACACATCCGCGCGCAGGTCCGGACTGCATCCGGGCCCTCTCTTTCAAAGAGTGTCCCTGCGCGGGGGGAACCGATCCCCAACCCATTTCTGTTCAGCGCTCCTGAGCGCTTCCCCTTATCCCACCCAACATGGATTCCATCACCTCCGCCGCTTCTGTTGTGGCTGCTGGCCTGGCCGTCGGCCTCGCCGCAATTGGCCCTGGTATCGGACAGGGCACCGCATCCGGCGGCGCTGTTGAGGGCATCGCCCGTCAGCCCGAAGCCGAAGGCAAGATCCGCGGCACTCTGCTGCTGTCCTTGGCATTCATGGAATCGCTGACCATCTATGGCTTGGTGGTTGCTCTGGTGCTCCTGTTCGCCAACCCCTTCGCCTGATTCAGATCGGGGGACACAACGTTCCCCCTTCTGACCCCCTCGTTTCGATTCCTTCCCAGCGCACCCTTCCATGACCTGGCTTCTGCTCGCTGAAGCAGGTGTTCCGGAGGGAGGTCTTTTTGACCTCGATGCCACCCTTCCGCTTATGGCGGTTCAGGTGGTTCTCCTCACCTTCCTTCTCAATGTTCTCTTCTTCCGTCCGGTCGGCAAGGTCGTGGAAGACCGAGAGGGCTTTATTTCCACCAGCCGTGCTGATGCGAAGCAAAAGCTCGCCGAGGTTGAACGTCTTGAAGCTGCTTTGGCTGAACAGCTGAAGGGTGCTCGACAGGCCGTTCAGTCTGTGATCGTCGACGCGGAAAAGGAGGTCGATGGCCTCTACCGCGAAGCGCTCGCCCAGGCCGAAGCTGAAGCCAATCGCACGAAAGAAGAGAGTCGTCGCGGTATCGAAGCCGAGCGTGAATCTGCACGAGCTCAACTCAAGGGCAAGGTGGATCAGCTCAGCACCACGATCATCAACCGATTGCTGGCTGCCTGATGCATCTCAATTTCAATCCCCTCGAGACCAACCTGGTCAACCTGGCCATCGTCATCGGTGTGCTGTTTTGGTTCCTGCGTGGTTTCCTCGGTGGCATCCTTGAGCGTCGTCGCTCAGCGATCCTCCAAGACCTTCAGGATGCTGAAGGACGTTTAAAAAAGGCCTCTGAAGAGCTCACCACAGCTCAGTCCGAGCTTGCTGCCGCTCAGCAAAAAGCGGAGCAGATTCGGATCGATGGCCAGAAACGTGCAGCTGCGATCCGCGCTGAAGGCGAAAAACGCACCATTTCCGTGATGGCTGCCATCAAGCAAGGTGCAGCGGCCGATGCTGATGCTGAGGCGTCTCGGATTAAAGATGCCCTGCGTCGTGAAGCCGCCATGGCGGCGATCGACAAGGTCCTCACCGATCTGCCTGGCCGCCTCGATGATGCGGCGCAGTCCAAGCTGATCGACTCAACCATTCGCAATTTGGAGAACGCCTGATGCCTCTCCTTAATTCTCTTGCGACGCCCTACGCCGAAGCCTTGCTTCAGGTAACTGAGGCTCGCGATGAATCCCAAACGGTGTCTGAGCAGTGCAAGCAGCTTTTAGGTGTTTGGGACAGTTCGGCTGAATTTCGCGATGCGATGGTGTCGCCTGTTCTCGAACCCTCCTCTAAGAAAAAGGCTCTCGAAAGCCTCTTGGCGGAGGAGGTGACCCCCTCGTTGATGAATCTCCTGAAGGTTCTTGCCGATCGTCAGCGCCTACAAGCCTTCGAGGCGGTGATGAACCGTTTCCTTGAGTTGTATCGCGAGCAGCAAGGAATCACCCTGGCTCAAGTTCGTTCTGCCAAGCCTCTTTCTGAAGAACAACAGTCGGCTCTCTCCAAGAAAGTGCAGGCCATGGCCGGCACCTCGAAGGTCGACATCGACCTCAGCGTCGACCCCGCCTTGATTGGCGGTTTCGTTGTCAGCCTCGGCTCTCAAGTGATCGATGCCAGCTTGGCTGGTCAGGTCCGCCGTCTCGGTCTGGCACTCGCCAAGGCGAGCTGAACCCACCTCTTCTCTTACAGCCCCTTTTTTCCTATATCCCCGCTGGGATCACAAGCCATGGTTTCCATCCGTCCCGACGAGATCAGCGCCATCCTCAAACAGCAGATTGAGGATTACGACAAGTCAGTTTCCGTCAGCAATGTCGGTTCCGTTCTGCAGGTGGGTGATGGAATCGCCCGCGTTTACGGCCTCCAACAGGCCATGGCAGGTGAGCTCCTCGAATTCGAGGATGGCACTGAAGGGATCGCTCTGAACCTCGAAGACGACAACGTCGGCGCGGTGTTGATGGGTGAAGGCCTCGGCATTCAAGAAGGCAGCACGGTGAAAGCCACCGGCAAAATCGCCTCGGTTCCCGTGGGCGACGCCATGTTGGGGCGTGTCGTCAACTCCCTCGGACGTCCGATCGATGGCAAAGGTGATATCGCTGCCTCGGAGACGCGGCTGATCGAATCGATGGCCCCTGGCATCATTCAACGGAAATCGGTGCATGAGCCGATGCAGACCGGAATCACCGCCATCGACGCGATGATTCCTGTGGGTCGTGGCCAGCGTGAGCTGATCATTGGTGACCGCCAGACCGGCAAAACCGCCATCGCGATTGACACGATCCTGAACCAGGCAGATCAGGACATGATCTGTGTTTACGTGGCTGTCGGCCAAAAGGCTGCTTCCGTAGCCAACGTTGTTGAAGTCCTGCGTGAGCGCGGCGCCCTCGGTTACACCGTGATTGTTGCCGCTAATGCTTCTGAGCCTGCGGCACTTCAGTACTTAGCCCCTTACACCGGTGCTTCGATCGCTGAGTACTTCATGTACAAGGGCAAAGCCACCTTGGTGATCTACGACGATCTTTCCAAGCAGGCTGCTGCCTACCGCCAGATGTCCTTGCTGCTCCGTCGTCCGCCCGGTCGTGAGGCCTATCCAGGTGATGTTTTCTACTGCCATAGCCGCTTGCTGGAGCGTGCAGCGAAGCTGTCCGATGCGATGGGTAAAGGTTCGATGACAGCCCTGCCCATCATCGAAACCCAGGCTGGTGACGTTTCCGCTTACATCCCCACCAACGTGATTTCGATCACGGATGGCCAGATCTTCCTCAGCTCTGATCTGTTTAACTCCGGTCTCCGCCCCGCAATCAATGTGGGTATTTCTGTGAGCCGTGTGGGTGGTGCGGCCCAAACCAAGGCGATCAAAAAAATTGCTGGCACCTTGAAATTGGAGTTAGCTCAGTTCGATGAACTGGCCGCTTTCTCTCAGTTCGCCTCCGATTTGGACGCTGCGACGCAACAGCAGCTCTCCCGGGGCAAGCGCCTGCGTGAACTGCTCAAGCAGCCCCAGTTCAGCCCGCTGATTTTGGCTGAGCAGGTTGCCATCGTTTACGCCGGTGTGAAGGGTCTGATCGATGCTGTCCCCGTGGAGCAAGTGGTGAACTTCTCCCGTGAACTGCGTGAGTACCTCAAATCCAACAAGCCTGAGTTCATCTCTGAAATTCAGGAGAAGAAGGTGATGAGCCCCGAAGCTGAGAGCGTTCTGAAGGCCGCCATCAGCGAAGTCGTGTCCACCATGGTCGCTTCGGCCAACTGACGGAGCAGCCGACATGGCAAATCTCAAAGACATCCGCGACCGGATCAAATCTGTCAAGAACACCCGCAAGATCACTGAGGCCATGCGCCTCGTGGCTGCGGCCAAGGTTCGTCGTGCTCAGGAGCAGGTTCTAAGGAGCCGGCCCTTCGCTGATCGTCTCTCTCGCATCCTGGAAAATCTTCAATCCAGGATGCGCTTTGAGGAGGCTGATGCTCCACTCATGGAACAGCGCACCGTTGAAACGATCACGCTTGTTGCCATCACTGGCGACCGTGGCCTTTGCGGTGGTTATAACGCCAACATTATTAAGCGCACCGAGCAACGGTTCGCTGAGTTGAAGGGCAAGGGCTTCAACGTAAAGCTGGTGTTGATCGGCAGCAAAGCAATTAGTTACTTCACCAATCGGGATTACCCCATTCAGGCCAAAATTACTGGGCTGGAGCAGGTTCCCACCGCGGATGAAGCCAACACGATCGCAACCGACATGCTGGCTGAATTCACTGCAGCCGGGACTGATCGAGTGGAGATGGTGTTCACCAAGTTCATCAATTTGGTGAGCTGTAAACCCGTCCTCCAGACGCTGCTTCCCCTTGATCCGCAAGACATCGCTGATCCTGAGGATGAGATCTTTAATCTCACCACTGATCAGGGTCGTCTGACGGTCGAGCCTGGTACCAGCTCTGCCAACAAGGCTCCCAAAATCCCGTCGGATATCGTTTTTGAGCAAAGCCCTGACCAGCTGCTCAATGCTTTGCTGCCGTTGTACTTGCAAAACCAGCTTTTGCGCTGTTTGCAGGAATCGGCTGCGTCGGAATTGGCGAGTCGGATGACCGCTATGAACAACGCAAGCGATAACGCCAAGGAATTGGCGAAGACGCTGACTCTTGACTACAACAAGGCACGTCAGGCCGCGATTACCCAGGAGATTCTGGAAGTGGTGGGTGGTTCCGCTGCTGCCGCTGGTTAATCGTTCCCGTTGATTGTGTTGATGGCCGGTTCCTTCGGGGGCCGGCTTTTTTAATGGGGTGATGACAATGCAGCTTCATCAGCTCTTTCCCACTGCCATCGCCACGGTGCAGTTGGCCTTGGATCCTTTGGATGTGGCAGGGCAGCTTCAGGTGTTGTTTGCCTTGCGAGGGGAGGTGACCGGAAATCCCACAGAAGGATGTGCCTGGACTGGCGATCTCCATGGCGCTTGGAGGTTGCATCAGCACCCCGATTTCGTGGAGCTCACGCAGCAGGTTGTTGATCAGATATGGACCTATCTCGATGCGGTGGGCTTTGAGTGTTCTCAAGTGGCCCTGCACCTTCAGCGATGTTGGCCCGTGCTGAGCGATTGGGATCAGGTGGTCGGTCGTCATCACCATCCCAATGCCCATCTCAGCGCTGTGCTCTATCTCACGGGAAGTGGTTCCGGTGAGGAGGGAGTGCTGCGCCTTCAGGCGCCGCATCGAATCAATGAACTTGTTCCCGGACTCGCTGTTGGCCATGGAGGCCCCATCACTGAAGGACATCCGCTGAATTCCGATCACTGGGACCTCGCGCCTCGATCCGGGTTGTTGGTGCTATTTCCCTCCCGTCTGGACCACAGCGTTTTGCCCAACAGCGATCCAGAGGCGTTGCGCTGTTCGATCAGTTTTGATTTCGTGCTCACGGCCCCAGATGACGACCATTCGGCGGAATACTTGGCTCCGCATCCCAATGTGTGGGTCCAACAAACCCCACCCGCTGCCTGAGAGAATCACTTGGAGAGCAAAGTTTTGACGGGATGTCTGACCCATCAGCGGCTGTGGCCACCTATTCCGTGTCTGCTGAAATTGAAGGTGAAGTCCATCAATTCAAATGTCGGGCTGACCAGACAGTGCTGAACGCGGCAGAAGCCGCAGGGATCAGCCTTCCCAGCTCCTGCTGTACAGGCGTCTGCACCACGTGTGCAGCTGTGATTTCAGCTGGAAGCGTCGATCAGCCCGATGCCATGGGTGTTCGATCCGATCTTCAGGAGAAGGGATATGCCTTGTTATGTGTGTCCTTCCCCCGTGCTGATCTCACCCTCAAAACGGGCCAAGAAGATGCCTTGTACGAAGCCCAGTTCGGTCAGTATCAAAAGTGAAGCTGCTTCGCCTGCAGCGTCAGCTGATCTGGCCAGAGCATGTCTCCATCATTGAGTTGCGCCCATGGGTCCGCGCTGAACTCGCCAGTGATCCCGATGTTGAGTTGCTGCGCTGGGCCATTACGGGGCTGACGACGGCAGCCGATGGTGCCCGTTGTCTTCAGGTGGAGGGGGTTTGTATCGAATGAGTGCAGCACCACTGCCCACCCTGATGGTTGTGCCCACGGGCATCGGTTGTGAGATCGGAGGGTATGCCGGTGATGCCTTACCCAGTGCCCGTTTATTGGCTGCGGCCAGTGGCTGCCTGATCACCCATCCCAATGTGATGAATGGCGCGGCGCTGTATTGGAGTGATCCCCGCATTCAGTACGTGGAGGGCTATGGCCTGGATCGTTTTGCAGTAGGCGATTGGGCACTGCGACCGGTCCGTCGGCAGCGCATCGGCCTTCTCCTCGATGCGGGGATTGAAGCTGAGCTGGCCCAGCGCCAGATTCAGGTGGCCGAGGCTTGTCACGCCAGCTTGGGTCTGGATATCGGACCCGTCCTGCGTTCGGATCAACCCCTAGGAGTGTCCCTCGCTCGCGGAGCAAGTGGCGCCAGCTGGGGAAATCTGGAGCACCCCGATGCGTTGTTGCGTGCGGGCGAGCGACTGCGTGATGCCGGCGCAACGGCGATTGCTGTGGTGGCACGCTTCCCGGAGGATCTCGGCAGTAAAGCGCTCACGTCCTATCGGCAGGGCAGTGGTGTCGATGCGCTAGCGGGGGCTGAGGCCGTGATCAGTCATCTGTTGGTGCGTCATCTGCAGATGCCCTGCGCCCATGCTCCGGCCCTTGCGCCCCTGCCATTGGATCCCCAGCTGGATCCTCGAGCAGCCGGGGAAGAGCTGGGCTACACATTTCTGGCCTGCGTGTTGGTGGGCTTGAGCCGGGCGCCAGACTTGATCGATACAAGCGCTGCTCTCACTGGCGATGTTCAGGCATCCCAGATCGGAGCCGCAGTGGTGCCCGAAGGTGCCCTGGGAGGAGAGGCGTTGTTGGCGTGTGTGGAGCGTGGAATTCCTGTGATCAGCGTGGCGAATCCCTCGCTGTTGTCCGTGACGCCCGCGGTTTTAGGGCTGTCGTCGGGGGTGTTGCCGGCCAGCAGTTATTCCGAAGCTGCTGGGTTGCTTGTGGCGCTACGAGAGGGGATCAGTCCAGCTGCGCTCGGGAGGCCCTTGCCACCGTTGAGGGAGATCCAGTGATGAAGCAGGGCAAGGGATTTGCGATGTCGACGGATCAAGGCCCCTGCCCCTGCGGGGGCGGTGCTTATCGCACCTGCTGTGCTCCCCTGCACCGCGGCGATCAGCGTGCCGAAACGGCCGAACAGCTAATGCGTTCGCGCTACTCGGCGTTTGTGAAGGGTGAGTTGGACTATTTGTTGCTTACTCATCCGGAAGCACATCTGCCTGAGGCGGAGCGACGACAGCAACTGCGCCGAAGTTTTCGGGCTACGCGCTGGGTGGGCCTTCGCATTCTGTCCTGCACCGATGGAGGTGTGGCTGACGTGATGGGAACGGTGGTTTTTGAAGCCCGCCATCGCGAGGGAGTGCTGCGGGAAACGTCGTTCTTTCAACGGTGCGGTGGAGGCACCGATGGAGATTGGCAATACATCAAAGCCCTCGACATGCCTTAAACAGCACGCAATTGACTCAATATTATTACGATTTCGTGAATCAATCGTGCTAGCGCAGGCAGGCCATCGGGTGTCGTGGCGTAACTCCCAGCGCTTTGGCCACGCCGGGGTGGCAGATCGATCCCTGCACCGTATTGAGGCCTGAGAGTAGTTCCGGTCGTTCGGTAAAGGCCTCTTCGAGGCCGCGGCCAGCGATGCCCAGGATGTAGGGCAGCGTCACGCTGACTAGGGCCTCCGTTGACGTGAATGGAACCGCCCCAGGCATGTTGCCGACCGCGTAGTGCTGCACTCCATGGATGGACACCGTTGGATTGGTGTGGGTGGTTTCTCGGCTGGTGGCAATGCAGCCGCCCTGATCAATGGCCACATCAACGATCACCGAACCGGGTCGCATCGCCTGAACCAGGTCTTCGTCCACCAGCGTGGGGGCACGGCCGCCGGGGGTGAGCACAGCTCCGATCACGAGATCCGCCGTCGGCACCAGCCGTTCGATCAGTCCACGGCTGCTCACCACGCTCGTCAGCCTGCCGCGTCGATCCGCCTCCAGGCTGCGAAGCCGCTGCGGTGAACGGTCGAGTAGCAACACTTCCGCATCCATCGCTGCTGCTGTGCGCGCCGCATTCCAGCCGGCGTTTCCGGCACCGAGCACCACCACCCGCGCTGGTTGAACGCCGGTGCAGCCACCCATGAGGACTCCGCGGCCTCCGTGGGGTTTTTCCAGGAAATGGGCCCCCACCTGGGCCGCAAGCCGTCCGGCAATCTCACTCATCGGTGCCAACAAAGGCAGGCTTCCGTCCTCGAGTTGAACTGTTTCGTAGGCCATCGCTGCGGTGCCTGCCTTGAGGAGTGCTTCCCCCACGTCTGGATAGGCAGCGAGGTGCAGATAGGTGAACAGCACCATGTCGTTGCGGAGAAATCCGAATTCCTCGGGCTGGGGCTCTTTCACCTTCACGACGAGATGGGCAGCCCAGGCTTCGTCTCGGCTGACGAGTTGTGCCCCCGCTTTGCGGAAGGCGTCATCTCCGATCCCGGCCCCCGCTCCGGCACCAGCTTCAATCTTCACCTCAAGTCCATGGGTGACCAATTCGCGCACCCCATCGGGGGTTAGGGCGACGCGTTGCTCGTCAACTTTGATCTCCTTCGGTATGCCAATGCTGGCCATCGGTGCCGACAGGATGGAATCTGCCATGGACGCTCAGCTCGATGGTCTTCAATCTGGCTCAGCCGCAGGCAATCGGCAGCCGCCAGCCACTGCCAAAGGCCTGAGGGCTCACTTTGAGCAGGGGCGCCGCCTGTCGGCGTTTGAACTCGGCCCGTTTCAGCAGCTGTTCAACGCGGGAGACGAGTTCAGGGTTATGGCCGGCGGCGATCAAGTCCTCACCGTGTCGTCGTTCTTGGATCAGATCCTTGAGTAAGGCATCGAGAGCGCTGTAGTCCGGCAGCGAGTCGCTGTCTTTTTGATCAGGTCGTAGTTCAGCACTCGGGGGTTTTCGTCGAATGGCATCGCCCACCAACTCTCCGTGCTCGGGAAGGTGATAGTCCCCACGGCAGTGTCGGGATGCTGGACTGTCGAGCCAGTCACAAAGCGCGAATACGCTGGTTTTGTAGAGGTCGCCGATCACGGCTAGCCCACCATTCATATCCCCATAAAGGGTGCAGTACCCAACGGCTAATTCAGATTTATTGCCGGTGGTTAACAGCAATTGGCCCTCCTGATTCGCCACCGCCATCAGCAAGGTGCCGCGAATGCGGGATTGCAGGTTCTCAGCGGTGACTCCGCTTGGATCGGCACCAAGTGCAGGGTTCAAGGTTGTGTCGAAGCCATCCATCAAGGGACGGATCGGCAAGGTCGTGGTCTTCAGTCCCAGTCGTTTCGCCAGGGCAACGGCATCGTCGATCGATCCTGCTGAACTCCAAGGCGACGGCATCAGCAGTGTTGATACGTGATCGGCTCCGAGGGCTGCGGTGGCGATCACGGCAACGAGCCCTGAATCGATCCCACCACTCAGGCCTAACAGTGCTTTTTGAAAACCGCACTTGCAGGCGTAGTCCTGAACCCCCAGCACAAGGGCGCGAAATAGTCGATCTAGTGGGTCATCAGGGCTGTGATCTCGATTGGCGGGTTCAGCTTCGCTGTCCCAAAGACTGACCTGGTCGCAACAGCATGGGAGTTCCAGTAAGGGGTCTCCTGAGGCAGACATCACAAAACTGCCGCCATCGAAGACCAATTCGTCGTTGCCTCCGACTTGATTGAGATACACCACTGGACAGTTCAAGCGGCGCGCTGCCGTGGCGGCCAGCTTTTGTCGCAACAATGGTTTGTCCGCATCGAAGGGTGATGCAGCGAGGTTGATCACCACATCCGGCTGTTCTGGGATCAATTGTTCGATTGGGTCGGGGCCTGCCAGACGTTCCCGCTGCAGGTTGTCGTCTACCCAGAGGTCTTCGCAGATCGTGAGCCCCAGTCGTTGGCCGTTGGGAAGTTGCAGAAGGTTTGGTCCCGTCCCTGGACGGAAGTAGCGCCGCTCATCAAAAACGTCGTAACTGGGCAGCAGTTGTTTGTGAGCAACGGCGCGCCATCCCCGCCGGTCCACGAGGGCGATGCTGTTGGTGAGCCCGGGGGCACGGTCATCGTCGGTGGGTAAGGCAACACCCACCAGCACGATGAGATCGCTGTCCAAATGCTGGCTCATCCCCTGGAGCAGCTCTGCTTGAGCGGCGATGCGGTCTGGTTGGAGCAGCAGGTCTCGCGGTGGATACCCCCAAAGTGAAAGTTCGGGGGTGAGCAACACATCGGCCCCGTCGCGTTGGGCTTCGCTGGCTGCCACAAGAATGCGCTCTGCGTTGCCCTGCAGATCACCCACAAGTGGATTGATTTGGGCGAGGGCAAGACGCATCAGCTAGAGGGTGGGATCGAGACCGTAAAGATTGTGCTCGAGCAGAAGGGGCCACACCGCACTGGGGACCTGCTCAGGCTGGGGGGCATGACGTTGCTCAGAGCTGGCGCTCGCTGGGATCTCCACATCCAACACTTCAACAGAGGCTCCGCATCGGCTCAAATCGGCCAGTGCCATCGCGGTGAGAGGCCAACCCTGGCGTGGAGCAATCGCCATGTGGCATTGGCTGAGCCACTGATCAGCTTGTTTCCAATGGGGGATTTGAGCGGCTAAATCGCTACCCACCACAAACACCAGGTTGTGTTGAGGCCAGCGTTGATGGGCGCGATGCAACGTCTCCATGGTGAATGGACTGCTGAGGTCTTGGGCGAGGTCCAGGTTTGAACTGTTCAGTTGTTCGACCAACGCTTTCAACAGCATGGCCCGCACGGACAGCGTTGCGCCGTGCTGCTTCATTGGGTTGTCGCTTGCCCATGTGGCCACGCGGTCGTAGCGATGCAGCAGCTGCTCAAGGAGAGCCTGGTGTCCTCGGGTTGGAGGGTCGGCACTCGTTCCGAAGAGGGCAATCCGCTGTTGCACCATTTCAAGGCAGCAACGGGCGGAGATCTTGCTGTGCACGCAATGGCCAGCGATGCAGCCAGTGACGCACGACGGGATCGCGTCGCGCCAAGCGTTGGAGTAGCGCTCCGGGTTGGCCACCCGATGGGTGGAGTAGGTGTTGGGCTACGAGTTGACCGGTGCGACGGCTTGCATGAACCGCCAGTGCCGCCTGGGCAAAGGCCACAGGTGCGGCGGGGGCCAGGCTGGTGCCGCCACTGATCGGCACCAACAACAACAGCATCTGCTTGAGCGCGCTGAGGCCGATTTGTATGCCCCCTAGGAGTGCGTTACTTCCAGATAAATGCGTGAGCAGTTGTCGGGCTGCTTTCGGTGTGAGAGGAAGGCCATAGAGGCGACTGAGTTGCACTACTAAGGCGGTGTCGCAGGCCATGCCCCCGGCTAGGTCAAAGGCGAGCACTGGGTTGATCGCCACCCCCGTCGCTTTGGCCGCGGCATATCGACCAATCAGACCTTGGGCGCTGCGGCGGTGTTGTTGAAGCCGCAGCTGTTGGCAGTTGCGCTGGAACTTATCGGCTTGTCGCAGGGCTTGGAGTGCGAGGAGCAGCACGCCTTCACGTTCGAGTTGGCCCTTCAGCTGTTGTTCTAGGGCCTCAACCTGGGCTGGGGTGCGTGCACTGCGAACGCGGCCATCGGGCTGGAGCTTGGCCTGCCGCGGTGCTGCGGCCACAACGGTGAGTGGCAGGTCTCCGGGAAGGCGTGAGCGAATGCTGTTGAAGAGTGCTGCGCGTTCCTGTGCCGGCCAGCGGTCGCTGCGGTTGAGCACCACATGTAAGGGCTTGCCGCTGCTGAGCAATGTTTGCAGCGCCTCGCGATCCGTCCGGGTGAGATCGCTATCGATCACAAGCAGAACCAAATCAGCCCCCATGGCCACCCGGGATGCCAATCGCGCTCGACCCGCGGCATTGATTTCATCGATCCCTGGTGTATCCACCAGCTCAACGCGGTTGAGGTCTGCGATTGAGCCTGGCCACACCACACCTCTCTGGCTCCGCGTACTGCCGTGGGCCACATCAGTGGCCAGTAGGGGCTCGCCAATGAGAGCGTTGATCAGACTCGACTTGCCAACGCCAACCCGGCCAAACACCGCGATTCGCAGGGTGCGTTGCTGCAGACGTTGCAATTGTCGATCGAGCTGGACGAGTTCTCCCCCCAGGAGTCCCTGTTCCCGCCGGGATAGGCGGAGGCTCTGGCGCCATTGATCGAGCAGTTCCCGGCAGCGCACCACGGTGGACGGTGGCACCGCGGAAGGATGCATGGATGAAGGTGGCGACCCTGTCACCGCTGGTCTTGCGTTGACAAAGCCTTCGGACAGGCCTGCAGAGTGAGCCGAAACAGCCTGGCTTGCTGTGATCTGGAATCGACCCTGATCCATCCCACCAGGTTAAAAGGCCACGCAAGCGACCAACGTGAGGTCATTCATGTCTGGATGTTGCTCTGACGACATGTCTCAGGGTTGTTCAAGGTGCGTTCTCCAGTAGAGGCTGCTTGTTGAGAGCCTGTTGTTCGGCGTCTTGGTCCAGCTACGCTGAAACTTGATTAGGCCAGTCAGCCAGGGGAGAATCCGTGATTCGCATTCTTCTTCTCTCGCTCATACTTCTTTTTACGATCCGTCAAATTAAAAAGATTTTTGCTGACGCAACGGTCGTTCAACACGACATCAGTGCCGACTCGGCGGTTGTTGATGTTGATGTAATTGTCGATGAGCAGAAGGATCACCATTCATCTAGCTGACCTGTTCTCAAGCCTTTGGATGGCAGAGCATGTTGCAACCGATACGAGTGTTCACTCGGCTTCGGGCTCAATTTTCTCGGGTTGTTGATCTGCGATCCCAAAGCGATTCCGTTATTTCGGTATTTGTTTCCATTTTTTTCTTGCAGCCGTTGTTTTTTGTGCCAATCCTGGCGTGTACGGACAATTTAAAAAACACCATGACCGTCCGACTAGAAAAACTCACTTCAAATGGTTGGGAGCATGATTCCAATCACTCAGATCTTCACAGTGCGACTAACCACGCCAAAGATTTGATCGGGCAGGAGTTGTCCACCTATCGCTTACTTCGTGATGACCGCGTGATGTTGTCGCTCATCACTGCGAAAGGGGTGATGTGGGTCAATGCAGACCTAGAAGTCCAAGGCAAAGCTTTGGTTCACGCGTAAATTTTTTTTTAATCAGTGATTCTTGATTTACTCGGTTCCAAAAGTATTGGGACCATTGTCCAAGAAGGCAAGCACCAACCCTTTCGTGCTGTTGCTTGCCCGATCAAGGGCCTCAACTATGACGAATCACAGATGAAAGACAACGACGTTCATCGTCGACAACGTCTGTCTGAAGTCGAATATGATTGTTGATGTGGATTGAGTTGGCTTGTTGAGGTCTGAGACCATCGCTTAGGCGGGTTTGCGCCACCATCCTGCTAATACCGCCAACACGGCTTCGGCTCCAATCACTCCAACAAATCCGCCGAACTCATCGACAACGACCCGTACTCCGCCGCTGTCTTTTCTGAAGCCTGTGAGTAGTCGATCGGCTCGGATCATTTCAGGTACGTAATCCACCTGCTCGCAAAGGTCGACCGGTGTTAGTAGGCCGCGGTTTTCCAGTAAAGCGGTGAGGAGATGTTCTCGGCTTGCAACGCCTAAAACCTTGTCCACTTGGTCGCCTAAGACCACCCACCATGGGGAATTGTTTTCCATCAGTCGAGTCCGTTGTGACTCAATGCTCAAGCTGCCATCCAGTGTTGGAGCAGCCACCCGGGGCGTCATCAAATCTCTTGCGGTGAGGTCGTTGAGTTGAAACACCTTGCCGATCATCGCGGCCTCATCCGCTTCGATTTCTCCCTTTTGGGAGCCAAGGCGAGCAAGGAGCCTGATTTCGTCTTCGTTGGTGCTGATTTCGGCTTCCGCTGTGAGAGCCGGCAAGATCCGCTCCAGGAGCACCACAAGCGGGCGTAACAAAATTCCCAGCCAATGCAGTAATGGCGCACTAGCGAGGGCCACAGGGAGGGCCAAGCGGCTACCCAAAGCCTTGGGAAGAATCTCCCCAAGCAGAATGACGAGAATCGTGAGGCCAATCGAAAACAGCGGCAGTGCCGCACTGTTCACACCGCGCTGCTCAAAAACCCAGGCGGCATAACCACCGAGCATCAAGCTGCCAAAAATATTGAAGCCATTGTTGGTAATCACCAGTGCAGACAGCGTTCTGCCGAGATGTTTCCGCAACTTGGCCAACCGCCGCGCTCCAGCCACAGGACGCTCGCGGGCGGCGAGCTCCTGGACTCGAATCGGATTCACCGTTAACAGTGCCGCTTCTACACCAGAGCACAGGGCAGAACCGAGCAGCACTATCAACACAAGCACGATCAGCACGAGAAGATCGGAGCTCATTGCTGACCAACACTCGGTCCATCGTATCCGTCGCGCTCAATCAGGCTTCGTGAACTGCCATCCTGAACAACACTCGCTCCCGCCGGTTTGACCGCGTTTGATCCTGGTATCCATGCGCTCAGGCGTGAGCGCTTCATGGAGCAACTAGGGGCTGCAGCGGCGGTGATTCCAGCCGCAGCTCTGACGACCCATCACGCCGATTGTGAGTGGCCGTTTCGCCAAGACAGTGATTTTTTCTATCTCACGGGCTTCGACGAGCCCGATGCGGTTGCTCTCTTGCTGCCCCACCGACCGGAGGGTGAGCGCTTCGTTTTGTTTGTCCAACCGAAGGATCCAGCGGCGGAGGTTTGGACAGGATTCCGTTGGGGGACGGAGGGGGCCTTGGAGCGCTATGGGGCTGACCTCGCCCATCCCCTTGATCAACTCCAGGAGAAATTGTCTGGTTATTTGAATGGAGCGGAAGCCATTGCATTCCGGATTGGTCGTCACCCAGCCGTTGAGCCACTCGTGCTTGCCGCTTGGGGGCGTCAGCTCGACATGTATGCACGCTCTGGAGAAGCGGCGTTTGGTTTGGTGGCGCCGACGCCGATCCTTCATCGTCTGCGTCTTCGCAAAGACCCGCACGAGCTGGCGCGGTTGCGCGATGCCTGTCGAATTTCCGCAGAAGCCCATGAACTGGCACGGGAGATGACCCGCCCTGGGATGAGGGAGTCGGAAGTGCAGGCGGCGATTGAGTCCCATTTTCGGGCCAGTGGGGCCCGGGGCCCTGCCTATGGATCCATCGTCGCCGGCGGCGATAACGCCTGCGTTCTTCATTACACCGCCAACACGGCCCCCCTGCAGGACGGAGATTTGCTCCTGATCGATGCCGGATGTTCCGTGGAGGACTATTACAACGGCGATATCACCCGCACATTTCCCGTTAATGGTCGCTTCAGCGCCGAGCAGCGTGAGCTCTACAGCCTGGTCTTAGCGGCCCAGGAATCGGCCATCGAGATGGTTCGACCGGGCGGAACGGCAGAAAACGTGCACAACACAGCGTTACGCACGTTGGTTGAGGGTCTCGTTGATTTGGGCCTTCTCGTTGGAGATCCCGATGGATTGATTGAACGAGGGGATTACCGCCATCTCTACATGCATCGCACCGGTCATTGGTTGGGGTTGGATGTCCATGATGTGGGGGCCTATCGGTTGGGTGAACGGCCCGCTGAATTAGAAACGGGCTTCGTGCTCACCGTGGAGCCAGGGCTTTACATCAGCGATCGCTTGGCAGTTCCCGAGGGTCAGCCCGAGATTGACGATCGGTGGAAAGGGATTGGCATTCGGATTGAAGATGACGTTGCCGTCACCGATCAGGGCCATGAGGTGTTGACCCACATCGCCCAAAAGAGTCTCGCCGCGATGGAGAGCTAGAGGAGACCGAGGAGATCCAGGGTGTGATTGAGCACCCGATCGGCGCCTGCTCTGCGCAGCGATTGCTGATAGGCAACCACGTTCTTCACGTGGGGAGGGCTAACGGCCAGGCTTTGCCAGGGCAGCTCTGGTCGGATCCTTCTGGCATTGACCACTGTGGTCACGTCAGCCACCGTGTCGCCGATGTAAGCGATGCGTTGTGGATGTTCACCGGCAGCGAGTTGCTCGGCTAGGCGGATCAACCCCGTTGGATCGGGTTTGTCTGGCGCGTCGCCCATCGCAATCAACGGTGGGTCGATTAATCCCAATCGCTCTTGGAGCACGAAGCGCGCGGAGGGCGGTTCCGCTCCACTGACAAAGCCCCAGCGCCAACCTTGACGACTGAGATTGGCGAAAAAATCTGGATCCACGAGCAAGGGCTCATTCCCGATGAAGCCCTTCCATTGGCTGGGATCACCGTTGGGATTACCACCAAAGTAAAAATCACTAAAAACCGAGATCAGATGGTTCCGATCTGGTGGTTCTCCCCCTCGGCGCCGCAGGAATTCGAGGCTGGCGTCCCAGTCGTTGTTCCAGAGGCCTTCCCCTTTCAGCGCGTCGATCTCCTCAGCGGATGGCCGCCATCCGCTGTAGTGCGCCACCGTCTCCTGGAGCGCCATGCGATAGCTGCCGGCCACATCACGGATGACTCCGTCGATGTCGAACAGAAGAATGGAAGGTGATCCCAGAGTTAAAGCTGAATAAAGCGGCTGGTAGGCTAGTTCTTCTTGTATTTCTGACTTGAGCGCTGACCCCATGACGGCTACCGAAGGCGCTGCCACCACCGACCAGGAGGTCGCGACTCCGGCCGCCGCTGCGGTTGAAGACGCCACCCAGGCAGCTGATCCCACTGAAAAGACTGCTGAAACTTCAGCAGACCCAGCGCCAGCAACCCCAGCCCCAATCAAAGCCGAGGGACGACCTGTTTTGACTGGTGCAGCAGCAGCGCTGGCATCCGCAACGATCGACGCCGATGGCGTTCCTTCTGGCTACACGCCAAAGGCTGATGAAGGTCGTTTTCTGCTGAAGATCCTCTGGCTCCCAGACAACGTTGCCCTCGCCGTGGATCAGATTGTGGGTGGTGGCCCAAGCCCCCTCACGTCCTACTTCTTCTGGCCCCGTGAGGATGCCTGGGAAACTCTCAAAACAGAACTTGAGGGAAAGAGCTGGATCACCGACAACGAGCGTGTTGAAGTTCTCAACCAGGCCACGGAAGTGATCAATTATTGGCAGGAAGAAGGCAAAGGCAAGAGCCTTGATGAAGCCAAACTGAAGTTCCCTGACGTGACGTTCTGCGGTACCGCTTGATCGCCCGTTGATCGGTTTGTGCGTAAAAAAAACGGCCTGCCTTTGCAGGTCGTTTTTTATGGAAATACTGAATCGACTGCGTTCTTTGCGAACCCAACAAAGCGCAAAAAAAGCCGGAAGCTCAGCTTCCGGCGAAGTTATAAAGAGCAATCGCTCTGCCCTTCAGGCAGGCAGCCATGGTCGGTCAGTCAGCCGACTTGCTGGCTTGCATGCGAGCACGCGCCTCATTGAGCTGCTGTTGGGCCTTCACCTTTTCAGCTGATGCAGGTTGACCTTCCATGCCAGCAACAGCGGACGTTGCCTTTTGAAAGTCTGCTTCCGCGGCGTTGGCATCGATGCTGCTGCCAAGCTCTGCTTTGTTCACCAAAACGGTGACTTCGTCGGAATCGACTTCCGCAAATCCACCCATCAAGGCGATGGAATTCCACGAGCCGTTCGCACGAACACGCAAAACACCAACGTCAATGGCCGTAAGCATTGAGATATGGCCAGTCAGAATGCCGAGCTGACCTGTGGTACTGGGCAGAATCACCTCATCGGCGCTGCCATCAAACACGTTCTGGTCTGGTGCCAGCACGCGGAGGGTGAGGGACATGAACCTGGGTTCGAAGGGAAGAAGAAAGGAAAACGGGCAAGTAAGAAGGGATGTGAGTCACATCCCCCGATCGTGAATTACTTGGATTCAGCAGCCATTTTCTGGGCCTTGGCCTTCACTTCTTCGATACTTCCTACGAGGTAGAAGGCCTGCTCAGGAAGATCGTCGAGGTCGCCAGCGAGAATTTGGTTGAAGCCAGTGATGGTTTCTTCCAATTTCACGTATTTGCCAGGCATGCCGGTGAAGATCTCAGCAACGAAGAAGGGCTGGGACAGGAATTTCTCCACTTTGCGAGCCCGGTCAACGGTTTGACGGTCGTCTTCGGAGAGTTCATCAAGGCCAAGGATGGCAATGATGTCTTGAAGTTCCTTGTAACGCTGCAGGGTGGACTGGACGGCGCGGGCCGTTCTGTAGTGCTCGTCTCCAACCACGGCGGGCTGGAGCATCGTGCTGGAGGAGTCCAGAGGGTCCACAGCTGGGTAGATCCCTTTGGAAGCCAAAGCACGGTTCAGAACCGTTGTGGCGTCCAGGTGAGCAAAGGTGGTAGCTGGTGCTGGGTCGGTGAGATCGTCGGCAGGCACGTACACAGCCTGGATCGACGTGATCGAGCCTTCCACGGTGGACGCAACGCGTTCTTGAAGGGTTCCCACGTCGGTACCAAGGGTGGGTTGGTATCCCACAGCGGATGGCATTCGGCCCAGAAGAGCAGATACCTCAGAACCGGCCTGAACGAAGCGGAAAATGTTGTCAACGAACAGCAACACGTCTTGCTTGTTCACGTCGCGGAAGTGCTCAGCCATGGTGAGGGCTGAGAGGCCGACACGCATGCGCGCACCGGGGGGCTCGTTCATCTGGCCGTAGCAGAGCGCCACCTTCGACTTAGAGAGGTCATCGGCGTTGATCACGCCAGATTCCTTGAATTCCTCATAGAGGTCGTTGCCTTCCCTTGTACGTTCGCCGACACCACCGAACACAGACACACCGCCATGTTCTTTGGCGATGTTGTTGATCAATTCTTGAATCAGAACGGTTTTGCCAACACCAGCACCGCCGAACAAGCCAACTTTTCCTCCTTGGCGGTAGGGAGCGAGAAGGTCGATCACCTTGATGCCGGTTTCAAACACCTTCGGCTTGGTTTCCAGCTCAGTGAGCTTGGGCGCCTCACGATGAATTGGAGCCGTGGTTTTGGTTTTAACAGGACCTTGCTCATCCACGGGTTCGCCGAGGACGTTGAAGATGCGACCCAGAGTGGCTTCGCCGACGGGAACTGAGATCGGAGCGCCGGTATCGACGGCTTCCATGCCGCGAACCAACCCGTCAGTGCCGCTCATGGCCACGGCGCGGACGCGGTGGTCACCAAGGAGCTGTTGCACTTCGGCGGTGAGGGCCACGTCTTGGCCACTCGTGTTCTTCGCTTCAACACGAAGTGCGTTGTAGATCTTGGGCAATTTCCCGGCGGGGAATTCCACGTCCAGAACCGGGCCAATCACTTGGCGGATCACGCCTTTGGTGCCAGCGGATGCAGGAGCAGAAGCGACCATAAGTAAGGAGAGTTACGGGATCAGGCGCAGCGCGCTCGAGACCCATTCAGAGCGGCGCAACCATACCACCGCTGTGGCGGCTGATCAGCCCGCAGGCAAAAGTCCGTTCTGTTCGGTCACCCGCACAGTCGTCTTGTGGTGCGTGGGGGGTGTCTTTGCATACGTTGGCAGTCAACGGCCCTGAGTGCCAACTCGTGTTTATGCGAGTCCCTCAGTGCTTTGTCCCTGCTTTTGCAACAACTCATGGCTGCTGTTTCCCTCAGCGTCTCCACGGTTAAACCCCTTGGCGACCGCGTCTTCGTCAAGGTTTCTGAGTCGGAAGAAAAAACTGCCGGTGGCATTCTTCTGCCCGATACCGCCAAGGAAAAGCCTCAAGTTGGTGAGGTCGTTCAAGTCGGCCCCGGTAAGTCCAATGAAGACGGCAGCCGTCAGTCACCTGAGGTTGGTATTGGCGACAAAGTTCTGTACAGCAAGTACGCCGGTACCGACATCAAGCTCGGCAGCGATGAGTACGTCTTGCTTTCCGAAAAGGACATCCTCGCAATCGTTAACTAATTCGGTTGACGACGCGCTGAGGTTTTGAACCCTTGGCTGCAATTAACACTATTTTTTTAGGACACAATTTCCATGGCTAAGCGCATTATTTATAACGAGAACGCCCGTCGTGCTCTCGAAAAAGGCATCGATATCCTTGCCGAATCTGTTGCCGTCACCTTGGGTCCAAAAGGGCGCAACGTGGTTCTTGAGAAGAAATTTGGATCTCCTCAGATCATCAACGATGGTGTCACCATCGCGAAAGAGATCGAGCTGGAAGATCACATCGAGAACACTGGCGTTGCTTTGATCCGTCAGGCCGCATCCAAAACCAACGATGCCGCTGGTGACGGCACCACAACGGCTACCGTCCTGGCCCACGCCATGGTGAAGGCCGGTCTCCGCAACGTCGCTGCAGGTGCGAACGCCATCACCCTCAAAAAAGGTATTGATAAGGCGTCCGATTTCTTGGTCGGCAAGATCAAGGACATGGCCAAGCCCATTGCTGACAGCAATGCCATTGCCCAGGTCGGCACGATTTCTGCAGGCAATGACGAGGAAGTCGGCAAAATGATCGCCGATGCCATGGACAAAGTTGGCAAGGAAGGGGTGATTTCCCTGGAAGAAGGTAAATCCATGGAGACAGAGCTCGAAGTCACCGAGGGAATGCGTTTCGATAAGGGATATATCTCCCCTTACTTCGCCACCGACACCGAGCGGATGGAAGCTGTCCTCGATGAGCCTTACATCCTTCTAACAGACAAGAAAATCGGTCTTGTTCAAGATCTCGTTCCTGTGCTCGAGCAAATTGCACGCACCGGAAAACCTCTTCTGATCATTGCTGAAGACATCGAAAAAGAAGCCCTCGCCACCCTTGTGGTGAACCGTTTGCGCGGTGTGCTGAATGTGGCAGCGGTGAAGGCTCCCGGTTTCGGTGATCGCCGTAAGGCCATGCTTGAAGACATGGCTGTGCTGACGAATGGTCAGCTGATCACCGAAGACGCTGGTCTGAAACTCGAGAACGCCAAGTTGGAGATGTTGGGCACAGCCCGTCGCATCACGATCAACAAAGACACCACCACCATCGTTGCCGAAGGTAATGAGGCTGCTGTTGGTGCTCGTTGCGAGCAGATCAAAAAGCAGATGGACGAAACCGACTCCACCTATGACAAAGAAAAGCTGCAAGAGCGTCTGGCCAAACTGGCTGGTGGTGTTGCGGTCGTAAAAGTGGGTGCGGCGACTGAAACCGAGATGAAGGACAAAAAGCTTCGTCTGGAAGATGCCATCAATGCCACCAAGGCAGCCGTGGAAGAAGGCATCGTTCCAGGTGGTGGTACCACCTTGGCTCACCTGGCTCCTGCCCTCGAAGAGTGGGCCAATGGCAACCTCTCCGGCGAAGAGTTGATCGGTGCCAATATTGTTGCGGCAGCTCTAACAGCCCCACTGATGCGCATCGCTGAAAATGCTGGTGCCAATGGTGCTGTGGTCGCTGAAAATGTTAAGTCCCGCTCAAACAACGAGGGCTATAACGCTGCCAATGGCGACTATGTCGACATGCTGGCGGCTGGAATCGTTGACCCTGCCAAGGTAACGCGTTCTGGTTTGCAGAATGCTGCCTCAATTGCTGGCATGGTGCTCACCACTGAATGCATTGTTGCTGACCTTCCTGAGAAGAAAGACGCAGCACCTGCCGGCGGTGGCATGGGTGGTGGTGACTTTGATTACTAGATTTCTAGACCTTTATAAATTAAGGTCTTAAATCACTAATTTTATAACGGAGAAAGTATTTCTTTCTCCGTTTTTTATGTCATTTTTTATTGGAAGGTTAATTTAAACCAATTTGCTAAGGCTGTCTTTTCGTTATTATAGGTTTTGCGATTATTTCTTCAGCTTCAACATGTCTGCAGTCATGTTGATAATGACTTGCACGTCTATGCTGTAGCTGATGAATCCAAGGCCTGCTGGCTTTGCTTCTATATTTTTGCCCTTTGTAAATAGGTTGCCAACATCATTGACGAGCGATTTGTTGACTAGCTTTACGGTTGTATTGTTAATTCCCATCGAAAAAACACAATGCTTTTCATTAGAATGCAAGATGCCTGGCTTTTTGCAAAAGCGATGAGGAGTTAACTGACCTGCTCCAGCATTTGCGATGAAAAAGTCAACGGACTGACATTGTTGGATTTTTTTTCGATAAGTTTGCCCAACAAGATTTACGATGTGCGTATTTGAAAAAGGCAATAATTTTTGCCTTATGGAATTGACAATTTCAAGATCCTGACTGATCCCGGTTTGTTTCATCCCCTTAATGGGATGATCATTAGTGGTGCATTCGTATTGTGTATAGCCATCAATAAAAAAGACAAATGAATCGAACCATGGTTTTAGTTGTTGGACGAGAGCCGGTAGAAAATCTTCCTGCTCAACCCATATTCTTTTTTGCCCAGAAATGCCAAACCAAAGTGTAAGAGTTTTATTTTTTGCCGGTAATTGTTTGAGTGTGCGGATGGCTTGATTCCATCGATAATTAATGATTCCACCATACAGGTCTTTTAAGCTGTCTTTATAGACTATTTTTTCCATCTGATCTGAATATTTATCAAGTTTTATCCCCAATTGATTCGATCCAATAACCAATGGAAACATAGAAAATGTAGGATAATTTTTGGAGAAAGATGGATTCCTTTTATAGTATTTTGGGGCGAAAAAAGATTTGTCACTAACTATTGGCTTTTTGGTTTGTAAATGTATTAGCCACTTGAGTTGATCGTAGAAGTGGTGATAAGGTCTTGTTTGGTCTAGCAGGTAGCCGGAAAATATCGCTTTCTCAATCCCGCATTGTTTCGCATCGGCCTTGTCTTCAGCTTTAAAGACTCGCTTGATTGCAGCGAGCAGTAACTCGTCATTGACCGAAGATTTGTGTTTGCCTGAATATGTTGACGAAAAAATAGCATCAACGAATGAAGTACATTGACATAAAATCCATTGATTTTGGCCGCTTGAATCATAGAAAAAAATAAAGTTGCACATCCCTTGACGTATGCTTTTTGCTGCAAATGTATCTATAGCCTCTAAGAACGGATGAGGGAGAAATAAAAATTTTTTTTGCTTGTCAATTGTTTTAACTATTTCGAGGGTTGTTTCTGCTTCTTTCTTTTCTATCGACTTAATTAGTTTTTTCCAAAATGGACTGCGGGTTTTTCGAACCAGAGAACTTGGTAGTTTTCGTGGAATATGAATTTTGTTTTTTATCACCGTTTCTCGCTCAAAATTTTCTTCCATCTTGTTCTCTATAACCCTTGTAGTATGATTATACATGCATGATGCTTGATTTCTCTATATGCGGATAATTGTTGGATTTAGAATTTATATAGGGGCTGCTTTAGATGACAGTGAAAACGGCTAATGTTGACAAATAAAATCTACTGACGATTAAGTATTTGATAATTCTGTCTTAGCACGTTCCAGTAGTCTTGCTAGCTTTTGTCCTTGTGGTCGGTTCTCCTTTGCAAGTGCCAAGAGCTCAACCTCTGTTGTCTTCGATACTTTTCCAGATTGGCTCAATTTTATGATTGCATCAACAGTATCGTTCGAGAGCTTTTGCTGTGACTTTTTGGTCAATACCTTTAGCAGTGTATCTCCGATGAGACGCATAGATATGCACTCATCTTCGCGAATTTGGTTGATTTTTTCTGGTGAATTGTCTTGTATTACTTTGTGACTGAATGTTGTGAGTGATGTGAGCTGTTCGGTTGGATCGAGACGTGCATTGATGATTTGAAGATAGCCATTGTTCTTTTCATATACTTTATCAAGATTCTGCTCGTCAATTTCGCATTGTTGTGATCCCAGCTTGGGTTGATGTCTAATTAATGCATCTGAAATTCTTGTGCTGATCCATGGGAACTTGTTGTAATAGAGAGCATTAATAGTGACAAGAGTCTCAAGTTCTTTGTGGCTAAGACTTCTATTGATAATTGCTCCATTCATTCGATCTGCAGGATAGATTTTTTCTGCGCCTATGAGTCTGAAAAATAATTGTGAGATGTCACGTTTATGCTTTGAATAATTAATAATTGTATTTGAGATGTTCGAACGAGACATCATCTCAATGATTTCGGAGGCTTTCTCGTGGTGTGATGATATGAAATGTCTGGCTCGAAGAAATTGGTTCAGTGGCACGGAGTCCCCATGTCGCTTAACGCGTTGTTGGTATTCGGAAGAGAGCATCTCTTCAATCTCTCGTACTGCCAGAATGATGTGCATATCGATATGATTTTCCCATAAGCTTTTGTTTTGAATAAGTTCCGGAACGTGCCAGAAAAGAGATTCTGAGCTTAAAACGATGCTCGAATATCTTTGATTGGTCTTCGAAATTTCCAGCAATTGCTTGGTCAGGCTTGACTCTGGGCTGGGCTGCCAATTGCCGGAAGTGATTTCCAGTTGAGAAGCTTGTTCGCGGAGAGACTGCTGTATTGGGTAGCTAATCCCTTTCTTGGATAATTCATCTGAAGCGATGGCCAGTGATGACTGGATAGCGGAGGTGCCAGTTTTTCCGTGGCCAATGTGTAGGAATAGCTTTATTTTTTGCACTTCCCTCTGGACTGGATCATCAATTTTAGCATTGGCAAGAGATTGGTGGTTTGCATTGCGAGTCCTCAATCCTAGGCTTTATATATAGTTGTTATTTTGCTTATATCAGTTCTTAAATTGAGTTTCTAAATTATTCCCAGATCGTATGGATTGACTATTCGTATTAGAACTTAGAGGTGTTCGTGCCTCAAGCTTTTGTTCTGGCTTCTCGCTTAGGTGTTTGATTGTGGCTTGTGTAATTTGGTTGATTTCTATAAAGCTATTTGTCTCGGATTAAGTGCTGCTAAGAGTATATGAAATGGTGGGCATTTGCCTACTTTTAGTATCATCGTTGTCAGAGCATGCTCTGTAGCGGAACTCTTGTAATTTATATATGGGCAATATATTTTGGCTATGCCTCTTCCTGGAGAGTGTTGCCATTATTTTCAGCTACTTATATCAATTTCGTCTGTCATGGTTTGGCGAAGAGAGTGGATCGACTTAATTGCATCCAGCCATCAGACGAATGGGTCTTCTCTTCTTTGGTAATCGGAATTATTGTTGATTGATCTTGTTAAATATGCTGAAGATTGCAATACAGTGAATATAGAGTATTCAATCGCAGGACTGAAATTTATGCGTAATTTGAGCTCTAAAATATAAGCCTCTTGGCGCAAATTTGTTTAGTTCAACCATCCAGCACTCAGGATCACCGCCAGGCTTAAAAAGATGGCTAGGCAGGTCCAGGTAAATCTGTTCAGAGTGGCTTCTGCACTACTCGCACTGCTGAACATTGAGCTTCCACTGGCGGCGAGTCCCCCCATGCCATCACCTTTTGGACTGTGTAGAAGCACTAAAACGATAAGCAGCACACCGCTGCCGATCCACGTCCAAGACAGGATTGAGTTGAGCATCATCAGACGGGTTGGGGTAGACGGGCAGACAGAGGAGAGGGATCGATGTTCGACATGGGAGCAATTAAACTGTTCCCTGTCATGGCACTCGGTTGCGGTAGATCGAGAATCTGCAGAAGCGTTGGGGCGATATCGGCTAGTCCGCCGTTATCACGAAGCGTAATCCCATTCCCGTGGCCGGGGATTTTGCGTTGCTCTCCTTCCACCAGGATGACCGGTACAGGGTTGGTGGTGTGGGCAGTCCAGGCCTGACCGTCGGTTCCTTGCATTAATTCCGCATTGCCATGATCGGCTGTGATCAACATGCTTCCTCCTTCTCGGCCGATCGCATTGAGTAAACGACCAATGCAGGTGTCGACGGTTTGGATCGCCTCTTTGGCTGCGTCCATCATCCCCGTATGTCCCACCATGTCGGGATTGGCGTAGTTGATCACGATTAAGGCGTACTTCCTCGTTTCAATGGCCTTGATGCAACTTGTGGTGAGTTCATCCGCCGACATGGCAGGAGACAGGTCGTAGGTTGCGACACGGGGGGATGGAACGAGATGACGCTCTTCTCCCTGCAAGGGCTGTTCGATTCCTCCATTCATGAAATAAGTGACGTGCGGGTATTTCTCTGTTTCTGCCGTTCTGTATTGAAGCAATCCCGCTTCAGAAACAACTTGCCCCAAAAGATTGTTGAGAGGTTCTGGGGGGAAGGCCACGGAAACCGGCAGGTTTTGTTCGAGCTGAGTGAAGGTCAGAATATCCAGTGCCGGAGTGTGTTCCCGATCAAAGCCGTCAAAATCCTTTAAAATTAGGGCCTGAATGATTTGACGGGCACGGTCGGGTCGGAAATTGAACATCAGCAGGGCATCGCCGTCCTGCATCACGGTGTTTTGAAGACGAACTGGTTCGAGGAATTCATCGGTGATCCCGTCCCCGTAACTGTCGGTGAGGATGTCTTCGGGTTGGCGCTGATCCACGTCGATGCTGGGATCGGTGTAGAGCCTGTAAGCCTTGTCTGTTCGTTCCCAGCGTTGGTCTCGGTCCATCGCCCAATAACGACCGCATAGGCTGGCAATTGTGCCGACGCCAGTGGATTGAATGCAGTCCTGGACAGCTTTGACGTAGCCCGGTGCACTCTTGGTTGGGGTGTCACGTCCATCGGTGATGACATGAACTGCAACCTTGGTAATACCGGCTTCTGCTGCCCAGCGGATCACACCACAGAGGTGGTTGACATGGCTATGGACCCCTCCGTCGGAACACAATCCGAGTAGGTGGAGTGTGCTCCCAGCAGCCTTCACCCGTTTGGCAAGGTTTTGCAGCTCTGGGGTGTTTTTGAGCTGATCATTGCGCACCGTCTCGCTGATGCGAACCAGTTCCTGACGAATAATGCGTCCAGCACCAATGGTGAGGTGACCAACTTCGGAATTTCCCATTTGTTGATCTGGGAGTCCCACATGAGATCCACTGGCTTGGATCAAAGTGTGGGGATAGGCATGCCAAAGGGCCTCCATTACAGGAGTATCTCCTTGTCGAATGGCATTGTTTTCTTGTTCGTCTCGATGCCCCCAGCCATCAAGAATGGTGAGAACCACCGGAGCAATGGATCCGGTGCGTGCTGAACCGTTGGAAGTGCTGCTGTCCACGTTCGTTCACCCGCGACCGTCGCTTCTGAAGGACTTTTCCAAAGTCAACCTAACTCTCCGACCAGCCACAACTCGTCGTTTGACCTCAACACCACATTCTTCGCTTCTATGGCCGACCAAGACAGGGTTGAAATTCTCTCTGACCGTGAGCTGGGGCGAACCTTGGTCCGATTGGCAACGCAGGTGTTGGAACAAGTGGATGACAGTCGTCGCTTGATGTTGCTTGGTATCCCCACACGAGGCGTGGAGTTATCCCGTGTGTTGGCCAGAGAATTGGAGCGGATGTGTGGTCACCCCATTGCTCAAGGATCGATCGACCCAACCTTTCATCGAGATGATCTCGAGCGGATCGGTACACGCTTGGCCCAAACCACCACTCTCCCCTGCAACTTGGAAGATCGGCAGGTGTTGTTGGTGGACGATGTGATTTTCACAGGCCGTACGGTGCGCGCAGCCCTGGAGGCGCTTCATGGCTGGGGTCGAGCCCAGCGCGTGATGTTGCTTGTGATGGTGGACCGTGGGCACAGGGAGTTGCCGATTCAGCCGGACTTCTGTGGCCGCACCGTTCCTTCAAGGCGTAGCGAAACGATTGAGCTCCGTTTGCGGGATGTTGACGGGGAAGAGGGGGTCTTCTTGAAGCGCTCTATCCCGCCGAAGTGAGTTCCTCAGCGTTGAAATGGGCTTTATATCGACCAAACGCAACGATGACGGGAAGGGTGGGGCTAATCGTGCGGCCTTTCCAGTCATTCAGCACGGTCACGATCTCACCGTTTTGACCCTGCATGTCGAAGGCTTCGCCGCGATGCTCGGGGTGGTTGAACACAACAACAGACGTGTTGACCTGCACCTTGTCACCCGTCTGCATCGCATTAAGTCAATCTCGCGATCATTTTGTCATGGTCTTGATGTTGGCCGTTGGCAAACGCTTTCCGGTCCGTCTTCTTTGACTTGCCCCCCCAGGCTTTGGCATCCGGCTTGGAAGGCGTCCCAAGGTTCGACGGCTTGTCTTAATTGATGCTGAACCGCCCGGTCGAGCTCTTGACCGGAAATCACATCGGATGACTGGACAGCGTGTTGGTTGTGCTCTGTTCCGCTGTCAAAACCATCGAGACCGATTTCGATGCGCTTCTTCTGCTCCTCAGCTTTGGCTTGCCACCAGGGGTGATCGAGGCGATTCAAGCTGTCGAGGGCTTCCCACCATCGTTCCTGTTGCACCAGGCGTCCGAGGCGTGTGTGTTCGACGCTGTTGCGGTTCCAGATCTCTTGAAATGTGTTTCGAAGATCGCGGATGGATTCTCGCTGTTGGAGTTCGAGTGGTTGAAGCAGCGTCAGGGATTGCTCCAACTGACCTTGGCGGAATAATCGAATCGATCGCTCTCGTATCACCTGCTGCCATTGGTTGAGGGTGGCTCGGTGGTTGTCGAGATCTCCCTGTGCAGACACCACAAGTTTGTATTGAAGGTCGAGCGCTTGGCTCGAGGCCCCTTGCGCCCATAACTGCTCAGCATGGCGCTGCCGACACAGTGCCAGCTCGGCTGGCGCGCGTTGTCCCAGCCATTGCAAGGCGGCCAACTGATCGCTTGCGCGAATGCAACCCTTGTAATCCTGGTTTGCAATGGCATTGCGGAGTTGTGCCGGTAACTGTTTTTCCCACCAGAACGCTCCCCCCGCAATAGCGAGCACCATGCCCAGGGTGGCCAGGACCCAAAGCTGAAGCAGGTGGCGTTGCACCGCCAAAGAAATTTTGGTGAATTCGGTAGATGTGTTCTATGGAGCCTTGCTCTGTCCACCAAGGATCTGTGGACGGACGTCCTATCGGACCGTGCCCAGGGTCATGGTGGGGTGTTGCTCTTCAGATCGAAGATCGCGGACGATGAGCTGCAACTGCGCATCGGCATCGATCGACCATTGCAGATGGAGACAGTCTTGTCCGACTTCGCCAGGTGGAGAAAGGGGTAAGACCAGGGGATCGTTCGGCCAGGGTTGATGGTCGCTCTCACTGGTCTCGATCTCCCGCACAGTCGGCAATCCATTCACGAATACAACATTGTGTCTGCCTTGGGTTAAGGGCTCGGCTAAGACCAGTTCAATGCTGCGTTGTCCAGTCCGACTGGCGGCAAGAATCAGTTCGAGGGGGTCTTGGCTGGGCCAAGGCTGGCCAGCGACGAAAAGGGGATGCCAGTGATGTCGATTGGTGCGTTGATCCCAGGTTCGGACCGAGACACCGTTTTTCAAGACATCTCGAATTGAGACTCCAGGGGTGAGCTTGAGTGCCCCGAGCGCTACTGCCTCAACCGGTGGTGGGGTGAGTAAAGGGGCTGGGGCCGTGTTCTCGGCCAGCCATCGGCGCAGCCAAGGCAGTTGGGCTCCGCCACCAACCGCCACGACACCCTCAAGATCCTCGAGGTGGCAGTTGTTTCGTCGTCCTCCAGCGAGGGTGGTTTCCATGAGTTCTGCCAGAACTGTGTCGAAGCCGTGCTGTTCGAGGAGTCGATCGAGCTCCCGGCGAGACAGGCGAAGGCTGAGTTGTTGCTCGTCCGCTGTGATCTCCAGCAACTGGTCTCGATCGGTCACGTCACTGCTGCTGAGACGACATTTCAGACGCTCTGCAGCGTTGAGTAACGATGAGGTCACCGGCTGATTTGGGCAGCAAGCATCCACGATCCAACGATCGACATCACGACCACCTACCCGCAGCCCCGACTTTCCGAGCACCTTCGCTGTGCGTAGTTTTTGGCCGCTCTTACCCCCAAGGCTCCGTCCACCCAGCCGCAAGAGCTGGGCGATCGGAGCGGCTTTGCCTTCGCCGCCTTCCAGGGACACCAGCGCCAGATCGAGGGTGCTGCCACCAAGATCCACGACCAACATCCGCGAGCCTGGCGGTAAACCAGCGCCCAATGCGGCGGCTGTGGGCTCATCAACTAGGGCAATTTCTTTGACGGGAAGGGCATCACTCGCTTCCACGAGCCAGCTTCGGTAGGTGCGGTAGCTCTCCACCGGAGCCGAAAGCACAAGCCGCTCGATGTTGAGGCCGTGGGGGAGCCTTTGCCAGATGTCTCGCAGTAGCTGTTGTCCTGCCCAGCAGGCGCGGTTGTGTTCCGGGGTGTTCTTTGTTCCGATCAGACGTTTGAAATCCCGGTGAAGCCTTGAATCATTGGAGTCAATGAGCTTTGCCTCGATCACCTGATGGCCTATCAAGGGCTGCTCGCCGTTATCCCAGACCAGGCTTGGCACTTCTCCTGGGCGTCGGCTAATCGGAGAAAGCTCCACCAGCTGTGCTGTTGGAGTATCTGGCGATTGAAAGGCCACCACTGTTGTGGTGCTTCCCAAATCAATGGCCAGGGTCCCCCCACGGCCGGCTGAATGTTGAAGCTTTTCTTCTCCCACGCTGTGTCCCATCGCGATGGGTGCACGTTGAAGTCAGCTTGAGAGTAACGGGATTGGTGCTGATGGATCGCCTACAGCGGTTGATTTTCTCCTTTTATCGCGAGGAACCCGCCATCCAGCAGCTTTTGCAACCGCTGTATGGCTGTCGCATGCGTCGCAGCTGGGGCAGTGTGCGCATTGAGTGTCTTGATGATGCGCACCTTGAGGAAGTGAGTGCGCTTCTTGGTTATCTACGCGCGCCACTGGGAGCCCTCGGTCTGGGGCACCAGATCGTGTTGCGGGGCTCTGGTTCACGGCAGCGGTCTTATCCAATGCATGTGCCTTTTCATAGCGATCAGCTCGCCTGAGTGAATCGTCGTGATCAACGATTAAGATGATTTATTGAATGCAGTTGGCTTGTGATTTCGGCAGGGGTTGATTCAAGTGATCTCGCCAAGCGAGGCGAGAGCCTGATTCGGCAATCCAGTAATCGTTATCTCACCACAGTGCGCATTGCATTTCGGGCGAAGCAACGGCGTTTCGACGACTTCGATGGATTGCTGGAGGAGTCGAGTGTGAAGCCAGTGCAGCGCGCCATCGTTGAGTTGAGCGACGAGCAAGATCAGCCTGATTTGTTGCCTGGCTGATTTCCGTGATTTTGCAGGAAGGTCCCGGATGGCGTTTGGCCCGGGACCCTTCAAGGGGAGAGTTCAGCATTCTTGTCGGAGGAGAGGGCTGGGCCTTCGAGCTCACAGAGCCTGAATGGAACGAATTAGTGGCGCTCGTTTCAACCCTTGAGACCCAGCACTTGGCGTTGAAGAATCAGCTCATGGCCGAGGAGGCCATCGAACTGGAGCTGGATCGAGGCATTTGGTGGGGGTGTTTGGCAGGAGATTGCCAGGGGTGGAGTCTTGCGCTTGTTCTGACGCCGCGGAAGGGGCGTGGGGTGGAAGGGTTCTGGCCTGCGTCTTCGGCGGTGGCCATGGTCGCTGCTGTCAGAACATTGGGACGATTGCCCATTGATTAGCTGGTCTCATCAATGGCGGCTGATTGATCCCTCCCCATCCCGACCCCCGCCTTTGCACAGTTTTTCCACAGGCCTGGCGCATGGACGGCCGCCGCAACAAAGCTCTGTGGAAATCGGAAGCTTTGAACTCCATTTCTTGACGTTTGCAAGGGACTCGATAGTGATCTTCTATGCCTTGCGTTTGCGAGCGCTGGAACGCTGCTGGCGCAGCAGTCTTGGAAGGAGTCTTGCAAGACTCGCTCGATTTGAGTTTTCTTGACGGGGTCCGATTCTTGTGGAGAACTGGTGTGCGGTAAGAAAGTTTTTGATGCAGTCGGGTTCGGAACAGGCCGTCGAGGGTGAAGACAGCGTGGTGAGTTTCCAGTCGGAACTTCCTCTGGCTCTGCAGCAGGCCATGGTGCAATTCATTGAGTTACATCCCAATTGGGATCAATATCGACTCGTTCAAGCGGCACTGGCCGGGTTCTTGGTGCAAAACGGGATCGAGTCCCGCGAAATAACCCGGGTTTATGTGGGGAATATGTTTCGTCGTGAATCTCTTCTCCACGGGGCTTGAGGCCGACAGCAAGCCATCAGGACAAGGGCGCTGAAGGGCAAGCTCAGCAACAGTCCGAGGGTTGCTCCCATCAGACCCAGCGCATTAATGCCCAGCAGCAAACCGAAAACGGCGAGCATCTTCAAGCTGTTGTGTTGAACAAGACGTCGACTCCGGTTCATGGCTTGAAGGGCTCTGCAGCGGTGATGAACCAGCAGCGGTAAGGACAGCACCTGGGTGAAGAGGCCGGCTCCAACGATCAGAGCTCCAAGGATCACAATCAAGCCCGCCAGGGTTGTGCTGACTTGTCCGACGGCCCAACTCAGGCACTGAATTAGGCCTAAACCCGCCAGCAGCAGAAAAAGCTCGATGGCCACCAACACCAGGGCTTGGCTCAGGAGGGTTTTAAGCCGTTGGGGTGGCCTTGGTTCAAGGGGGGCTGGCAAGAGCTGATCGGCTAATCGCAGTAAGCCCAGTAGGGGAAACACTGGCAGTCCAAGGCTGATCAGCACAGCGATGTCTCCGAGCCGGGCAACCCCTGGTCTGGAGATCGCCCGCAGGTCTTGGGCTACGACGGCGGGACCGATCGCACAGATCAAGGTGAGAGCTGCCAACCCAACGCAGCGCCATGGGGCTTTTCCAAAGCCGATCCAGGCTCGTGGAAGCAGGGTGATCAGGGGAAGGTCAGTGGAGAGGGCCAAGCCGATCCAGCAGGTCTTCTGCAGTCGTGGTCGGGACAGGCAAAATGGAAAGTCGATTCCCCCGTTTGATCACAGGCAGTTGCTCTTCGTTGTAGGAGGCGCGCAGCTGATCAAGGCTGAGGAGTTCGTCAAATTTGCCAAGAAAACGAAGTCGAGCACAGTCCCATCGCGGTTGATCTGGATTGGATTTGGGGTCGAAATACTTAGCGGCGGAATCAAATTGGGTTGGGTCGACCAATTGCGTTTCCACGACTTCCATCAAGCCAATAATTCCTGGTGGTTTGCAGTTGGAGTGATAAAAAAAAGCTTGGTCCCCCACGCTCATGCTGCGCATGAAATTGCGGGCCTGATAGTTGCGAATGCCATCCCAGAGGGTCGATCCCTCACGGCGAAGATCATCGATGCCGTAGGCATCGGGTTCGCTTTTCATCAGCCAAAAGGCCACAAACCACAATCAAGTCACTTTATTTTGAGTTCTCTCTGGTGGACTGCCAGTAAAGATGCTCGATTTGTTTCACGCCACTCGAATGTGGGCCTGCATCAAGTCGCGGAAATGATCGCCTCGGGCTTCGAAGTCTTGGTACTGATCGAAACTCGCGCAGGCTGGTGAAAGCAGCAGGCTGGTGGCTTGCAGCTCGGATGTTGCCTGAACGGCAATCGCTACGGCAGCCTTCAGATCGTTGCAGCGGTGTACTTGTCCCTGATAGTCGGACTGACGGATCAGGGCGTCCAACTCCTCCGCCCCAGCTCCGAACAACACCACCGCACAAGCCTTCGATTTCAGTTCGGTCAGCCAGCCTGTGGCGTCACCGCGTTTGGTCTGGCCCCCCGCCAAAACCACAACTGTTCCTGCCATGGCTTGCAGGCCGACCGCAGCCGCGTCGTAGTTGGTGGCCTTGCTGTCATTAAAAACGTCGGCAGATGCTGTGGATCCGAGTCGCTCGAGGCGGTGGGGCACACCGGGGAAGCTCCTGAAGCCTTGGGCAATTTGCTCAGCATTGAGGCCGATCTGTATGGCGGCAGCTGTTACCAACAGCTGGTTTTGACGATTGTGGGCACCTGGCATCGCCAAGGCATCGGCAGGAAACATCGCGCCGCTTTCTCTCGCTTGAATCGTTCCGGCGTCATCAATCCAAAAATCTGCAGGCTGGTCGTCAGGGCAAGGGGTCGCTGTTTGAACCCAAATCCCACTTTTGAGGGATGAGCGATGGGCGTTGAGATCGGCATCATCCCCATTGAAGATGGCCAGGCTGGAGCGTTGAAGCAGTCCGCGTTTAATCGCTCTGTAGGCCTCGAGTGTTCCATGGCGTTCGAGGTGATCCGGAGTGAGCGTTGTCCAAATGCCGATGCTGGGCGCCAAGGTCGGGCCTGCTTCGATTTGGTAACTGCTGAGTTCCATCACCAGCCAATCCGGCCTAAGCAAGTCCCCCGTTTTGATTTTCAGCGCCATCTCCGCCGCTGAAACGCCCATGTTCCCCCCCATGGGGGCCCGGAGTCCGGCTTGCTCCAGCACGTGACTGAGGAGGTGGGTGACCGTGGTTTTGCCATTGGTTCCCGTGATACCGACCCAAGGGATGTCATTGAGGGCATCCCAAGCCAGCTCGATCTCCCCGCGGACTTGAACACCCTCCTGGCGAAGGATTTCAAGGGTTGGGTGATCCCATGGAATACCCGGTCCAATCACCACAGCGGTCAGATCAGAACGCCAGGGTTCAAAACTGTTGATTTCGAGGGGAATGCCCAACTCAACTTCAATGCCTTCCGCTCGAAGTTGTGCCGCACAGGATGTTTGGTCAGGGCCCTCACCGCGCTCCAGAACAACAACGGCTTGACCTTGATGATGTAAGAGGCGGGCAGCACCAAGACCGGATCGTCCAAGTCCAACGACGATCGTGAATGCCATCGAAACCTCAGTCCCCTAAAGGGAAATGGGCGATACTGGATTTGAACCAGTGACTCCTACAATGTCAATGTAGTGCTCTACCCCTGAGCTAATCGCCCCCATTAACCAACAAAAAACCTTCAATGGCTTGTGTTGATCGGAATGGAGAGTAGCAGCCAGAGTGCGCCCTAACTGCGTCTGAGTTCGACCCGCCAGCGCTCACGTTTGGTCCGAGTGAGCGAGAGCACCTCCAGGGCCCCTCGGTCTTGCAGCTGGAGGCGGTCACCGACTCCCAACTCTCGACTGGCCTGACGCACGTCATGCCAGTTCATGCGCAACCGTCCAGCTTTGATATGGCCGACAATTTTGGCTCTTGAAAGACCAAAACCTGCGGATGCAATCGCATCAATCCGACAGGAGGCCTCCACGGTTTGCAGGATTCGGGGGGTGCGTTGGGCCGGGAGGTGGAGCGCTTCGATCGCTAGGGCTTCGCACCGGATGTCGACATCACGCACGCGACCGCATTGTTCGTGGAGTTGTGCTGCGCTCTCTGGAGTACAAAGCCCTTGCCCCCCTCGGTCTCCTCGAACCCAGAGATCTCCGATTTGATCCGGTGCCGCTCCTAGCTCTTGTAAGGCGTTGCGAATGTCTTGCGGACTGAGGGGGTCGAATAGAAAGTTGCCCTCAATAAGAAGGCCATAAGCGGGAGCACACGCGTCAGCCTCCCCCATTTGGTCGCGTCGATGGCAAAGGAGTCTGCAGCGTTCGGCCCCTGGATAACCCCCATCACGGTGCCAGCCAATTTCACTCAAGTTGTTCAGGCGTGCGAGGGCCTCCTCTTGAAGTCGAGCCCCAAGGAACGGGCTCCACGCCGGTTGCCAGGTGCGCACCACTTGATCAGCCAGCTGGATCAGTCGCTTGAGTCCCTCAGGATCTTCTGCCCCTGCGAGGAGCTCGTCTTGCAAGAGGGTCATAGGTCGTTGAGACGCACCACCTGTTGGGGATTGCTTCGTTGCACTACCTGCCATGGGGGTTCGATGCCATTCGGCGTTTCGAGAAGTACAAGCCAGCTCCCTTCGTCTCGACGGTTGCGCAGGATGCGCACGCCATCGTCGTTATCGGAATTCACGCTGGCGGCCGCTGCATAGCTGCCCATCAAGCCAGAGCCCATCCCCATCAAACCGCCGATCAACATCTCACCCCATGGCCCGAAGCTTGCAAACGTGGTGAGGTTGGTGATCTGCGTGAACGTGACTCCCGCTAAAAATCCAAAGGGCATCAACCAGCGCGCCATGGCTTTCTGCCTTCGAACCCGGGTGAGGTTGGGGCTCAGCAATTCCACTTGATCGATGGCATCGCCTTCTGGTGGCAGCGTGATGCATGTCGATAGAGGGAGTTTGGTCTCCTTGAGCTGTTGACTGAGCCCTTCAGCAGCCCGTTGATCGGACAGCACCACCACGCAGACGGGCATTCGCTCACAATTTGTTAGTTGAATTCTGAACCCTGTCCTTAGTTATTGGGGGGAGGGTGGGTGTTGATCTCTACAGTTTGAGCAGGCAGTTTTGCGCCCGTTCATGACGAAAGTTCTGGTTTCCGATCCGATTGATCAGGCCGGCTTGGACATCCTCAATCAGGTGGCGCAAGTCGATCAGCGGATCGGTTTGAGCGAAGACGAGCTGGTGGGGATTATTGGTGAGTACGACGGATTGATGATCCGCTCCGGCACTCAAGTGACTGCGACGGTGATTGCCGCCGCTAGCCGTCTCAAGATCATTGGCCGCGCTGGCGTTGGTGTGGACAACGTGGATGTCCCCGCTGCCACCCAGCGGGGTGTTCTTGTGGTGAACTCTCCGGAGGGCAACACCATTGCTGCGGCAGAACATGCCTTGGCGATGATGCTTTCGCTGTCTCGCCATGTGCCCCAGGCGAATGCCGGCATGCGTGCAGGGAAGTGGGACCGCAAAAAATATGTGGGTAACGAGCTCTATAAGAAAACCCTTGGGGTGGTTGGTCTCGGCAAGATCGGCTCCCATGTCGCCAAGGTGGCTCAAGCGATGGGGATGGATGTCATCGCCTACGACCCATTTATTGCCGCCGATCGCGCCAAGCAAATGCAGGTGAAGCTCCTCGAGCTCGATGAGCTGTTTCGGACGGCGGACTACGTGACGCTGCACATCCCGCGCACCAAGGACACAGAAAACTTGGTGAATGCCGATTTGCTTCGCACGATGAAGCCCACAGCACGCATCGTGAACTGTGCTCGTGGTGGCGTTGTCGACGAAGCTGCCATTTCTGAAGCGATTAACCAGGGTGTTATTGCCGGTGCTGGTCTCGATGTTTATGCCAGTGAGCCGCTAGCGGAAGATTCGCCGTTACGTGCTGTTGAACGGGGGCTGGTATTGACGCCTCACTTGGGTGCATCCACAGAGGAGGCCCAAGAAAATGTGGCGATCGATGTGGCGGAGCAAATTCGGGATGTGTTGCTGGGCTTGCCGGCCCGCAGCGCCGTGAATATCCCTGGCCTTAGCGCTGAAATTATGGAGCGGCTGAAGCCACACCTTCAGCTTTCTGAGACCGTTGGTTTGCTGGTGAGCCAACTGGCTGGGGGGCACGTCAAAGAGATGGAGCTACGTCTGCAAGGAGAATTCGCGAGTCATCCCTCTCAACCGCTTGTGATTGCTGCGTTGAAAGGCCTCCTGAGTGCAGCTCTTGGCGACAGCATTAATTTTGTGAATGCGTCTTTGGAAGCCAAAGCCAGAGGTATCCAGGTTTTGGAAGTCAAAGATGAATCGAGTCGTGATTTCGCAGGGGGGTCGCTGCAAATCACGACGCGTGGAGATCAGGGCGATCGTTGTGTTACCGGCGCTGTTTTTGCCGATGGAGAATTGCGGATCACGAGCATTGATGAGTTCCCGGTGAATGTGTCTCCCAGCAGGCACATGTTGTTCACCCGTCACCGCGATATGCCTGGAATCATTGGCCATTTGGGATCAATGATGGGGGAGCACAACGTGAACATCGCCTCCATGCAAGTGGGGCGAAAGATTGTTCGTGGTGATGCTGTGATGGTGCTCAGCATCGATGACCCGATTCCGGCTGAATTGCTTCAAAAAATCACAGCGATCGATGGCATTCAGGAAGCCCATCCGGTCACACTTTGATGTGGTGGCGACTGTCGATGCCTTGCCCTCCAGAGCTGGAGGAGTCGCTGGTTTGGAAGCTGAATGACTTGGGGCTGCACCGTTTTGCGGTGCAGCATTCACCGGACACTCCCCATCAGAAAACGTTGTTGGTCTGGTTGCCCCAACCGGAGTGGCCCGTTGCTGAGCGAGAGCAATTGCTGGCCAGTCTTGAGCCCCTATCGCAGCCCTTCGGTTTGGCTTTCCCTTCAGGTGTTTGGGATGAGGTGGCTGATGAAGATTGGAGTTTGAGCTGGAAGCAGCACTGGCAACCCGATCCAGTGGGACAACGCCTCTTAATTCTTCCAGCCTGGTTAGACGTGCCTTCGGAGCATGCCGACCGCCTGGTGATTCGGATGGATCCAGGCAGCGCTTTTGGCACCGGCAGCCACCCAACGACGCGCCTCTGTTTGGAGGCCCTGGAGGCGAACCCTCCCCAGGACCTACTCGTAGCCGATCTCGGTTGTGGAAGCGGTGTTTTGGGGCTGGCATCTTTGAGCCTGGGCGCTGATGCCGTGTTGGCTGCAGACACCGACTCATTGGCCATTCGCGCGACGGCTGGGAATCGCTCGCTCAATCATTGTTCTGAGAAGCGGTTAGAGGTGGCCTTGGGATCCGTGGAGACCCTTCAGGCGCTGTTGGCAGGCCGACGCGCTGATCTCTTGCTCTGCAACATCTTGGCCCCGGTGATTGAGGCACTTTCCCCTGGCTTTGAAAGCCTCATTGCTCCGCAGGGGAGAGCCCTTCTGAGTGGATTGTTGGTGGATCAAGCTCCGAGGCTTAAGGAGGTTCTTGCGACCCATGGTTGGCAGGTCACTCAGGAGTTGGCGCAAGGGCGTTGGGGGTTGTTGGAGATTCGACACACATGAGCCATCTGCCATAAGCCAGGCTTATCGGACCTCTCGCTCAGATTGGACCTGCCTCCCTGAGAGGCTAAAACCCTCTGCTTCTCCCCTCATTTGCAGTAGATAGGTTCTGTTCTGCAGGACCGGATTTCCGGAACCTGTCGTATTTATCAATCAATGGCTTCCTACAAGGTCACCGTGGTCAGCGAGAGCGAAGGTCTCAACAAGACCATCGAAGTCCCTGATGATCAGTACATCCTCGACGCAGCAGAAGAGCAAGGCATCGACCTGCCTTACTCCTGCCGCGCTGGCGCTTGCTCCACCTGCGCCGGCAAAATCACCGCTGGCACCGTTGATCAGTCCGACCAGAGCTTCCTGGACGACGATCAGATCGAAGCTGGCTTCGTGCTGACCTGCGTGGCTTACCCCACGTCTGACTGCACCATCAAGACCCACGCTGAAGAAGAGCTCTATTGAGCCTTCATTTCGTTCAGTGAACGTTGTTCAACCACCCCTTCGGGGGTGGTTTTTTGTTTTTTGGCCGCTTTGTATGGCTCGTGCTCTTGCTTTTAAGTCGTCGTGAGCCGTTCAGAGGTTCACGATCTCCTCGCTCCTGGCAGTATTCATACCAGTCCAGGTGGTCAGTACAGCTTTCGGGTGATCGGCCCATGCTGTCGATTGTTTGACCGTGAAGAGCTTCCATGGCCATGTTGTCGTCTGGCCTGGAGGAGCAAAGAACCAAGCTGGCGTCGGGTGGGGCGCCGCTTTGTGCCGGATCTCGCGGCGCGCCGATGCCCCTCGTACTCGGTGGAGTTGCTACAGCCTGGATCGCGACCGACTGCAACGGTGCTGACGCTCTTCTCCGTCCGATTTGTTCGCGAGTTGCAGGAATGGTGGTATAGCCGTCATCCTCGCTCGATGGAGCCAGGCAACATTGAGCCGAACTTAGAGCCGTTGATTGATCATTGAGCCGTTCGCGAGTTGTTTGTTTCCTGGATTCTTCTGTGGTTTGATTTTGAATTAGGAGGCTTGTAAATACTGGTCAAGATCTTGATTTCTGAGCTCTCAGAAACGATTTGAGCTGAGTAGCTGTTGTCTTTTCTTCTTGATTGATGTGGTGCTCGGTATCACCCACCTAGCTGAGAGGTCGATACAAAAAAACCGGCCCGAAAGCCGGTTTCTTTTTTTTAAGGGAATCGTTCTGAATACTTAAATCGGATTTTGTGGTTGTTCGTTAGAAGTAAATCTTGCCGCCACCCCATGAGGATCCTTGCACTTTCGGGGATACAAGGATGTAGCCAGCCATCAGGCGTAGGTCTTCGTCATCGAGATCGCGCATCGCTGGGTACAGCTCAGCACTGCGCATGCTGGGGTGAACGTCGGAAATGCTGTATTCACCGTCGTAAGAGGTGGGATCCTTCATGTAATCCACCAACGCTTCGACGTTGTCGCGGGCTGGTGTGGCCAACGCCAGGGTTTCTGGGTCGAGGCCAACGTTTTGGTTGGTTTTCGTGATCCCTCCGGCGTGGCAAGTACCGCAGCTGGTGTTGAAGACCTTCCGTCCTGCATTGATCTCGCGATCTGTGAAGGTCACCTCTGCGCCATCGGGATTCACTGGAACCGTGAGTGTCTCGGCATCCCATTGCACTGCTTCTGCAGGGGATATGAACGCCAGGCCGATCAACACCGGCACAAGAACGAGGAGTCCTTTGAAGGACTGCCGCAAAGAGGAGAAAACAGAGACCATGAAGGTTGCCGGGGACTGACGGATTCACCGCACCCAGCTCTTGTATCACGGGGCCGAGGCTCCCTGAGGCCGGGTCACAAACTGTTGCAGCGCGGTTTTACCTCCAAAGTGAGGAAATCCTTTGCCAGACAGGTGTTTGGAAAAATCGCTTGGGCTTCCTTTAAAAGGTCTTCAGGCGTTACCGCATTGCCGTGGGCGTAGCGGGGGCTCAGGTGGGTGAGGACGAGTTGTCCAACATTGGCTTCCGCCGCCGTTTGAGCTGCCATCGTGCTCGTGGAGTGCATTTTTTGATAAGCCATCTCTGATTCTTGGTGAGCAAAGGTCGACTCGTGAATCAGTAAATCGGCGCCTTGGGCCAGGTCGACCGCTGCTTCGCAGAACACCGTGTCGGTGCAATACACAACGCTCACCCCAGGCCGCTCTGGTCCGCAGAGGGTTGTGCCGTCGATGATGCGCCCGTCTTCAAGGGTGACGGTGTCTCCCTGCTTGAGCTGGGCGTAGATCGGTCCGGGTGGGATTTGTAGGTCCTTTGCCTTGGCGATATCGAATCGGCCGGCTAGCGGTTTTTGGTCCACCCGATAGGCATAGGCCGGAACGCGATGGGTGAGCGGAGTACAGCGAACCATCAGATCGTCGTCTTCGTACACGAGGGTTCCGTTCTCTGCGCAGTCGTGGACGCGGTGCACCTTGAGGGGGTAGCCGATCCGGGTGGAGCTGGTGCGCAGTACTCCGTTGAGATAGCTCTCGAGAGGATCAGGGCCGTACAGGTCGACGCCTTCGTTGCTGTTGCCAGCCAAGCCAAGGCTGGCAAGAAGGCCTGGAAGGCCGAACACGTGATCGCCGTGCATATGGGTCACGAAGACCCGTCTGAGCTGCGAGAGCCGAAGTTCGCTCCGCAAAAACTGATGCTGGGTTCCCTCGCCACAGTCGAACAACCACATCTCCGATCGCTGTGGCAGACGCAGCGCTACAGCCGATACGTTGCGGGCCCGGGTGGGAACGCCTGAACTTGTTCCCAGAAAGGTGACCTGCAAGGTCGTTAGTTCTCTGTCCTTCATGCTGCCATCTGGCTTGAAATGGCCAGAGGCGGCACACTGAAAAGCCTTCGGTTGCACGTGGTGCGGATCGCTTCAGTTGTGCTGGCGGGATTGGCGACAGCGACTCTGTTGGGCTCGGCTCAGCAAGCGATGCCGATGGAACGGGAGCCTCAGATGCGGGTTCTGTTGCATGAGGGACCAAAACTGTTGCTCAGGGCGGATAAGGCGCAGTGGATGCAGGTACGTGGCTTCGGTGGAGGTGTGCGCCGGCTTCAAAGGCTGCAGTTAGAGGAAGCCCGGGGGAGCGTTGTGGCTGTTCTGGACGGGAAACGCCACCGCTTGGCTTCAAGCACGGTTTTGACGGTGCAGAACGATGACCCTCGGGGAATCTGGTTGGACTCCCGTCGCTATCGGGGTGAATTCCAAATCAGTTGTCGGGGAGGGCAATTACGGGTTGTGAATGCGCTGGGAATTGAGACGTATCTCACCAGCGTTGTGGGGAGTGAGATGCCCCACCATTGGCCCTTGGCCGCTTTGAAAGCCCAGGCCGTCGCCGCTCGAACGTATGCCCTTCGTCAGCGCAATCGCGGTGGTGGCTGGGATGTGAAGGCCACCGTGGCGAGTCAGGTGTACCAGGGTGTTGAAGCTGAAACCGCCAGCACCCGTCAGGCGGTGGCCGATACCCGTTCGTTGGTGCTGGTCCATCGCGGCAAATTGATCAATGCGGTGTTTCACAGCAGTTCGGGTGGTGTCACGGAATCCAGCGGGATGGTCTGGAGCAAGCAGCTTCCTTATCTCGTGAGCGTCCCAGACCATGACCAACACAGTCCGGTCCATCGATGGCAGGAACGCTTTGCTTCGTCAGGCTTGCGCCAACGCCTCCCAGAAACCGGCGGCGTGAACCGGGTGGATGTCACCAGTCGGAGTGCGAGTGGTCGTGTGCGACAGGCCAGGCTGGAAGGACCTCGCGGATCCCTGGTGCTGACCGGTCGCGAGTTGCGCCAGCGTTTGGGCCTCAAAAGCACATTGGTGACCTTTGAGATGGTCTCTGCTGACGCGGCCCAGCCTTCCAGGCATTCCACCCTTTTGGCCCGTCGTACGGCTTCATCGATTGGATCGAGATCCCGGATTGACCGCATCACAGCGTCAGTGGCCAGGTCGGCAATCAGCGCCCCTTCCCCAACAACCTCGTTCTTGGTAGCCCCGCCGCCTCCGCCGCCGGTGCTGTCGAGTCCGATGCGCTCTCGGTCATTCCGATTTCGAGCGTCGCGGTTTAACAAGCGTCGCGGTTTATCGGTGGGTGGATTGCAACTTTTAGTGCGTGGTCAGGGGTATGGCCACGGGGTTGGGATGAGCCAATGGGGTGCCCATGGGCTGGCGGAGCAGGGGGCCGATTTCCGCACAATCTTGAGTCATTATTACCGAGGAGCGGCTGTGCTTCCCTTCCAACCCCACTACGATCCAGCCCTCGCTTGGCAGCCCCATCCGGCGTCAGGCTGGTGGGGTTGACCATCGGATGTCCCCCTTGTTGCGGTTCCCCCGACAGCTTCAGCGGTATGACAGCGCTGCGGTTTGTTGCGATCGATTAGCCGAGCGCCTTGAAGCCCATGTGCGTCAGTGGCTCTCGATGCCTTTGGCCCAGAGACGGCCCCTGGGATTGGCGACTGGACGAACGATGGAGCCGCTGTATGCAGCCCTAGTGCAGCGCCTGAGGCTCTGGTCTGCTCAGGATCTCGATGAGCTGCGTCGGCGATGGTCCAGCTTCAATTTGGACGAATATTTGGGTTTACCGGCTGGAGATCCATGTCGTTACAGCACATATATGCATCGTCATCTCGGCGAGCCATTACTGCTGCGGCCTGAGACGTTGCATCTACCCAATGGAAGCGCCGCTGATGCTGATGGTGCTGCGCAGTCTTATGCAGCTGAGTTGAATGCATGCGGCGGTGTGGGAGTTCAACTTTTGGGCTTGGGAAACAATGGGCATGTGGGCTTCAATGAACCCCCCACAACGGCTGATCAGGCTTGTCACGTGGTGGATCTATCGGATGCCACCCGGCGACAAAATTCAGGACTTTTTGGGGGAGATCCTGCGGCGGTGCCAGCTCAGGCGATCACCCTTGGCCTCCATGAAATTTTGGCGGCGGACGAAATTCATTTAGTGGTGACAGGCGCTGTCAAAGCTGACATCCTCGAGCAACTGTTGACCTTGCCGGCCCCTCAGCCAGGGTTACCTGCGAGCTGGTTGTTGAATCACCCCTATGTGTGGCTGTGGACTGACGCCGATGCCATGGATCACTCCTTAGCCTCACGCCACGCATAGGGCTGATATGGCTATTGATCCGGTCGAACGACTGCTTGAGCAGAGCTTTGAAGTAGAAAAGCTCACGCGGTTCATTAACGACTGCAGGGATCTTGAGCAGTTGCGTGAGATGGCTTTGACGTTGGTTCAGCAAGTCGCTCAGCAAAAAGCAGCGAGTGCATGGATGGCCAACCGCGCCACCGAATCTGAGAACGCCAAGCTTGAAATGTTGGCGGAAGTGATTCGGCGACGGGCTGCTGAAGGATCAGATCCAACCCCTCAGACGGATTGAATCGTTTTTCCGTTAGTGATGGTCCCGCTGCCAGCGGGACAAGCTCGCTGAAGAAAATTTGTGGCCATGTTTCGCGGCCACCTTCAAAACACAGTTGTTGTCGTCACCGCAGTGTTGAATTTCGGAGCGCAGCGAGTCGTTGCTTTGCACTCGAGACATGAACGACACCAATTGCTTCATCGACATGGCGACTCCGGATGGGATTCCTTCGCCCTAGCTAGATGGTTTGTTGGGTTTCGCTAACAAAAGGTTTCGTGCTGATTTCCTGACTTATTCAGTTGTATTCGCCCGGGGTTTCCTGTTTCGACACGGTGACTCGTCCCACTTTTTTGCCTGAGAAACGCAGCAACTCGTCTCCTGAGAACTCGAAGCCGATGGAGCTGCCGATTTTTGCAACATCGTCCGCTGTTGAAGCCGCAAGCACGGTTTGCTTGAGCGATGCATCGTTCTGCATCTTGAGGAGAAAGGCTTTCAGCTGGTCAAGAGCCATGCAGCACTAATGGTGGGTAAAGACCATGGAGCACCCATCATCACTGAATGATTCGGGTTTTAGAACTGGTCAGGCTGATGTGAGGGATGACGCGGCATCCATGCGTTGCACCTCATGGCCAAGAAAGTCTCCCCACATGCCCAAGAGGAAGCTGAGCGTTTTGAGGGCTTGTAGCTGTTCGGTGGAGCCCGGCGCCGTGTATTTGAAATCCATGAACATCCGATCAGCAACTTTTTGCTGCTCGCGACAGCGGTTGTCGATGGTCATGGGCCGCAGCGAAATTGGTTCGTTACAAAACTACAAGATTTAACGCTGGGTTGCTGATGGCGGCTCCTTGATGGCCTTGCCCCCTGTCAGCATCAGTTGAGGGATCTGACTCCTCTGAGTAAACAGGAGTGCTTTGCGGAATGAATTTGATTTGGGTGGCAGCGGGTTTTATTGGACTTCTCTGGCTGACTCAGGTGTTGGTTCGTCGCGGAATGGATGATGGTCGCTAGGCCCAAGGTTTCTGTGCTGTTGTTGCGACAGATGTGGTTGGTGAGGTGAGGGATTCCGGTTATCAGTTGGCATATCGCAGAGCCATTACTAACTTTTAAATCACTACGTGGGCTCCAACTATGGAATCACGCGACAAAACAGAACGATTCATGGATGCGGCTAAGCAGCGCGCCCACGAAGTTGTCAATGAAGCCAATCCAAAGTTGACCTCCCTCGAGCGTGGTTATTGGCTTGCTTTGAGAAACAGCCGTGGGCGTGAGCGCTGTGTGAGCCAGCGTCCATAACGATCAGGCTGCATTCGGCACCGGAGGTTGAGCGCGAGCATTTCGCTCAATCACCTGCCGCAAGTTTTGGCAGTCGATGCAGAGGCACGGGGAGTCATCGTGAATGCTGGTGTGCAGCATCAGCGGAATGATCTTGTCGTTGTTCGAGTTCATGTTTAATCAATCCGTTGGTCTGGTTATCCCGTTCTTTTTGGCGTGGTGCATCCAACAAGGCACATAGCTTGATTGTTCGACATATCCAAGTTTCGTTCTTGATTGCCTTGTCTTTTGAATCATGGCGTTGAATCGATGAGTGACGACTCAAGCCAGACCCATCCTTTGTATGCCACGGACCGCGATGAAGTGGATGCTCTTTTGGGACATCAAGGTGATCCAGGGCCAGAGCATCTAACGACTGCGGGGCGATTGTTCATGCGCTACGGCGATTTCCCTGGAGCGGAAGACATCAAGCAAGATCTTGGGAAAGTGATCTCTTCTTGGGGGTTGGATCGCAGCGGTTTGAATACAAAATGCCGCGAGATTTGGTCCAGTGGCTGGCGTCCTGGGCAGAAGCTTGACGCGGAGGTGGGTTCAGGCGCGGATGTGGACGATCGCGACAGTTGATCAACAACGGTCTCGGCCATCTCTAAGCACGCCGTTTCCACTGTCGGAGGTTTTGCTTGAGAGGGCAATGCGCCTTAACACCGATGGCAAACGAGCTGTGCTGGGCAAAAGTATGGGCATCGAAATCGGAGGTGCCCATGACGGCCGAAACTCCACCTGAGCAAGCGCTAGAAGCACGCTGACTTTTCTGGCCCCTGCTCCAACTTTCAACCCATCCGTGAGCCGTCCGTCTGGCGCGACAACGCTGAGCGTCAACCCAGTCGACTTTCCTCTGCATCGTTGAGGTGCCCCAGCAGGAAAAGAGGTTTCACACCTGGTCGCAATGGCCCCAGGGTTTGCCACCAAGCCAGTCGCTTCGCTCTTCTTCTTTCAGTTCACTTTCTTTCAGTTCACTGTTGTTCGATTAAGCCATTAACGCTTCACGGAACCAGCTTCACTGAACAGTGGGTAGCGACATGAACAAACGAGCGAGATAGGCCGTCTCTTCCATCCGGGAGGGGCGGCCTTCCCCCTTCAGGAAGGAATGAGCAAACGATTTGAACTGCCGCTGATTTTTTAATTTGTTTTATAAATATTATGATAGCTAGTTGTTGTAATTTAAGTGGATTTTAAGGCCTCTTAATGCTTCTTTTAGCTTGGATCTGTAGCTCTTAATCGTATTCCCTTGCTTCGCTCGTTGAGTTGTCTTGGATGTGGACTGATGTGATGTGACCGTTTCAGTTTGAGCTCACTATTTGTTTCGCTGCGATCTAAAGAAGCATCACATTGCCTTGTCGATTGTTCTCGGATCGAGCAGAAAGGAAGCAGTCAAACGTGCGGAACATGTCCTTCACGCGCAATCGCTCCCAGTCGAGCCATAGCCCCAACGTCAACGCGCGCGCATTGCAACTGCATTTGCAGGGAGCTCAAGACGCCATCACGGCTTTTGATGGATATGAATCTGTTGTTCCAGGGATTCAGTCAACGGTGCTGGAACGACCCGCCGGACGCCAAAGGATGACGGTTCTGCAGCGGTTATGGGAGCAGGTACGCCGTCTGGTTTCGACTGTTGTTCAATCATTTCAACGGTGAACGAGCTCGATTCGGTTGATGGCGTGAAGGTCGTTAATTTTGGGGCAATGAGGGTCCCTCATTCCGTGAATCGTGAGCTTTCAGTCGATCTCTAGCTCGGTTTTGATCTCCAGATTGGCGCTAACGCTGCGGACATCATCGAGGCCTTCCAGGGCATCAAGCAGGTTCAGACAACTCTGGGCCGTAGCGGGATCGCTAATCGACACGTTGGTGGTTGTAGCCCACTGGTGCCCCCACTCTTGGACCTCCCAGCCCTGCTGTCGTAAGCCATCTTGAAGGCCTTCAAGGGCTGCAAATGGTCCAAAAATGGTGGCCGTCGCTGCATCATTGAGCTCGTAGCCATCAGCATCAAGGTCGAGCAGGCTCTCCAGTAAGCGCTCTTCGCTACCGGCCTCCGTTTTGATGCTCACTTCGCTGCGATGCTCGAACAGGTACGCCACGCATCCGTTCTCGCCAAGATTTCCGCCGTTTTTGCTGAAGGCGAGCCGTAGATCTGCTGCTGTGCGGTTGCGATTGTCGGTGAGGGCTTCAACCATGACGGCCATGCCGCCAGGGCCGTATCCCTCGTAGCGAACGTCCTCGAGTTGGGCTCCTTCTCCGCCTTGGCCTGATCCCTTGGCGATGGCTCGATCAATATTGGAGGCCGGCATCGCTGCCGCCCTGGCTTTGTTGATGGCGGTTCGTAGTTGAAAGTTCCCAGCCGGGTCGCTCCCAGCTCGCGCGGCCACCATGATCTCTCGTCCAAGCCGGGTAAACAGGGCCCCGCGCTTGGAATCAACCACCGCTTTGGTGCGCTTGATCTGGGACCATTTGCTGTGGCCGGCCATCAGGGCTGAGCAGGGATGTCGGATATCTGGAGGGTACTCAGGGGTGGTCAACCTGTGGCATTAACCGGCGGCGTCGAATACCACCTTGGGCCGTAGTTGCTGGTTCGCCTCGGCTAATCCCATTCCCGCAATGCTGCCATCGGCATTGCAGACCACCACCGCATCACCATCCTTCAGGCTTGTTTCCAGGCCTTCCCCCTGACCGAGTCGCCGGCCACAGCGCCAGTCGATGGTTTCGCTAACGGTGAGAGTCCGTTTTGGCAGCGTTTGCAGGGCTGTCAAAGGAGATAGGGGTTCGGGCAGATCCGTATTGCCATCGGATTCCGGCAAGGGATGGGCTTGGGCCAAGTGAAAGCCGAGAGCTTGGGTGCGGGTCAGTGTTGCTAAGCAGCCACCGCAGCCCAGGGTTTCCCCGAGATCTCGGGCAAGTGCACGGATATACGTTCCGGCCGTGCAGTGCACCTCGATCCAAAGGCGACCCGATCTCGGGTCCCAATCGAGCAGGTCGAGTCGTTCGATGGTGACGGTTCTCGCGGGTAGGTCCATCGATTCTCCGCGGCGAGCTCTTGCATGGGCCCGTTCCCCATCCACATGGACGGCTGAAACCTGCGGTGGATGTTGTTGAATCGTTCCCTGGAAGGGCGCGAGTGCCTCGAGACAGGCTTGGTCACTGAGTTCCGGCCATGGAAGGGTCTCCAAGATCTCGCCTTGAAGGTCATCACTGCTGCTGCGAGTGCCCAGTTGAATCACTCCCCGATAGGTTTTCTCGCCGGGTAAGTAGGGCAGTAGACGCGTTGCTGGTCCGAGGGCAATGGGTAAAACGCCCGTGACGGCTGGATCGAGGGTGCCGCCATGGCCAACTCGCCGGAGGCCATAGCTTCGCCGCATGCGACTGACGCAGGCATGGGATGTCAGTCCGGCGGGTTTGTCGATGACCACAAAGCCAAATGGACCGTCCAGGGGGGGCATCGCAGGCAGATGGAGGTCGTGAGCTCAGACTGTTGCATCTAAGAGCACAGAGGACCAGCAATCCCATGCAAGAGCTCCGCAGCAGTCGGGAGGTGAACGTGGATGGTTTCTTGAGAGATGCGTTGCAGGTGAAAGCCCACCTCGCCCGTTATCTCTCCTTGTCGTTGGAGGAACTGGAAACGCGTCTACCCAGCAGCACGGATGATCTGGCTGATCTCCACCCAGGTGCGTTTCGTCCTGAGGATGCAACGGAGTTTTATGAAGACAAAGTAGGTACGGGGCATCTACTTGAGTTGGCGGCCTGGCACCTTTCCAGTGCTGACTACATCGCAGACACCTTGAGATTGCAAGGGATGGCGGCGCGGGGCCAGGTGCTCGACTTTGGTGGTGGCATCGGAACCCATGCCCTATCTGCTGCAGCGTTGCGAGCGGTAGATCATGTGTGGTTTGTGGATTTAAACCCGCACAATCAGGCCTTTGTTCAACAACGTGCCGAGGTGATGGGACTAACCCACAAACTTTCCGTGCATCGGGATCTTGAGAGCACCGGTGATGTTTGTTTTGACGCTGTGGTTTGTCTGGATGTTTTGGAGCATTTGCCGGATCCATCGGTGCAATTGCGTGAGTTCCACCGACGGATGGCCCCGAACGCCATTGCGCTCCTTAACTGGTATTTCTTCAAAGGGCATAACGGCGAATATCCCTTTCACTTCGATGAGCCAGCACTCATCGATTGTTTCTTTCGAACCCTGCAGGGTCAGTTTCTTGAAGTATTTCACCCCTTATTAATCACCGCCAGGTTGTACGAAAAAATTTAAAATGATGGATGGGTTGCCATCAAAAAAGCCCCTGTCGCGATGGTGAGCTGGGGCTTTTGTTTCTTTGAAAGCAATCAGCCAAAGGACTGATTGATCACACTGAAGCGGTGATGTTGATGCGTTTGCGGTTGCGCAAGCCTCGCTTGATGCTTTCGAATTTCACGAAACCGTCGGTGAGGGCAAACAGGGTGTCGTCTTTTCCCTTGCCAACGTTGACGCCGGGCAAAACGGATGTGCCGCGTTGGCGAATCAGGATGGATCCGGCGGTGACGGATTCACCGCCGTAGGCCTTAACGCCCAGCCGTTTGGAATTGGAATCGCGGCCGTTTCTTGTGGAGCCTGTGCCTTTCTTATGAGCCATGGGGAAAAAGTGGAAGACGGGGGATTAAAGGTTCGAAGCGCTTAGCCGATGGCTTTGCCACCTACGGAGATGGACTGAACCATCACACGGGTGAGTTCCTGACGATGACCATTCTTGCGCCGTGTTTTCTTTTTCGGGCGCATTTTGTAAACGATCACTTTGGGGCCACGGCGATGGGCCATCACCTTCAGCTCAACACTGGCGTCTTTCACGTAGGGCTGACCGAGCGTGGTGCCCTTGGAATCCTTTACCAGCAGGACGTTGTCCAACTTCAGGGTTTCATCCACGTCGGCTTGGAGCCGATCCAGGTCGTAATACCGGTTTGTTTGAAGCCAAATCTGTGTACCGGAAGCCTCAACGATGGCGTATGCATCACTGGTTTCCGGGGCGGCCTTTGCCGCAGTTTTCGAGTCAGCCATTGGTTTATAGACGCGGTCAGGCTCGGCAAAAACCGATTAGGCCTGGGACGCAATCGAAAGACAAACAAAGATCTTCAGCCCTAGCCCCTCCCCTCGTCAAGATTTAGGCACTAATGCTCCACTCCGTCGGATGGCCCGGCCGGCCCTCACTGTTGCTCTTTTGCTGAGTTCCTCCGCTCTGGTGGATCTATGTCGTCAATGGTTGCCTGCCAATCGTTATGAGTCGGTGGTGTTGTCCGTTGGGGACAACGAAGGTCTTGCGACCACGTTGGCCCCCCGGCACGACGACTTTGATGCGGTTGTCATCGAGCAGAATTTGCTGGATAGCGACGCGCGGGAGGATTTGTTGAAAGCAGGCCTCCTATTCCCTGCCGTCATCGTTGGCGAGGTGAAAGGCCATGTGGACTATCACCAGGAGGAATTGCATCTCCCAGAGGATCAACTCGCACAACTGGGATACAACGTTGATGCGGCGATTTCACGTTTTTTGCGTCAGGGCCGTGCGGATGGTCGGCAGGAAGATACGGCTACGAAAGCTGTTGGTAGTTTGTCCCGCCGCTTGCAGGAACGGCTCGGCTATCTCGGCGTGTTTTACAAGCGGGATCCATCCCGTTTTCTCGGCAGCCTCGCTCCCGATGAGCGCCGGGAATTAATCGAGTCGCTCCATCGCACCTACAGGGATTTATTGCTGAGCTACTTCGGCGATCCAGCGGCCGCGAATCAGGCGCTCGAGAGTTTCGTGAACACGGCTTTTTTTAGCGATCTGCCGATTACGCGCACGGTGGAAATCCACGTGAACTTGATCGATGAGTATTGGAAGAAGTTGCGGCTCGAGGGTCATAAAAACGACTTTCTGCAGGATTACCGCCTTGCACTCCTTGATGTCATGGCGCATTTGTGTGAGATGTACAGACGTTCGATCCCTCCTGATATTCCTTTGCCTGGTGAGGCGTCAAACCGTCCGTCCGTCGCAGTTGATCAGCCCATGTCCTCTGAGGAGTTGTTATGAGTCCACGCAAGACCTACATCCTGAAGCTTTACGTCGCAGGTAACACTCCAAATTCGATGCGAGCGTTGAAAACCCTGCGCAACATTCTCGAAACCGAATTTCGGGGTGTCTATGCGCTCAAGGTGATTGATGTGCTGAAGAACCCACAATTGGCGGAAGACGACAAAATTTTGGCAACTCCGACCTTGGCCAAGATTTTGCCGCCGCCGGTCCGTCGCATTATTGGCGACTTGTCCGATCGTGAAAGGGTTTTGATTGGTTTAGATCTGTTGTACGACGAGCTTTCGGACAACATGTTGTCGTCGAGTTTTCTCGACGACTCGGATGAAGAAAGCGCTCCAGCCACGTCGGATTCTTAAGCGAGATGGTGTTCCTCAGGCTCGACAAGCGGCTTCTCACTACGGTTTGTTCATAGGTCTTGGTCATGCAATTTCCTCCCGCTAGCGGTCAGTCACAGATGCAGGTACAAAAGCTCGCGACGGGGATTGAGGGCTTTGATGATGTTTGTCACGGTGGACTTCCCATTGGGCGCAGCACCCTGATCAGTGGAACGTCAGGCAGCGGTAAAACGGTTTTATCGCTTCACTTTCTCCATAACGGAATCAAGCATTTCGAAGAGCCAGGGATCTTCGTCACCTTCGAAGAATCACCGCTCGACATCTTGCGGAATGCAGCCAGCTTTGGCTGGAATCTTCAGGAGATGGTGGAACAGGACAAGCTGTTCATTTTGGATGCCTCTCCTGATCCAGATGGTCAGGATGTGGCCGGCAGCTTTGACCTCTCGGGTCTGATTGAGCGAATCAATTATGCGATTCGCAAATACAAAGCGAAGCGGGTTGTCATCGACTCGATTACTGCGGTGTTCCAGCAGTACGACGCTGTGTTTGTGGTGCGTCGTGAAATTTTCCGCCTGATTGCTCGGCTGAAGGAAATTGGTGTCACCACGGTGATGACGACCGAACGCATTGATGAGTACGGACCCATCGCTCGTTACGGCGTGGAAGAGTTCGTTTCCGACAATGTCGTGATTCTCCGCAACGTGCTGGAGGGAGAACGCCGACGACGCACGGTGGAGATCCTCAAATTGCGTGGCACCACGCATATGAAAGGGGAGTTCCCGTTCACGATGGGTGCCCATGGCATCAGCATTTTCCCCTTGGGTGCGATGCGACTCACCCAACGGTCATCCAACGTGCGGGTGAGCTCTGGAGTGCCCCGCTTGGATGAGATGTGCGGTGGTGGATTCTTTAAAGACTCGATCATCTTGGCCACTGGCGCAACGGGCACTGGCAAGACGATGTTGGTGTCGAAGTTTATTGAAGATGCATGCCGTAATAAGGAACGAGCCATTCTTTTTGCCTATGAAGAGTCCCGTGCACAGTTGATGCGGAATGGCACCAGCTGGGGGATCGATTTTGAACAAATGGAGCAGGATGGTCTGCTGAAGATCATTTGCGCTTATCCAGAATCCACAGGGTTAGAAGATCATCTTCAAATCATCAAAACGGAAATCAGTGAGTTCAAGCCTTCTCGAATGGCCATTGATTCGTTGTCTGCGTTGGCCCGTGGTGTGAGCCATAACGCGTTCCGTCAATTTGTAATTGGCGTTACTGGCTATGCAAAACAGGAAGAAATTGCAGGTTTTTTCACGAATACTTCTGAGGAGTTTATGGGGAGTCATTCAATCACTGATTCCCATATCTCCACGATTACGGACACCATTTTGTTGCTTCAATACGTTGAGATTCGCGGTGAAATGGCCCGCGCTCTCAATGTGTTCAAGATGCGTGGTTCTTGGCACGACAAGGGTATTCGCGAATTTGTGATCACTGGAAATGGCCCACAAATTAAAGACTCTTTCTCCAATTTTGAGAGAATTATTTCTGGTGTTCCCCATCGCGTCTCCACCGATGAACGCAGCGAACTCTCTCGAATCGCCAAGAGTGTTTCTTCGGACGACTAAAGAATGCTCATTCGATGTTGTCCTCATCGCTTGCGGCGCTAATTGATCGGCGCTCTGCTTGAAGCGCAAGTTCATCACGATCCGCCTCCTCAAGAGGGAGTTCAAACCAGAATGTGGTGCCCACATCCAGTTCACTCACCATGAACACTTGGGCTCCATGTTTATCGAGAATTCCACGGACGATAGAAAGTCCGAGGCCCGTACCAACTTCGGTGTGAACAGCATTTTCCACGCGATAGAAGCGGTCAAAGATGCGTTGTTGGTCTTGGGCACTGATTCCATAGCCAGTGTCTGCGATCTCGACGCGCAGTTTTGGTAATGGTGAGGTGAGGGTGCAGGTGGGTCCCTCACTCATCGTGCTGATTGGGTCTTCGACCCGGCAGGTATCCGGCCAGACGTAAGCACGCATGCTCAGGATGCCGCCCGGCCGACTGAACTTGAGTGCATTGCCCACCAAATTGTCAAACACTTGTAGGAGGAGATCCCAATTGCCGAGAACGTCGGGCAGATCGGGTGCCACGTCTAATTCGAGTTCAACAGTTTTGTCCTCGGCATTCAGTCGGTAGGTCCGCAGGGTTTGCTCCATGGCGGGCCGCAAGTTCATCGTTTCGAACTGAACGGTTCGGCCTGATTCGAGTCGGGATAAGTCGAGAACATCGTTCACTAAGCGAGTCAGTCGATCCGTTTCGTCGTTGGCAACGCCAAGAAATTCTTTTTTTTCGTCTTCGGTGAGTTGGTCCCCCAAGTCATGCAGGGTTTCGACGTAGCTCTTGATGTTGAACAGCGGCGTTCGCAACTCATGCGAGACGTTGCTGATAAAACGGCTTTGCGCTGCATTGAGTTCCACCTCACGGGTGAGATCTTGAATGGTGACGGCGATGCCCTTCAGGCTTTCTCCACTGGCATCGCGCACGGCTTGCATCACGATGCGCAGGGTCCGGGCTGGTTCGCCCACACTGCATCGAAGGTCTTCACCGTCGGAGCTGCTGAACAGGAGGGCATCCAGAGCGCTGTGGACTTCGATCGAGAGCAATTCTGGTAGCTCCTCCACCAATTCTTGACCCTCAAGACTGCGGCCCTCCCAGCGAAATAGGCGTCGTGACGTTGGATTGGCGAGAACGATGCGACCTGTGGCATCGAGAAGGATGGCCCCATCAGCCATGGTCGCGATCAGCGACTGTTGCTTCACCTGGGCAGCCGTGAGTTCCTCGATATTGGCTTCGTCGTAGGCCTCCAGCTGGGAGGCCATCGCATTGAATCCGGTGAGCAATTCACCCAGTTCCCCACCCATGGGAAGGTCCACGCGGGCTTGGAAATCGCCGGAGGCCACGGAGCGCACCCCGCGGAGAAGTTCTTTAACCGGCCTGGTAATCGTGAGGGCGTTGAACACCGCGCCCAGAATCACCAGCACCCAAATGGAAATGAACACCGCCACGGTGACTTCGCGGGTTAAGGCGGCACTGGCCAGGGCTGTGTCGTTGGGGTTCACGCCTAAACCCAGTACCCCGTAATAGGTTCCGTTGCGAATTAACGGAACGAAGACATCGGTCACAGTCCCTTGCGGGGTCAGATGCTGACGCACTAAGGGATTTTGGGGGCGCCGTCTCAGCTCATCGGGGAGTTCGAGCCTTCGGTTCAGGCGGAGTTCACCGTCTTCTCCGGTGGGCGTCGCGCTGATTGGGATCCCTAAATAAATCACGCCTTCGGGGTCGGCAAAAAAGATGTAGCGAACGCTTCGGCTTGAGCGCCAAAATTTTTCAGCAACATTGGCAAGCTCACGGTCTTGGCCATCCGCTACGAGCTCAGTGACATTGCCCGCAAGCAGTAAGCCCAAATCCCTGGCGTAGCGGGTGTCGTTCATGGCGGCATCCCGTTGGATGCCCGCTAACGCAACAAAGGTGATGCCGGTCATCGTCAGGCTCACCACCAAGGTGGCCACCGCCAGCAACTTGGTTTGGAGTGTGAACTCAGCCCACCACGCTGCGATGCGTTTCCACAGTGTGGTGTCGTCGGTGGGGGGACCACCGTTTGGAGGTAAAGCCCAATCGGCGATAACTGCTCCGCTCTCGCTGCTCATTGGATTGAGCGCACCTGATGCCCGATATCGCGACGGTAAGTGATTCCAGGGAAGTTGATACCAGCCATGCCGGAATACGCAGCGGCAAAGGCGGCAATAAAATCATCTCCCTGGGCCACGACAGCGAGCACTCGGCCTCCGGACGTGGTGAGACTCCCGTCTGGCTGCCGCTCGGTACCCGCGTGGAATAGCTGATGGGTGTCGTCGGTTTGATGGGTGGAATGGATGGCATCACCCTTGCGGGGTGCGTTGGGATAGCCCTCTGCTGCAGCGACAACGCAGGCGCTGCAACGCGTTGAAATGGTCAGTGTTGGGGCGAGATCCAAGCGGCCCAGCGCACAGGCCTGCAGCACAGCACCCACTTCGGGACCCAGTAAGGGCATCAAGGTTTGGCATTCGGGATCGCCGAAGCGGCAGTTGAATTCGATCACCTGCGGTCCGCTTGCCGTGAGCATCAAACCGGCGTAAATCACGCCGCGGTAGTCGATACCGCGGTTTCTCAAGGCTTTCAGGATGGGTTGAAGCACCAAGGCTTCAACCTCGAGAAGTGCGTCTTGATCAAGAAGTGGGGCTGGGGCATAAGCGCCCATCCCTCCGGTGTTGGGTCCCTGATCGCCGTCTTGAAGCCGTTTGTGGTCTTGGGCTGGGGGAAGGAGAACCATGCGTTCGCCATCACAGAGAGCGAACACCGAAACCTCAGGGCCTTCGAGTCGTTCCTCCAGCACGAGCTGGGATCCAGCCGCACCAAAACGCCCTTGGAAGGCCTCTTGAATGGCGGCTTCTGCTTCGGCCACAGTTTCGGCCACCGTGACCCCTTTGCCCGCTGCTAAACCGTCGGCTTTCACGACCAAAGGACGTTTGAGCTCGTGCAAAACGGCCAAGGCCTCGTCTTCGCTGTGAACTGACCAGTGCCCAGCCGTGGGAACAGCGGCCTCGTGCATCAACTGTTTGGCCCAGGCCTTACTGGCTTCGAGCTGGGCACCTGCAGCGTCCGGTCCGAAGACGGCGATGTCGGCGGAGCGCAGCGCATCAGCGACTCCGGCCGCGAGGGGTGCTTCCGGTCCCACCACGACCAAGTCGACATCTTTTTGGCGACAAAAGGCCACAAGCGCCTCGCTGTCGGTTTCGGCGATGTCGATGGCGTGACCCTCAGGACCACCATTCCCAGGTGCAATCCACACCGTTGTGATCTCTTCGTTGCGGCTCAAAGCCCAAGCCAGTGCTTGCTCTCGGCCGCCGCCGCCGACGATGAGGACTCGCCGCAGCGGTGGCAGAGCTTGGGGACGGGTTGATGAGATGGCCATGTCCGCGGAAGGAATGGGGCGAGCCCCTTAGGTTTCCTTTGTAGAACGCAGCCTTCCATGGGGATCGTCCCTCTTCCTCTGGTCTTAACGCTGTTAAGTGCCGTGACCCCCACAGCATCGCCCCAGCCATGGAGCGATGCGCGTTTTCAAGAACTGTTGGTGAGTGGAACCATCACCACCATGGAGCAGGCTTGTCTTGATCCCATGGCGGCGGGAACAAAGCTGCGCAAGCAACAGCTGCGTGATCGTTTGCTGGCCATCCACCCAGTTCCAGCGAGTTTTGATCTGACGATGCGCAATGCAGGCGCCCTGTTGACCTGTGGTGCCCCGGAAGGAACTGCCCTGGTGCTGAACCGCCTCAGTCCAGCTCGTGGTGATGAGCGTCGTCGCTGGTTGATGCTCCGCTGGCAGGCGGCTTCAGCTGCCTTGGATCATCGGCAGGCGGCCTTAGCGCTGCGGCGCCTTGTCGACGGAAACGTGGCTGCCCTCGACGACATCACGTTGGCGGGCCCCCGCAATGGCCTTGACACCTTGGCTGAGCATGAAGCGTCGCAGGGACGCCCCCAATCTGCTGCACTGGTTCTTCTTCAAGGGGATTTTCAGGGGGCTGCAGGGGCTCGACGACGGGGGCAAGCGGCTGAATGGCTTGCCGCGACCGATCCTGAACAAGCTGATCAGCTCTTGGAAGTCGCTCTTGATGAGGCGGCATCGGTCCAGGCCTGGGGCTTGGCGATGGAGTTATTGCAGTTGCAGTTGCGGTTGCAGCTAGCCGCTGGTGGCGATGGTGAACGGCCGCGCCGAAGGATTGAACGGTTGGCGGCTCGTTTGGATGATGCCTACACCCAGTTGCAGCTCAATCCGGAGAGCACGCCGCCACCGTCTCTCCGCTCTCCGCGGGAGCCGGGAGGCCATGCTGCGGTAGGAGAACCAATGACAGCACCGTCGCTATGACGCCGGATCACGGACCGCTTTTATACGAAGGCAAGGCCAAGCGTGTATTCGCTGCGGCAGACACCGATCGCGTATTGGTGGAATTTAAAAACGATGCGACGGCCTTCAATGCTCAGAAAAAGGCTCAATTAGACGATAAGGGCCGTCTGAATTGTCAGATCTCCGCCCGTTTATTCGAGTTGCTTGAGCAGCACAATGTGCCCACGCATTACTGCGGATTGGTCGATGACACGTGGATGCAAGTGCGGCGGGTTGAGATCATTCCGCTTGAAGTGGTTTTGCGCAACGTCGCGACGGGTTCCCTCTGCCGACAGACGCCGATCGCTGAGGGAACAGCTCTGGATCCCGCCTTATTCGATCTCTATTACAAAGACGATGCACTGGGAGATCCGCTTCTGACCGAGGCCAGGGTGCAGTTGTTGGGGGTGGTGCAGGCGGACCGTCTGTCAGCAATTGAACAACTGGCCCGTCGTGTGAATGAGATTCTCTGCCCATTTTTTGCTGCTATCGATCTTCAATTGGTTGATTTCAAGCTCGAATTTGGGGTGACATCGGCGGGAGAATTATTGCTGGCTGATGAGATCAGCCCAGACACCTGCCGACTTTGGGACCGCCGAAGTACCAATGCGAATGATCGGATTTTGGATAAAGATCGATTCCGTAAGGATTTGGGCGGTGTGATGGAGGCCTACGGGGAGGTCTTCAAACGGGTCCAATCCCAATGTCCCAACCCAAGCAACTGCCTGTAAGGTCAGCGGACATTTTTGTGGCTTCGGCCCTCATACCACTTCGATGACCCGACGTACTCGCCGTTCCTCGGTTGCTATCCGTCGCGGAGTCTTGAGTCTCGTTCTGGGTGTTCCGTTACTCAGTCAGCCAGTTCAGGCTCAGACCTCAGAAGTTGGTGGTGAACCAGCTCCTGACGAGACCAATGCCGAAATGGTCGAGGTGGAGCAGCCACGGGTGCTGATCTCTGAGGTCACGATCGAAGGACTCGTGGGGCACCCAGAGGAGGAACGCCTTCAACTCTCTGCCTATGACGCCATGCAAGTGCGTCCTGGCAGTCAGGTGACTCGGGATGAACTTCAGAACGACCTCAACGCCATTCAGGCGACGGGTTGGTTCTCCGATGTTCGAATCGTTCCCGAGAACGGTCCACTTGGGGTGCGTGTGATCGTGCAGGTGGAGCCATTCCCACCGCTCACAAGTGTGGAACTCAATCCCGTTTCCGAAGAGTTGCCAGCCACTGTTCTGGAGGAGACCTTCGCTTCTGACTTTGGGCGCACGTTGAACCTGAATGATCTCCAGCAGCGGATGAAAACGTTGCAGGACTGGTTTGCCGCCGAGGGCTACTCATTGGCCCGTATCACGGGTCCGGAACGGGTCAGCCCTGATGGGGAGGTGTCGCTGAAGCTCACCCAAGGTCGTGTCGCTGATGTGGAGGTGAAATTCCTCACCAAGGATGGTGATGATGTTGATGAGAATGACAATCCAATCAATGGAAAGACCAAGGATTGGGTGATCACTCGAGAAGTTTCGATCAAGCCGGGTGAAGCTTTCAACCGCAATATGCTTGAACGAGATATCAAGCGTTTGTACGGAACGCAGTTGTTCAGTGATATCAAAGTAACGCTGAAGCCAGTGCCTGAACAGCCTGGTGATGTGGTTCTTGTTCTTGGCATTGTTGAGCAATCCACGGGTCAGGTGTCTGGTGGATTGGGATACAGCCAATCTCAAGGTGTTTTTGGTCAAGTCCAGCTTCAAGACACCAATCTGTTTGGTCGAGCCTGGAACCTTGGTTTGAATGTGACCTATGGACAGTACGGAGGTTTGTCAAACCTCACCTTTACTGATCCATGGATTTACGGCGATAACCATCGCACTGGATTCCGTGGATCGTTGTTCTTGAGCCAGCAAGTTCCTCAGGTTTTCCAAAGTGAAGACAATGGAAATATTCGGACGCTGAAAGATTATGAAGATAATGGTAGTCGTAATGCCTACGAAACTGGCCGTAAATACGGTTTTAGTGATTACAACAAAGTTCCTGGTTCTGTTAATAAAGCTGAGGATGAATATCCTAATAAAAGTTGGTTTAATTACGAAGGTGATTCCATTGCGCTTCGTAAGATCGGTGGAAATTTCGCCTTTACACGTCCTCTGAATGGTGGCGATCCATTTAAAGATGCTCCCTGGCGCGTGCTCGTCGGTATGGGATTTGAGAACGTTAGGCCAATCAACTTCTCGGCTGACTCTCGTCCTTATGGTGTAGCGACTAGAAAGTTAAACAGCGGAAAAGTTAAAAACAAAGATATTGTTTGTATTTCATATAATTGTGCCGACAGTAATTATTTAACTTCATTCCGCTTTGCGGCTACATATAACTCCTATAACGACCCCACTAATCCTACGAGTGGCAGCTTTTTTACAGCTAGTACGCAGCAATTTATTGGGTTCAACGAAGATTCTCCGACATTCAACAAGCTACGCACGAGCTACACCCAATTCTTCCCAGTGGATTGGCTAAAACTGCACAAAGGATGCCGCCCCAAACCCGGTGAAGCTGCTGATTGCCCCCAAGCCATTGGTGTTCAAGTCAAAGCAGGTGCGGCGATTGGTGATATGCCTCCTTACGAAGCGTTTTGCTTGGGCGGCTCCAATTCAATTCGGGGTTGGTACGACTGCGACCTAGCCGTTGGTAAAGCGTTTGGTGAGATCACCCTGGAATACCGCTTTCCGCTGATCAGCATCTTTTCCGGAGAGGTGTTTATGGATGCCGGCACAGACTTTGACACCCAAAAAGATGTGCAAGGCAAGCCTGGCTTGCTCCTCAATAAAGACGGTTCCGGTGTTTCTGTTGGTACTGGCGTGATTGTGAAAACACCTGTCGGGCCATTGCGTTTGGAAGTGGCCACGAAAGATTTCACTGACGACTACCGCTTCAACCTGGGAATTGGCTGGAAATTTTAGTGACCAACTGGCCTGAGGATTATTCGGGTGCATGGACACTTGCCGGACAAGCTGAGCGTTCGGGTGTTGGCCTCCACAGCGGCCGTTCCTCAGTGGTTCGACTCAAGGGATCTGTTGAACCAGGGTTCTATCTCAGGGTTGAAGGCCATGACGAAGCCTTTCGCCTAGCTCCCCACCAGGTTCGCGATAGCCAGCTCTGCACCACCCTTGAATTGGGTCCATGCAAGGTGGCCACTGTGGAACATTTGTTGGCAGCCCTGGCCGGGTGCGGCTTAACCCATGCGGAAATCCAGCTTCAGGGTGATGAAATTCCCCTGATGGATGGTTCGGCCTTGAACTGGGTTGAGGCGATTGTGGAGGCTGGAATCCAACCCGCGAAAACCCCGCGACTGCCCAGACCGTCGTTCACTCAACCGCTGGTTCGCTCTCGGGGAGGAAGTGTGATTACGGCGATTCCAGCAACAACATTCCGAGTGGTGGGGATTATTGATTTCCCTCAGCGAGCGATTGGGCAGCAGCAGTTGTCGTTGGATCTCACCCCGGAGCGGTTCGTGAAAGAAATCGCCCCCGCCCGTACCTTCGGCTTTCGCGATCAAGTGGAACAGTTGCGCTCAGCTGGCTTAATTCAGGGTGGTGCCCTGGACAATGCCCTGGTCTGCGATGGTGATCATTGGTTGAACCCGCCGCTTCGTTTTCCAGATGAACCGGTGCGCCATAAGCTTTTAGATCTCATTGGAGATCTGGCCCTCGTCGGCTTTCCCCAAGCTCAGGTCCTCGTCTATCGGGGCTCCCACGGACTCCACACCGATCTCGCTGCTGCCCTGTGACTGATCCCACGCCATCGGATGTCGTACTGACGAGCGAACAAATCGCTGGCTTATTGCCGCACCGCTATCCGTTTGCCCTTGTTGATCGGGTGATTGCCTATGAGCCGGGGGTTTCGGCCACGGCGATCAAAAACATCACGATGAATGAGCCCCAATTTCAAGGGCATTTCCCAGAACGTCCTTTGATGCCTGGGGTGTTGATTGTGGAAGCAATGGCCCAAGTTGGTGGCTTGATCGTTGCCCAAATTCCCGATTTGCCCAAGGGATTGTTTGTTTTTGCAGGCATCGATGGGGTCCGGTTTCGACGACCGGTGGTGCCTGGAGATCAACTGATCATTCAATGCGAATTGTTGAGCTTGAAACGCAAGCGTTTTGGCAAAATCAAAGCTGAGGCCACTGTTGAGGGTGCATTGGTTTGCTCCGGCGAGCTGTTGTTCTCCTTGGTGGACTGAGGCTGATGACGGTGGAAAGGTCTACCCCACAGATTCATCCCCAAGCGGTGGTTGATTCCAAGGCCGAGCTCGGTCTTGGAGTGGTGATCAGTTCTGGTGCTGTGATCGGTCCGCAGGTGGTGATCGGTGATCACACCTGGATTGGGCCCAATGTGGTCTTGGATGGGCGGGTCACCTTGGGGAAAGACAACAGGGTTTTCCCTGGTGCTTGTTTGGGGCAAGAGCCTCAAGATTTGAAATACCGCGGCGCCAATACCGAGGTGGTGATTGGTGATGGCAACACGCTTCGGGAATTTGTCACGATCAATCGCGCCACAGAAGAGGGGGAGCAAACCCGTCTGGGTGATCGAAACCTGTTGATGGCCTATTGCCATCTCGGCCACAACTGTTTGTTGGGCAACGGAATCGTGATGTCGAATGCCATTCAAGTGGCAGGACATGTGGTGATTGAAGATCGTGCGGTGATTGGCGGTTGTCTTGGCATTCATCAATTTGTGCACATCGGTGGATTGGCGATGGTGGGTGGGATGACCCGTGTGATTCGCGATATCCCTCCTTATTCGATGGTCGAGGGTCACCCAGGTCGCTTGCGGGGATTGAATCGGGTTGGCTTGCAGCGCAGTGGACTCGCGGATCGGCATGAAGGCCGTGAACTGAAGCAACTCAAGGAGATCTGGAATTTGCTCTACCGCTCTGATGTCGTCATGGCTGAGGCTTTGGTGCAGGCTCGCAGCCATGAGCTTTTGCCAGCAGCAGCGCATTTATGCAGCTTCCTTGAGGCGTCCACTGCCCCGGGTCGGCGTGGGCCGACTCCTGCATTGAGTCATCGCTGATGGTGCGTCTGCTCATCAGCACTGGCGAGGTGTCCGGAGATTTGCAGGGCAGCCTGTTGATTCATGCTCTCAAGGCCGAAGCCTTAAGTCGGGGAATCGAATTGGAGATCTTGGCCCTCGGTGGTCCTCGGATGAAGGCGGCTGGTGCCGAGTTGATTGCCGACACCGCTCCGATGGGCGCGATCGGTCTGTGGGAGGCCGTTCCGTTGATTTTGCCCACCTTGCAGCTCCAGGCCAAGGTGGATCGCTTGTTGGCGCAACGCCCCCCTGATGCGGTGGTGTTGATCGACTATGTGGGCGCGAATGCCCGGCTAGGCACTCGGTTGCGCAAACACCGTCCGTCGTTGCCGATCACCTACTACATCGCTCCCCAGGAATGGGCTTGGCGCTTTGGTGATGGCAGCACCACCCAATTGCTTGATTTTACGAATCAGATTCTGGCGATTTTTCCTGCGGAGGCCGAGTTTTATGCCGAGCGTGGCGCGAAGGTCACTTGGGTTGGCCATCCGCTGCTGGACAGTTTTCAAGACTTGCCGGAGCGGCAGGCATCGCGTCGGGCACTTGGCCTTGATCCTGATGCACCGGTGTTGCTCTTGGTTCCAGCATCCCGGCCGCAGGAACTGCGCTATTTGATGCCGGCTCTGGCTCGTGCGGCAGCCATGCTTCAGCAGCGTTGCCTCGGCCTGCAAGTGTTGGTTCCTGCAGGCTTAGAGCGTTTCGAACAGCCCTTGGCTGAAGCCCTCGCAGCGGCAGGCGTGCGGAACGGTCGTGTGATCCCTGCTGCTGATGCCGATGGTGTGAAAAAGCAGCTGGCGGCTGCAGCGGATGTGGCGCTTGGAAAGTCCGGCACGGTGAACTTGGAGTTGGCCTTGCAGGGGGTGCCGCAGGTGGTGGGCTATCGGGTAAGCCGAGCTACCGCCTTCGTTGCAAGGCATGTGCTGCGCTTCCAGGTGGACCATATTTCTCCGGTGAATCTTTTGCTGAAGGAGCGCCTGGTTCCAGAATTGCTGCAGGACGAGTTCACGCCTGAGGCTCTCGTGGAGTTGGCTCAACCGTTGCTGGACGACGGCAGTCCGGAACGGACAGCGATGCTTCACGGTTACAGCCGTCTTCGCGCCACGCTGGGGGAGCCTGGCGTCACCGCAAGAGCGTCTCAGGCAATCTTTGATCAAGTGATCTGATGGTTCGAGTAATCGGCGTACTCCTTAGTGCCCTATTGATGTTTGGAGGGCCGCAATCCGTTGCGGCGGCTGAACAAACGGCGGTTTTTGCTGGGGGGTGTTTCTGGTGTTTAGAACACGATTTGGAACACCTGCCTGGGGTGATTGATGCGGTTAGTGGCTATAGCGGTGGCCATGTGGATCAGCCCACCTATCGCCAGGTGAGCGGAGAAGACACAGGCCATCAGGAGGCGGTACAAGTGCGCTTCGATCCGGCTGTGATCTCTTACAGCACGTTGTTGCGGAGCTACTGGCGCAACGTGGATCCCTTTGATGGCGGCGGTCAATTCTGTGATCGCGGTGACTCCTACCGACCCGTGATTTTCACCGCTGATGCCGCCCAGGCGAAAGCCGCCGAGATGAGTGCGGCGGCTGCCGCTCAAGATCTAGGCCGACCGCGCTCTGCAATCAAAGTGGAACTTCGTGGTTCCGCTCCGTTTTGGCCTGCGGAGCAATATCACCAGAATTACGCCGAGCTCAACGACCTGAAGTATTCGTTTTATCGGTTTAGTTGTGGCCGTGATCGCCGCCTGGATGCCGTCTGGGGCGCCCAAGCCAGGACTGGGCGAAGTTGGCAAAAAGCTACCGAATTGGAATGAAATCCTTAAGAAAATAGACTCTTTCCTTTTCTAGGCATTAAATAATTGAGTTCTCAATTTTTCAGTGTTTTCTCAGTGAAGATGCGGGTTGTCCGCTATCGACGTTCCTGAGAAACATGTTTACCATCAAGATCGGAAGGAGGGAGATGTATGTATCTGCTGACCGTTAAGGATGGCCTTGGTACCCGTCACATTGGACCGTATCCAACCCCGAAGCATGCTTCGGACGATTTGGATCGAATTTTGGAGTCGTGCTCAGATCGCGCCCGTTGGCAAATCCATGCTTTGGAAGTGCCTGAGCGTATGGGTCGATCCCTTCACGCCATGGCGTCCTAATTAGGCGTCCTAATCAAGTGCGTTTGCGTCCTGGGAACCCACGGGTTAGGCCGCTTTCCACCATCAGGCCAATGCCTGCATTAATGCAGATCAAGCTGAGGGTTCCGTACCAAAACCAAGGCCCACCATCCTGCCCCAACATTTGAACCACCTTTCGGCTGACGGCTTCGCCAAAGAGGCAAAGGCCAACGGGAAGGAGCAACACTCCCAATTGTGCCTTCAAGTACCAGCGGATCGGTGACGAGTTCATGCTTGGGCGCACACCCAGTTCACCAAGGTGCGCACCCCGTAGCCAGTTGCTCCGGCTGGGTTCACCCCTTTGCCTTTATCGCTCCAGACGGGCCCAGCAATGTCGATGTGGGCCCAAGCCGTGTCTTGGCTCACGAATTCCTTGAGGAATAAGGCGGCTGTGATTGATCCCCCGGGTCTGGGTCCGGTGTTTTTCATGTCGGCCAGGAGCGACTTCAGCCCTTTCTTGTAGGACTGGCGCAGTGGCATGCGCCAGAGACCTTCGCCACCCGCGTCGGCGGCTGTGTCGAGAGCTTCAGCAAGGGCTTCGTTGTTGGACCAATACCCCGCCATTTCATCGCCAAGTGCGACGACGCAGGCTCCGGTCAGGGTGGCTAGGTCCACCACGGCATCAGGCTTCTGCTCGCAGGCGTAGAGCAGTGCGTCGGCCAGGGTTAGCCGCCCTTCCGCATCGGTGTTGTTGATCTCAATCGTTGTGCCATTGGCGGCCGTCACAATGTCGCCGGGGTGGACGGCGGAGCCATTCACCATGTTTTCGCAGGACGCCACCACCATGTGCACCTCCACGCCGGCGGGCTTCAGTTCTCCGATCGAACGCATCGCCCCGAGCACGGATGCACTGCCACCCATATCGAATTTCATCATGTCGATCTGAGCGCCACCCACCTTGAGGTTGTATCCACCGGAATCAAAGGTGAGGCCTTTGCCCACGAGGGCGAGGCGACGCTGTACCGCTCCTTCTGGGCGATAAATCAAGTGAATGAATTTGGGTGGAAGATCCGACCCCTGGCTTACCGAGAGAAACGCCCCCATGCCACGGGCTGCACAATCGGCTCGCTCGAGGATGGTGAGTTCCATTCCGTAGTCGCGTGCCAAAGCAGCAGCGGTGTCCGCTAAGGCAGCTGGGGTGACGTAGTTCGGTGGAGCTGCCACAAGTTCGCGCGCTAACTCAACGCCAGCGCAGGTGGCATTAACGGATTCGAGGCCAGCTGCGGCAGAGGCCGGTAAGCCAATCAGCTCCAGGGCCGTGGGGAGGCGACGTTCTTCGGGTTCCTTCTGAAAGCGTTGATCGGCATAAAGCGAGAGGCGAACGGCTTCGGCGCTGATGCGGGCTGCTTGATCTGAATCCTGCGAATCCCAGGGCAGCTGAAGGCCGAGGGAACCGTTGCAGCCAATCGAGGCCTGGGCCCCGGCCGCCGCCGCCGCCCGTAGGCCGTCGAGATCAATGGCATCAGCATCGCCAAGGCCAACCAGCACGAGCCGGAGTGGGTTGCCGTTTGTTAGGGGGTGGAGCACCAGCTTTTGGCCCGTTTTGCCTTCAAAGGCCTGCTGGCTGAGGGCGCTGCTCACGCCTGGGAAACGACTCTCCAGGTGACCTGCTGAGTTGGACGGATCTCCCTTCGGCAGCCCAACAACCAGCACATCGCCGCTCCATTCGTTGACGTTGGTGGATGAGATGGAGAGCCGCATGGGCTGACGCCGGTTCAAACCACGAGCGTAGCGATGCCTCTGCATAGCTAGAGATCAGCGGTGAACGGTGTGGCCCAGCGCTGTCGTGTTTCCTTATTAAAGGGTGGACTCCAGTGCTGGATCAGCTGTTGTTCGAGCCTGCGGCGGGCCCGGGTGTCCGTCGGGACATCGGTGCAGAAGCGAATGCTGAGTTGATGGGCCATTTGGCAGCGTTGAAGGGCTTCGCCATAGGCGGCGAGATAGGCCTTGCAGTCGTGCTCACCTTTCCAGCGTCGATCGGCGGCTTTGGTTTCTCCCACATAGAGCAGGAGTGGATGGTCAAGGTGGGGAGGACGGTCGAGCACGAAATAGATGGCGGCTCCGCGATGGGGACTGTCAGCCCAGCGCCAAAAACTCAACGGGAGTGGGGTGAGCGTTAAGGGATCGATGGCTGTTGGAGAGATGGGAGTGGCGGCATCAGCAACGTTGCCTCCCCATAAATCACCTTGACCCGAGCTACAGATGTTGCGGCGAAAGCGTGGCGACTGAAAGTCGTGGAGTCGCTGTTGCCAGGCCCGCAACTGATCCGCAGTGATCGGCAGATCTGGGGTGGGTGTTGACCCCAGCGGAACGCCCGAGAACAGATCGCCTTGCATCGTTTCAACCGCGGGGCGGCAGCGACGGGCCGGCCCGTCGCTGGCCGAAGGACACGCGACCGATCAAGGCCTCAACGCTGCTGGCCGGAAGACTGAGCCGTTCTTGCAGGTCGGCGAGATCACGGAACACGTTGATGCGTCTCTCGCGTAGCAGTCCATGGATGCGTTGTTCAGGCCAAGCCAGGGTTGTGAGTTCTGCGGAACTGGCGTTGTTGAGATCGATGCAGCTGTCCACCGGTTGGAGCGGCGCATCGCCATACCAGTGGAAAACAAGATGGGGTGCCCAAAGCTGGGCGAGATCGGTTGGAAGGTCGAGCAGGCGAAATAGGTCGTCGGCGGCAGCGAATTGAACGCCGCCGCGCTGAAGCCGCACAAGAAGGTCGGCCATGTCGTCGGTGCAGCCGGGCAGTTCTCGCCACTGCTCTTGGCTGCCGCGATTCACATCGAGAAACCAGTTGCTCGGAAGAGCTGTTTCGGATGGTTGCCGCGCAGAAGTTGGTGTTGGCGACGGCCCTGGCAACGGAAGTTGTCCGGTGGCTTGCAGCACACGTCTGGCTAGCGGATCTAACCAGTGGCTGCGGGGCATTTCGCACAACGGCTGTGGGCGAACCTTAACGACATGCCCCGTCGGTTGCTATTGGAAATCTTTCACGATCGCCTTACAGCCCCCTTTTGTGTTGATGTAGTCCTTCATTAGATCTTCAAAGCCAGGGCTGTTGTTCACCGTGCGGCGCTCGTCTTGACTCACCTGTTTGGCATCAAGGAACCGGTTGGCCAGTGAGAGGGCTTGTTCGGCCCCCATCGTTTCGGTCTGAATCAGACATTGGGCGTTCGCTTGGGCAATGGTGACCAATGCCGTGGTGCGTTCCGTCTGCGCAACGGCGACGCTTGCGCCGAATCCGAGCAGGATCGAACTGATCAACCCAACGGCAACGGCGTCAGGACAGCGCTTAATCGATAACCGGGTGGCATGGTCCATTCGCGGATGTTGTGGCCTTTGGTGTTGTGGAGTGTGGTGTTGTTCGCTGTGGTTTAGCGCTGGGTTCTGGGCTGCCAGCGAGGAATCGGAGCAGGAGGGTCCACCAAGTTGTGTTGGAAGGCAACGAGCACGGCTTGGGTTCGATCCCGGGCCTCCAGTTTGCGGAGAAGGCTGGTCACAGCGTGTTTGATCGTGTCGACGGCTAGGTGCAGTTGGTCGGCAATCTCTTGATTGCTGAGTCCCCTGCATAAACCCCGTAAAACATCTTCTTCCCGCAGGGTCAGTACATCGCTTAAGGGTGGTGCAATGCCGTGGCTGGGCCGGCGGCGGCTTTGCTGACACACCCCTGTGATGGTTGGATCCATGTGGATTCCATCGCTATCCATGGCTTGGAGAACGCTGAGCACTCCGCCATCGCCAAGGCGTTCACGGCTGCAGAGGCCCTCACAGCCAGAGGCGATCGCCGCATCGATGGTGCTTAGCAGGGGGCGCTGAATCAGCATCAAACAGCGCAGTTGTGGATGCTGGGCTTTTGCTGTGGCCACCAATCCTGGGCCTGAGCCGTGCTCGAGTAAATCAGTGCATACCAGGAGTTGAACGTCGTTCGCCGTGAGGCAGTTGAGGGCATCCTGCTCACTGGTGGCAGCGCCGACCAGGGGGCCAATTCCCTCAAACAAATGCGTTAGGGCCGTGATCAACACGCGGTCTGCGCTGGCGATCACCGTCCGACGGTCGTTCAAGACAGGAAGGCTGCGTGTTCTGATCTCACGCATGCGTGGTATTTGCGCCGTGAGGTTCACTTCGGGAGATGGTGGTCACTTCGGGAATGATGTCCATGGGGTGAACCCGCACTGCCAATGGTGATAGGAAGTCTGCAGAATTTCCGTTAACGAACGACATTTCGAAGCGATGGCCTTCTTCGATTCCGACATTGTCCAAGATGAGGCCAAGCGCCTGTTTGGTGATTACCAACAGTTGATGCAACTGGGCAGCGAGTACGGCAAGTTTGATCGCGAAGGCAAGAAGAAATTCATTGAAACGATGGAGGAGCTCATGGGGCGCTATCGCGTGTTCATGAAGCGGTTCGAGTTGTCGGAAGATTTCCAGGCGAAGCTCACGGTGGAGCAGCTTCGGAGCCAGTTAGGGCAATTCGGCATTACACCCGAGCAGATGTTCGAACAGATGAACACCACCTTGGAGCGGATGAAAGCTCAAATTGAGCTGCCCCCTTCGGACTGAAGCAGCACTCGTACGATCCCCACCACAGCTCTTCCATTTCCGTCCCCATGCCGGAGACCAATCCGTCGTTGCCGTCATGGCTGAATCGCGGCATGGCCGACTTGTTCCCTTCAGGGGATCTCAGCGATGTGGATCAATCCTTGGCAGCGCGGTTAGCTGCAGCTGAGGCTGAGGGCCGTCCGTTGCGGGTGAAGTTGGGCATCGATCCAACGGGCAGCAACATTCACCTCGGGCACAGCATCCTGTTTCGCAAATTGCGGGCCTTTCAGGACGCTGGACACACAGCGGTGTTGATTATTGGCGACTTCACGGCTCGGATTGGTGATCCCACCGGCAAGAGCGCGACGCGGGTTCAGTTGAGCAAAAACGACGTGGCCGTCAATGCGTCCACCTATTTGCGACAACTTGGGCAAGACCAGCCCAAGGCCACGGCGCTGCTCGATTTCGAGACCCCTGGTCGGTTGGAGGTTCGCTACAACAGCGAATGGTTGGAGGGCATGGACCTTCCCGCGGTGATCGGATTGCTGGGCACCGGAACCGTGGGCCAGATGCTGGCGAAAGAAGATTTTTCGAACCGCTACAGCAGTGGCACTCCCATTGCCTTGCATGAGTTTCTGTATCCCCTCCTCCAGGGGTACGACTCGGTGGCGGTCAACGCCGATGTGGAACTTGGGGGCACCGATCAAAAATTCAATGTGGCAATGGGCCGTGATCTGCAGCGGCATTTCGGCCGTGGCACCCAGTTCGGTTTGTTGTTGCCGATCCTGGTTGGTCTTGATGGGGCTCAAAAAATGAGCAAAACCCTCGGTAACACCGTGGGGCTGGAAGAGGATCCCCTGTCGATGTATTCCAAACTTGAGAAAGTCGGCGATGCGGCGATCAACGACTACGTGACGTTGCTCACCGACCTCAATGTGGAGGTGTTGCCGGAGAACCCGCGAGAGAAGCAGAAGGCCATGGCACTGGCGGTTACCGCAACGCGCCATGGCATGGACGCCGCCGCAAAGGCCCAACTCGATGCAGCCAACCTGGTGGGTGGTGCAGGGGATGCATCCGCTGATGTGCCTGAGGCCTCGTTGCTTTCAGTGAATTTCCCAGCCAAGGCCTTCTACCTCATGAGTGCCGTTGGGATCTGCGCCAGCAGCAGTGAAGCGCGGCGCCAAATCAAGGGGGGTGCTGCTCGCTTGGATGGGGACAAGATCACCGATCCCAATCAGGAATTTGCTACGGCCGCTGAGCTCGATGGCAGGGTGCTGCAGGTTGGTAAGAAGACCTTCCGGCGATTGACTGCCTAACGCGAGCTGGTTGGGGGACTCAAAACAGCCCTGGATCCACACCAACTGGTGGATGATTTTGGTCATGCTTGGCGGGCGCCCCCGAAGCGATGAAGGTCCGTTGTGTTCTCGATGCTCAGGCTGGCTTGGCGGAAGGCCCCCATTGGTGGGTAGAGAAAAGTGTTCTGATCTGGGTGGATATCGAAGCCTCGCGGGTGGGCTTCTTTGATCCGGTGACGGGTCGCAATCGTTTTTTGGTTGTGCCGTCCCACATTGGGGCTGTTGTCCCAATGTCGGATGGTGAGTTGTTGGCGGCCACCGCTCAGGGGTTCGTGCGGTTGCACCCCGACAGTGGTGTTGTGTCTTCTCTGCAGGATCCAGAAGACGACCAGCCCGGCAATCGGTTCAACGATGGCAAGTGCGATCCCTGGGGACGGTTTTGGGCGGGAACGATGGCCTACGACTTTGCTGCTGGTGCGGGTTCCCTTTGGCGGGTCAATCCTGATTTCAGCTGCATTCGTCAACGTCATGGGTTGACGATTCCCAACGGCTTGGCTTGGAGCCAAGACCGTGGAACCCTTTATTTCATTGACTCGCCGACACGGCAGGTTCTGGCCTTTCCGCTCACGTCCTCTGGTGACTTCTCGGGTGAACCCATCCCGTGCATCACCATTCCAGAGGATTGGGATGCCGTTCCAGATGGCATGTGCATCGATGCGGAGGGCATGCTTTGGATCGCCTTGTTTGGTGGTGGGGCTGTGACGCGTTGGGATCCTGCCAGCGGTTTGCTGCTCGAACGGCTGGCGTTGCCTTGCCGTCAGGTCACCTCCTGTTGTTTTGGCGGCCCCAATTTGGATCAGCTGTTTGTGACCACTGCGAGACAGGAGATGGATGCTGCTGCGATCAAGGCCGAGCCATTGGCCGGTGGCTTGTTTCAAGCGGACGTGGGTGTGAAAGGGTTGACGGCCGATTGCTTTCAACTGGCGGCTTGATTCGAGGGGTTGCCCATGACCCATCACGATGAGGGTCGTGCGGAGATGGTGTGTGGCTTCCTCTTTCTCGGCTGAAGCAGCGGAACGGATCATCGTGGCCCTCGATGGCATGGCCCCTGATCAGGCTTTGGCCTTCAACGCTCAAGTTGAAGGGCTGCGCTGGGTGAAGGTGGGCTTGGAGCTTTTTGTGCAGGCCGGGCCGGATGTTGTGGCGCAGTTGCGCGATCAGGGCCTGCGGGTGTTTCTGGATCTCAAATTTCACGACATCCCGGCCACGATGGCCGGGGCCTGCCGGCGGGCGGCGGCACTGGGGGCGGAGCTGATCACGGTGCACGCCTGTGCTGGCAGCGAAGCGCTACAGGCGGCCCAGGCCGCTGCGGTGGAAGGGGCCCAACGTGCCGGTCAACCCGCCCCCACCCTTTTGGCGGTGACGATGCTCACCAGCTGGGAAGAGCAGCGGCTGCAACGGGAACTCGCCATTGGCCAGGGCATCGCCGAACGGGTGTCGGCTTTAGCGCAGCTATCGGCGAGTGCCGGTATCGGTGGCTGTGTGTGTTCGCCTTTGGAGGCCGCGGCACTGCGGGCTCAGCATCCAGAACCATTCGCACTGGTGACGCCGGGGATCCGCCCCAAGGGGGCAGCTGTAGGTGATCAAGCCCGGGTGATGGGTCCGGCTGAGGCAATCGCCGCAGGAGCAAGCCAATTAGTAGTGGGCCGCCCCATCACCTGCGCCGACGATCCCAGTGCGGCCTTTGCCGGCTGTTGCCAAGATCTCAAAATTTGAAGTTCAAGCCTCCCTGCACCTGCCAACTGGTGCCACGGTTATTAGCCCAGAGCAATGCTCCACCCCGGGCATACACCCCCATTGAAGTGTCGTTGAAATTAAAGGTGGTGTAGTCGAGGCCAAGTTCTACTAGGGCGGCATGGTCGTCGCTGCCATTCAGATCCCAGCGCTTGCTTTTGCTGGATTTGAGATAGGTCACTTTTTGGTGGTCCCCGCTCATCCCCCAGTCGGCAGCCCAGCCCACCCGTAGCGAGGGCAAAAATAAGGAGCTTTCGCCATCACGGATGGGAACGGCGAACTTCACGGAGAGTTAACTCCCCAATTGGTCAACTTCCATCTCATGGAAGCGGAGACGATCACGTCGGTCGGCGCCGTGTTCGCTGAACTTGTCGAGGCTGGTGTTGGTGTAACTCAGCAATGCCTGGGGCTCGATGATCCATTCACCGCTCTGCAGTGGCGCACCAATGTTGAGCACGCCAGTCCAGGAATTGCCGCTGCGGTCTCCCTTGGCGGTGTCACCATCGATCTTGCGAAGGTGCTCTCCGGAGTAACCGCCGCCGCTCACCATGCCGCGCAGGTAGACGTTTCTTGTCCAGTACTCGGCGTAGGCACCACCACCCCAACCATCGGTATCCCAGCTGCCGCGAGCACCATCTGTGCCATTCATCACCGCATAGGTGCCGAAGAGGCCGATGCGGGTTTCATCGCTGATCGGAATGTCGATGCCGAGCTGGCCGCCGCCATTGCTGAAGTTGGCGTAGCGATGGCCAGCGGCACCGTTGCTGCTGGCACCACCAAAGCCGCGCACCCAAGCATTCACCCCGGGCTCATTCAGCTCATTGGTGAACAGAAGGCTATGGGGGTCGACAACTTCTTCATAACGCAGGCCATCCACGGTGATGACCATGTCAGCTGCATCGGTCTTCTCAACCAACTCCTGGAATTGCCGGTACGGCGGTGCAGGCGGAAATTGTGTGCAAGGCCCGAAACAAGGTGGAACGATCACCATTGGATTGGGCTTATCAGGTTGATCGATCGTCTCGGGTTCGTCGGATTTTTCAGGTTGATCCTGTTCCTGGGTTTCTATGGATTCGTCCGGTATCTCGGGTTGGTTTGGTGTCTCGGGAATTGGATCTGGCAGGCAGACTTCGCCACCCAAGGGGTCGACTGTGCAGCTCTGGGCTTGAACTGGTTGATACCCGACCAACAGCTCCAGCATCAGCAGGCCCACTCCTCCGGCTAGAAGCGTGTGCAGGCTTGAGAGTGAACGCCAGAACATCGATGAGCGGTGACTATTTCAATCAATTTTGACAAGAAAATAATAAAAAAGAACCGTTATGGGCAGATGGAAAATATGGATCCCATTTTTCTTGAGATCTAAAAAAGGAGCAATCATGTCATGAAGATCCTTTTAATTTCACAGACTCTTGCTCTGACTGTCTTTTAGAGAGCGGTTATGGATAAATTCCTTCTGCCTTATTCTCGTTTTTTGTAAAGAGGGCCACTAAAAAATGTCCGATCTGGACCATACTATCCCCTGGTGAACAGCTGGCTCGGATTGATTTTTTCCTGAGATCTCTCAGATCAGGGATGAAAGGTTGATTAGCATCACCGCCCCACAAAAAATTGATGTTCAAGGGATTGATCTGTAACTACTTTTGTTGAGCGTTGATTCTTAGTTGCTGATCTGTTGTCGCGGGGTGATCACAGTTGCCCATCAATCAGACTTTGCTCAGGCTGCTCCCAGAGGCACTAAAATATTAAATAGCGTTGGTCTTACAGGTTCGGTAGTTTCGCTTGAGAGCCTATGGCTTGGTGAAATCTTTCTATCTTAATGAGAATTGTGAAGGGTGGCGATGGGTGAAAGCTCGCATGCCAACTTCCCTTCGATCGATGGTGATTTGTTGGGTACGCACACTTTCATCCGCGACAGTGGTTGGTCGTACGGGGTATTAAACAGTTTTGGATTGCCTGATTCCCTTGGTTGATTGAACCCTTGATCTTGAACTCTTGGTTCAGTAACGAACAGCTGTTTTAGCTTTTTCCTCTCTGTCCAATCCTGGGTTCCGTTCCGGCAATCAACCGCTCGATGTTGCTGCGGTGCCGCCATAGCACCAACACGCTGGCCACCAACGACACCACCAAGTAGGCACTGCTGCCGCCGGAGATAACCATCAGCAACGGCAGGCCGATGGCGGCCACCACGCTGGATAGCGACACGATCCGGCTGATGCTGATCACAGCCATAAACAACCCGAAGCACGCCAAACCCACAGGCCAGGCCAGGCCCAGGAACATGCCCAGGCCAGTGGCAACGGCTTTGCCACCCTTCCAGCCCAGCCATACGGGCCAGATATGACCGGCCAGAGCGGCCAGGCCTGCTAGCACCTGAACCCAGTCGTTCAATCCAAAGCTTTTGGCGAGCAGCACTGCCAACGCTCCTTTGCTCACATCCAGCAGGAACACCACCAACGCCGGGCCCTTGCCCACATTGCGCAGCACATTGGTGGCACCGGTGCTGCCCGAGCCGCACTGGCGCAGGTCGATGCCCTTTAGCCAACGGCCAGCGAGGTAGCCGTTCGGCATCGAGCCCAGCAGATAGCCAAGCGCCAAAAGCAACAGAGAAGAGAGCAGCATCAGAGCAGGTCGTCGTCGTCGAGCCGTTCGTTCGGGCCAGCGGCAAAAGCCAGCCAGAGTGGAAACTGAAGCACGGGAATCGCCACGTCGCGCTCGGCGGTGTCGATCAAGATCAGTGGCACTTCGCCGCGCTCCTCCAATCGATCGGCCCGTTCCACGAGGGCTTCCGATCGTTCAAACAACACGATTCCGCTGCTCGGCCCGAAGTCTTCTCGTCCCAAGCCGAGGGCATCCTGCAGGCCGCGTCTCCATTCGCCCAGCCGTTCGGGCGCCCCCGCCAGCACCAGGCATTGGAATTGGGCGCCGTACAGCTCGCCGATAATCGCAATCAAAGCAGCGCTTACCAGGATGTTGCGGGGACGGCTGCCCCGACTGGGCTGGGCGCCACGGCCGCCTTGGTTGAAGAACCAGTCTTCGAGTAGGGCTGTGTCCCGTGTGTCGATGCTGCGGCGCAGACTCCAAGGATCGGCATACACATCCGGCTGTTGCAGGAACCGCTGCAGAGCACTGCGAATCAGGGCTTCGTCGGGGCGAAAGGTGTCTGATACGGCGATGGCTGGGGCGGTATCGCTCGCACTCTGACCCTCGGATCCCTGTTGGCCTGATGCTTGTTGGTCGAGTGGTGATGGCTGCACCACCATCGGTTGCACCACGAGATCCAGGCTTTCCACCGACTGCACCAGGTCTTGCAGTGCTCCACCCAGATACTCCTGGAAGCCCTTGACCCGCCTTGCGATCGCATCGGATTGACCGGCAAAGGAGGTTTTGAGTTCGGCGTCGAGCTGTTGTTTGCGGTTGGTCAGCAGCGTGATCTCTGCCGACAATTCATCGCGGCGGGATTGGAGATCTTTTAAGGCCAGCTCCAGCAAGGGGTTGTCGGGGGCTGAAGGGCTCTCAGCTGGAGGAGTTTGATCCTCTTCGAAGACAAGTTCAGCCACAGCTTCCACGGCTGGCCCTTCGCCAGGCTGATCAACAACGGCTTCTGCCGTGGGTGTTTCCTCAGGTGTCTGATCAGTGTCGTTGTTCATCGCCTCGAGCTCTTGGTTGTCCATCGATCGACACGAGCTGTCCCAACTATTGCAACCGACCCTGCAGGCTCTGCAAGTAGCAAGCCCCGCTAAACCCATTGTAGAACGATATCTTCACGTAAATGTTTCGATATGGTGAGAATATCGTGTTGGTTTAGGACTCACTTGGCGTTTTCTTTTGGGTTGTTTCGAGTGCGCCCACCCGTTGTTCGAGCTGTGCCCGTAGTTCGCTTGGGCTGAACAGGATGGGCAGAAAGTGAATGCTCTTGGTTTCCCGAAAGAAGAACAGGCCTGGCAGCCAGGGGGCAAACAGGCGCCAAGCCAGCCAGTGCTCATAGGGAAAGCGCCGCAGCTCGCGGCCGTTTTGCCACACGATCAGGGCGCGTTCTTCAAATTCCAGACGCAGGCTGGCGGTTTGGATGAGCAGGAACAGGCCAAACACCGCCACGACCAGCGTGGGCCAGGGATGCCAAGGCAAAGGGAGTAATGCCGCACCAAGGCCCACCACCAACAGGGGCAGGCGTGGGTCTGGACGCAAAATCACGTTGGGCAACGGGTTTGTCATGCGCCGAAGAGCACTTGGGTTAACACCACATCCATGATGCAAACCAAAATTAGGATCATCACCACGGCACCTGTGGTGCTGGTGCCCACTTCCTTCGGGCCTCCCCTGGTGGTGAGGCCCCACCCGCAGGAAATGGTGGCGATGATCAACCCAAACACCACGGCCTTCACCAGCATGAAGGGCAGGTCTTCTGGATGCATCCAAGTGCGCACGGATGTCCAGAACACTGAGGGGGGAATGTTGTAGAGCGCGGTGCTGGTGATCTGCCCCGACCAAACCGCCACGATGAAAAAGAAAAAGCACTGCAGAGGTGCCATCACCACAAGGGCGATCAGCCTTGGCACCACCAGGTATTCCACTGGGTCGGTGCGCAGCATTGTGATCGCATCAATCTGTTCGGTCACCTTCATGGTGCCCAGCTGCGCGGCATAGGCGGTGGCGACTTTCCCCGCCAGCAAGCAGGCCGTGAGTAGGGGTGCGATTTCCCGGGCGAGTCCGAGCGCGAGGATGCCGCCAACCGTGGAACCTGCCCCTTGTCGGGTGAGTTCTGCGGCAACTTGAATATTGAAGACTGAGCCCGCAGCCACCGAGATGATCAAAACGATCAGCAAGCTTCCCGGCCCGGCTTCCATTAACTGATCGGAGAGCTCCACCGTGTTAATCCGGCCGCGCATCGTCGCCGTGACGGCTTGGCCACCAATTAACAGGCTCGCGCCCAAACGTTTCAGCGAGCGCGGAGTGTTCATCCAGCGGAGCTCTTGAGATGGGCCTTGCGATCGGGCCAGCCTCGCATCACTCCAAGGCCCAAGAGAACGAGGACGGCGGGGATCAATCCCATGCACAATCTGACGGCCAGAAGAGCAGTGTTGGGTTGCTCGATGAAATTCAACGCCCCATCACAACTGGTGGTGGAGATATATCCCGTGAGCGACAACAGCACGCCAAACACGCTCATGCTCAGGCCAATCACCAACTTTTGGCCAAACACCATCCAGGCTGTGTACAGCCCGGCAGGTCGAGTTGGGTCGGCGTCAATCGCGTCCGGCAAAAGCGACCAGGGGATCAGGTAGGCAGTTGCTGCCCCTAGACCCACCAGCATGATTAACCCCACGATTGGGAAGTAAGCGGTGAAGCTGCTGCCTGTTTCCACCGGTTGCAGCAGCATCGATAACAGGCACGCCACGATCCAAATGCTGGCTCCCCAGCCAAGCGCTTTGATCCGACCATGGCGATTGGAGAGCAGGCTCCACAGCTGGAGGCCCGCAAGTGCGGCGATGTTGAACGCCAGCAAGAGCAGGGTGGAGATGCCGGCTGGGACATGCAGCACCTGCACCAACCAGATCAAGGCCACCACCTGCATCAGCTGAAGCCCAAACCACAGCAACAGGTACAGCCCTAACACCTTGATAAAGCGTGGGTTGGTTCTGATGCGTCGAAATTGCTGAAGCGGAGGTTCATTGCTTCCGCTGGGGCGTTGGGCTTGTTTCGCGAAGGGCGCTAATCCCCAGCAGCACAGCAGGGTTGTTACCGCCGCAATCGTTCCGGCGATTTGGCCCATCAGGATGTAGCCACCTCCACCTTCCCTCAGCACCAGAAAAGCAACGAGAAGTCCGATGGTTCCAGCCAAGATCGATCCGGTGAATCGGGCGGCGTTCAAGCGCGTGCGAATGGCTGTATCGGTGGTGAGCTCAGTGGACAGCGCCGCATAGGGAAGATTCACGCCCGTGTAGGCGGTCATCAGCAGGATGGCCATCACCACGTAGTAGATCGTGCGTTGCAGGAGGGTTCCCTCTGGCACCCACCACATCGCAGCCAGGCTGATTCCCAACGGCAGGGAGGCGCCAAGCATCCAAGGCAACCGTGGCCCCCATCGGCTTTGGGTGTGATCACTCATCCAGCCAATGAGGGGATCGTTAAATGCGTCCCAAACCTTGATCACGGTGAGCAGTGAGCCCGCGATGAAGGCGGGCAAACCCGCTGCACAGGTGAAGAATGGAAATAGGTAAAACCCAAGGATTGTGGCGGCCAAGCCTGTGCCTGCATCCCCAAAGCCATAGGCCACCATTAGGCGGCGGCGGGATCCACCCAGCTGGGCATCTGACGGTGTCACACGAAGAAAGGGGTCAGGCCGACAGTCATAATGAAGGGGTACTGACACAAACACCACCTTTCATTGAGGGTAGTTTGTCTGTACTAGCGCGGGCGTTGTGTAATGGTAAGACCTCAGCCTTCCAAGCTGATGACGCGGGTTCGATTCCCGCCGCCCGCTTGATCAAAGCCGCAGGTTTGAGACTTCGTCTTGGGCCACAAGCAGCACAAAACTCCGGCTTTGCATGGGGATGTTGACCCCTCGGAACGGTACGGGTTGGTCTGGAAGATCCTTGGGCGATGGCAGAGACGTATCGATCACCCGCGTCCACGGCGATGCCGGGACAGGGAGTTCGAAATTCAAAGCTTCCTTGTGGGCGTTGAAGCCCATCCAGATCAGGGCACCGTGGCTCCCCATATGCAAACTGGTGGCAATGGAGCGAGACCACTCCGCCCAGTCTGGCTTTGATAGCTCTACGCCATGCCATTGACGCCATAGATCGGTTTGGTCCTGCGGGTGCTTTTTCGTCGTTTCTCGAGCTGGAATCAGGGGGTTGAACAGTTGCGGAAGCGCCTGGCGCAACTTCAATAGACGTTTGAGAAAGAGCTTGAGCTCTAAATCGCAGTGGTCTTCGTTCCACACCATCCAGCCCAAAGGACTGTCTTGGCACCAGGTGTTGTTGTTTCCCCCCTGGCTGCGACCCACTTCATCACCCATCAGCAGCATCGGCACGCCACGGGCCAGCAGCAGGGTGCTCAGTAAGTTGCGTTGTTGTCGTCGTCGCAGTGCCAACACCTCTGGCTCGGTGGTGGGTCCTTCGATGCCGTGGTTCCAGCTGTTGTTGTGGTTTTCGCCGTCGCGATTGTCTTCGCCGTTGGCGAGGTTGTGCTTGCGGTTGTAACTCACCAGGTCGGCAAGAGTGAAGCCATCGTGGGCTGTGATCAGGTTCACGGAGCGGCCCATGGCGACAGCCTTGCCGTCGTAGAGATCTGGACTGCCTTTGAACCGTTGCGCTAGGGCCCATGTGGTGTGCTCATCACCTTTCCAGAACCGGCGTAATCCATCTCGGAAGTGACCGTTCCAGGTGCCAATGCGTTTCGCTGGAAAGTCATTCAGCCGGTACAGACCACCACAATCCCAAGGTTCGCTCACCAATTTGAGGTCGCTGAGCTCGGGGTCCGCTTCCATCGCAGCGAACAAAGGGGGGTGGTCTAAGGGCTTCAGTTGTGCGCCCCGGCTCAGCTCAATGCCAAGGTCGAAACGGAAGCCATCAATGCCCAGTTCAAGAGCCCAGCAGCGCATCGATTCGAGGATCAGCTGGGTGCTGATCGGATCGTTGGCAGCGATTGAATTGCCGCAGCCGCTCACATCGAGGTAATCACCAGCACTGTTCTGGTGGTAGTAGGTGTTGTCAGCAATCCCTCGCCAACTCAGCGTTGGACCGTGGCGATTGCCTTCAGTGGTGTGGTTGTACACAACATCCAGCAGCACTTCGATGCCTGCGTCATGGCAGGCGGCGACCAGTTGACGCATCTCATCGCGCCCTTGCAAAGGATCGTCGACCGAGCAGTAGCCATGGTGAGGTGTAAACCAATTCAGTGGGCTGTAGCCCCAAACATTGTCCCGACCTGGAGGTGCATCGGCGGGGTCAAAACTGAAGACAGGTAGGAGTTCAATCGCCGTCACCCCAAGGTCTTGTAGATAGGGAAGCTTCTCAATCACTCCGCGATAAGTTCCTCGCTCTGACCGATCCACGCCTGAATCGCTCGCCCGGGTGAAGGCACCCACGTGCAGTTCATAAATCACCGAACGTTGCCAGCTGTGTCGGGGGCGCGGATGGGATTCGAAGTCGAACCGCTTCCGCTCACTCACGACAGCCTTCAGGCAAGCGTGGGCATTGGGCGACAGTCCAGTGGCGAGGACTCGGTCGTAGACATCCCAACCGGTAATGGCTCGTGCCGCTGGATCCAGCAGCACTTTTGAGGGGCGAAAACCATGGCTTCCTGGGGCAAGGGGGCCAAACACTCGGTAGCCGTAGCAGCAGCCCTCGTTGAGTCCCTCGACTTCGACGTGCCAGTAATCCCCCGACCGATGTCGTCGAGCATCAAGCTCGATCACCCGTTCAGGGGCCCCATCACTGCCATGGCGAAATAGCAACAGCTCGATGCGATCCGCAGCTGGGGCGGCCAAGGAGAAATTCACCCCTCGCGTTGTTGTGCTGCTGCCCAAGGGCCAGGGCCTGCCGGGATGAATGCCGCTCAAGGCCTGGTGGTGATGTGGCCTTCAAACTAGTGGTTCGCTCCGCCCTTGAGTGTCATGACAATGACCACTGACCTGGAGGCCGGTCGGCCTCCGCAGCAGGTGCGCAACGATCTATGGCTTTTCCCGCCGAATCGGGACTGCCAGGGCGGTAGTTCCTGGTGGTTCAATATCGATCCAGAGCCGGTCTTGATTGACTGCCCGCCTTTGACCCAGTCCACGATCACGGCTCTGAAGGACTTGGCCGGGACACGTCAGCCGCGCATTCTGCTCACCAGTCGTGAAGGTCATGGCCGGTTGCGACGGCTGCAGGAGCAGCTGGATTGGCCAGTGCTAGTGCAAGAGCAGGAGGCTTACTTGCTGCCCAATGTGGAGCGTCTCGACTGTTTTAAGGATGAGCACACCACCGCCAGCGGATTGCGTCTGCTTTGGACCCCAGGACCGACTCCAGGCAGTGCCGTTGTGCTCGCGCCGGCCCCTGTTGAGCTGTTGTTCTGCGGGCGTTTGCTGACTCCACTGGCGCCGGGACGTCTTGGACCGTTGCGACATGGCCGCACATTTCACTGGCCTCGCCAGCTCGCCAGCCTTGCGAAATTACGAGCCTGGCTCCCCCCAGAAGCCTGTCCTCAACTGGCTTCTGGGGCTGGTCTCGGGGGGTTGCGCGGTGAGCGCTTAGTGCCCTTCTCTGGGTGGAGTGCTCAACCGATCACTCTCTAAAGCATTGCGCCAGAAGACGTTTCGCTTGCAGCCACCGGTTGAACTCCATACGATTAGCGCGCTTGTGGAAGTCATCGGCGCAACCACAACGCCGCATCAGAGCTGTTTCCGCCCCCCCATCGTTTCCTCTCAAATGAACAAAGCTGATTTGGTCAACCTTGTTGCGGCTCGCACTGAGCTCACCAAAACTGACGTGTCCATGGTTGTGGATGCCGCGATCGACACCATCATCGATTCCGTTGTTGAAGGCAAAAAAGTTTCCATCCTTGGTTTCGGCTCCTTCGAACCCCGTGAGCGTTCTGCTCGCCAGGGCTTGAACCCCAAAACTGGCGAAAAAATTGCCATCCCCGCCAAGCGCGTGCCTGCATTCACCGCCGGCAAGATGTTTAAAGATCGCGTTCAGGGTTGATCCCTGTCGAACAATCTGTTCTCCGAGGCGGCTGAAGAGGCCGCCTTTTTTAATGCGTTGTCCGAACCATCTCCTCATAGAGCTCGAGCAGCTCCGCCGGTTGAAGGCGCGACGCGGTTATCGCGGCCGATTCGCCCCATCCCCAACCGGTGTTTTGCATTTCGGCAATCTCCAGACGGCGTTGCTGTCTTGGCTACAGGCCCGCTGTTCGGATGGGGAGTGGTACTTAAGAATTGACGATCTCGATACCCCTCGGAATCGACCTGAATCCTTGCTGCGGATTCAATCCGATTTGCGCTGGCTTGGTTTGCACTGGGACGGTCCGCCCATGTTGCAAAGTTCGCGGCGCGGGCACTACAGCTCTTGGTTGTCGTTTCTTCGACGCAGTGGCGTTTTGTTTGCTTGCCGTTGTTCCCGCCGTGATCTGGCCGGTAAGCCGGTTTATCCAGGAACGTGTCGAGCGATTGAGGCGGGTTGGGGATGGCAGGCACAACGTCTACCGAGTTGGCGTTTACGCGTGCCTGAACACAATCCTTATGGCAGTGGAGATGTGGTTGTACGTCGTGCCGACGGCTTTATCGCTTACCAGTTCGCCACGGTGATCGATGAACTGTGTTTTGGGATCACCGATGTCGTTCGTGGCAACGATCTCCGCGATGCGTTGCCGGCCCAACTCAGCATTTATGCAGCATTAGGGCAAAGTTGTCCTCGGTTTTGGCATGGCCCTTTGCTCTATGACAGCGAGGGCCAAAAGCTTTCGAAGCGAGACGCCAGTACTGGTTTGGACGCTGCTCGCTCCAAGGGTGAAGATGCCGCCCATGTGATTGGTCAATTGGCGGCCGGTCTCGGTTTGGTTCCGCAGGGATCGCGACTTTCAGCTGAGGAGCTCCTTATGGAAGTGCGTGATAGCGATGCTCTTCCATTGGATTCTTAAGGAAGGATTCGGGATCAACCACAAAGATTCGCCCCATATTGATAGGCATTCCAGTCAGAGCCGTCCATGTCAACTTGCACCATCTGCGGTGGCAGCGGTGTTCAACGCGTTTCTAGTCAGCGTTCACGCACCTGCCTTGCTTGCTTGGGTCAAGGCAATCTCTCAGCGGCAATCAAGCCCGCTCCCCTCAGTCACCAGCCTGGTGCCGTTGCATGTTTAAAAGATTTGAGCTGTCTCACGAAGCCAAGAACCTGAGTCCTAACCCAAAGGTGCTTTTTCCTTGTTGCGCAGCACGAAGAGCGTTGCAGTACCGACAACCACCAGCAGTGGTACGGCAGTAAAGAGCAATAAGGCAATTGCGGAATAATCGGTATACACGGTGGAGCCTTTGCTCGAACTGCGGCCACTATCTCAGGAAAAGGACCTTGCCCCCCCTGATTGTTTGCACCGAAACAGTTGCCCCCGTCGCCCGCCATGGCGTCGTCAGTCGGATCTCAGCAAGGGCTGTCAGCGTCTTAATCACATTGATGTGCTCTGGGCTCGATGTGAATGCCCAGGGGTTTGAAGGCTTGGAAAGCGACAGCATTCAATGTTTGCAAACTGGAAATCGAAGCATCTGTCAGCGTGCTTTGGACAAGGCTGAAGTGCTGCAACGGCTTGCTTCGACGCGTCAGGCTTACCCCTGTCAAACCATGCTCCTGGGAGTTCAAGCCGACCTCATCCTCCAGCAGTTGGGAGATGGCCGTGGTGATCTCGCGATCTCTGATCTCGAGGCAGCGCGGCGCGGCTGTCCTGGCTTATAAGGATGCGTTTTTTTATCAATTATTACCGGAATTAATGAATCAAGAGGTTGTGATTTGGGGCTGTATTGGTACATTCAAAACATTTTAGTATTGTTCGTGATATTTATTGAAATTGATGTTGCCCATCGGTGATGGAATTTGTGAAAGAGTGAGAGGCAATCGTTTCGAAATATTCATCGACAATTTCAACGGCATTCATGTCATTCTTGGTGTTGAGAATGCAATTCACATAGCAGGCGATTGCGTCACCCAAAATTTCGAATTGTTCCACAGGAATGGATTGATGGCCGTCGTCGAAGAGAACCTCAAATGTCATCGGTGCCTTAGACACGATGGAATCGCCAGACTAGTGGATTGTTTTTTGAGCAGATTCCCGAGGTGTTGTGTTGTTGTCGGGTAATTCATTCTTTCACCCCTTTTGTTTTGAGATCTCGGGAGAATGGTTTTCATGCCCCCTGCCTGTGGGCCTTTGTTTGATGCTCTTCCCTTGTTGGGGTGGTATGGATGTTGGGGCCAGGCTCAATTCAGACTCCTGATATGCCGTGGGTGTGGTGGGGTTGAAAAGTCTTCGATCGTGCTGGTGCAGCAGGCGTTAGCTTGCATCCACGACTTCGGCTCTTAGCCGTTAACGTTGCTCGAAATAAATTTGGCTAATGGCGATTATCGACGGGATTTTGGGTATTGTTTTACGCAACCCATTTGACGATAAAAGCAAGTTTTTCAAACAGTCTCAATACGTTTTCGGTCCAAGATTCATACTAGGGACGATATTTGCATTTGTAGGTGTTTTTGGGTTCGCAACTTCTGGTCTTGTTTGGGAGTTTAAAGGCATAGAGCTCGGCCTTACTGCATTAATCACATCTTTTATTGCGCTGCTTTTCAGTATCGTATTTTTGTTTCCATTCACGAAGGCGAAGCAAAATTCACCTTCCAGTCAAAATAATATTGTTCAAGTAGAAGCCAAAGTGCTTCAGAAAAAGGCTGAAGACTTGCCAGACGTTAAAATTGAGCCAGCTTTGACAACCGCTGAGGAAATTCGCGAGCAGCTTGCCCTTAGCGAAAAGGAAAAGCCTGAGGTTGTTATGGTTAATTTCTCAACAAATTACCTAATCCCTGGAAATTCGTTGCGTCCTTCTAAAAGAAAAGCTGGTAAGTCATTGGATGCATTTCGTGAAACTGCTAAATCCTTGTATAAAAGTGAAGCTTAATTATTCAATTCTAAAAGCTTTGATATCTGAAAAATACTACTTAGTTTTTGATTTTTCCCTGTGCATCCAGCTAATCCAGTCTGCAGATATCTCTTGAGGGCACACTGCTTCGCACTCCAAGTTGTTACTACAGCTTCCAAATCCTTCCTCCTCCATTCGACGTTGCATCGTGATTGCTCGTGAAGCCCGTTCCGGCTGTCCTTGGGGCAGTTGACCGAGATGGGCCAATTTCGCTGCCACAAACAAGCTGGCTGAAGCATTGCGGCAACTGGCTACGCAGGCGCCGCAACCGATGCAAGTGGCCGTGTCAAATGCCTTTGATGCTTGTTGTCGACCAATGGGCTGGGCGTTGGCGTCAGGTGCCTGTCCTGTTCCAGTTGAGCAATAGCCTCCAGCCGCAATAATGCGATCCAAAGCTGATCGATCCACCATTAAGTCTTGGATGGTGGGGAACGCTTTCGCTTTCCATGGCGCCAGGGTGATGGAAGCACCATCGGGAAATTCCCTCAGATAAAGCTGGCAAACAGATGTAGCTGTGCGCGGTCCATGGCCTTGGCCATTGACGAGAAAACCGCAACTACCGCAAATCCCTTCCCGGCAATCATGCTCAAAACTGACGGGTCGTTTCCCGCTGCTAATCAGCTGTTCATTTAGTTGATCGAGGGCCTCTAGCAGCGAGAGATCAGACGACACATGCTCCAAAATGTGGGTTTCATAGGAGCCCAAATCTGAGGCGGTTGTTTGCCGCCAAATCCGCATGGTGAGTTTCATTTGTAGCTGCGGGTGCTGGGTTTCAAGGTGGTGAATTGCAGTGCTTCTGCATGGCGGATCGGTGCACCATCGGCGTTGTGCTCCCATGCTGCGATATGGGCAAAGTGGTCGTCATCTCGCAAGGCCTCACCCTCTGCGCTTTGATGTTCCTCGCGAAAATGGGCGCCGCAGGATTCCTCTCGAGCCAAGGCATCGCGTAGCATCAGATCCGCAAGCCCGAAAAAGTCACTCACGCGTAATGCTTTCTCGAGTTCGGCATTCGGTCCACTGGCCTCGCCAGGGACGCGCACCTCGTGCTGGAAGCGTTCGGAGAGGGCCGCCACATCTTTGAGACCCTGCTTCAATCCCTCCGCATGACGGCTGATGCCGCAGTGGTTGATCATGACCGCGCCCAGGTCTCGATGAAAGCTGTCCACCGGTGTGTTGCCTTGGCCGTTGAGCAGGCTGTCGATGCGGGTTTGGGTGCTATCGAGGGCCTCTCGACAAGCTGGATGATCCGCCTGAATCGGTTCCCCTGCATGACCTGCGAGCCAGCTCGTCACCGTTGAAGGCGCAATGAAATATCCATCGGCTAGTCCCTGCATTAAGGCACTCGCCCCCAATCGATTCGCACCGTGTTCGGAGTAGTTGGCTTCACCCAGAACAAACAACCCCGGAATCGAACTCATCAGCTGATAATCCACCCATAGGCCTCCCATCGTGTAATGCGGAGCTGGGTAAATCCGCATCGGTTTCTGATATGGATCGTCCCCGCTGATGCGCTCATACATCGTCATTAAATTCCCGTATCGCGCGGCGATGGTGTCGCGTCCCTCTTTCGCAATGGCGTTGTTGAGATCGAGGTATACCGACCGTCCTCCAGGGCCCACACCGTGGCCTGCATTGCAGAGTTCCCGAGCTCGTCTGGACGCAACATCGCGTGGGGTCATGTTTCCGTAGGTGGGATACATCCGCTCGAGGAAATAATCCCTCTCCTCTTCAGGAATCTCATTGGCTGGTCGCTGATCACCAGCCCGTTTGGGCAACCAGATCCGACCGTCATTCCGGAGACTTTCGCTCATGAGCGTGAGCTTGCTTTGGAAGGTATCGCCGCTCGGAATGCACGTGGGATGGATCTGGGTGAAGCAGGGGTTGGCGAAGAGGGCGCCCTTTCGATGGGCACGCCAAATCGCGCTCGCGTTGGATTTCAACGCGTTGGTTGAGAGAAAGTACACGTTGCTGTAGCCACCACTGCAGAGCAGGACGGTCCGGGCGGTATGAACCTCAAGCTCGCCAGTTAAAAGGTGTCGGGCCACCACGCCGCGGGCGACGCCATCGATGGTGATCAGCTCCAGAACATCGCGGCGGGTGAGCAAGCGCACGCGTCCCAGTTCCACCTGGCGCATCAAGGCTTGATAAGCGCCATACAGCAACTGTTGGCCCGTCTGTCCGCGGGCATAAAAGGTGCGGCTCACCAGTGCACCGCCAAAACTTCGGGTGGCCAAGCTTCCGCCGTATTCCCGAGCGAAGGGAACCCCTTGTGCGACGCACTGATCAATGATGCCGCTGCTGATTTCTGCTAGCCGCTGACAACCGGCTTCCCGGGCTCGGAAGTCGCCACCTTTCAGTGTGTCGCAGAAAAGTCGATGAATACTGTCGCCATCGACCGCCACGGCACGGGCTGCATTAATGCCCCCTTGTGCCGCCACCGAATGGGCGCGGCGTGGGCTGTCATGGAAACTCAGCACCGTCACGCGGTAACCCTGTTGGGCCAAGCTGGCAGCAGTTGAGGCCCCAGCAAGACCAGTGCCAACGACAAGGATGTCGATTTGGCTTTTGCGGAGTGGACTAATGAGTGGACTCGTTTCTCGGGTGCGACGCCAGGCATCGGCCAGGGGGCCTGACGGCAAGCGTGGATCGGGTAAGCCGCTCATGCTCCAACATCCAGGGCGAGGCCCACACTGATTAGGAGAAACCCTCCGCTCACAAGCGCTGCGAGCATCCGTCCGCCCAATCGAATCGAGCTCTTGTTGGATGGGTCCAGCCAACCCAAGCTGCGGTGGGCTGCCTCCGCTCCGTGAACGAGATGGAGTCCGATGGCTAAAGCACCAATGCAGTACAACGCAAGGCTGAAGGGCTGTTGCAGCACATGCACCAAGGCCTCTCGCTCATGGCCATCCATTGGGCGTGGAAAACGAAGCTGCTGCAAGTGGAGGCCGATAAAGCCCAGCGTGATCACGCCAGCGAGTGTTTTGCTTCGACTTGCCCAGGCTGCAAGCGGTTCGGCGCGTCGACTGATGAGGTCTGCCGTGTTGCCGGCCTGTCGATTACGAAGTCCCTTATGAATGCTCAGGCTGATGTGGAGGAGGCTGGTGAGCGCCAGCCCAAGTTCCAAGGGTCTTAACCAGGGAGTGTGGTGTAAGCCACTGGCGTAGGACTCAAAGCTGGCCGGCGCTCCGAGGGCAGACGTCACACCTCCCAGATGAACCACAAGAAACAACACGAGTAAGAGGCCGCTCAGGGCGTTGGCGTTTCGAATCGTGCTTGCAAGAGTCATCCGGGCGAAAAGCAGCAGACGGTGAGATCTGTCAATCGGGGCGTCCCTTAAGGGTCGCAAATGGAGCTCGGCTGGCAAAGCGTTGAATCAACACTCAATTCAACGCAACGTTGCTGGTGCCTAGGCAGAACGTCCGTCGGTTTTTAGGGTGATGGTTGTGGCTCTGCTCAGGCCCTGATTTTCGTACGCCATCGCCGTCACCTTCGTTGGTTGGTTGTCCTTGTCGCGGCGGCATGTGTTTGCACGTTGATTGTTGGTTTGGGGAAGCCGGTGGCTCCACTCCCCCGCGATGGTGCCGTTGCCCAGCCCATCGATTGGGGTCCATCACAAGCCAAACCAGTCTCCCCTGAGCGTCATGAGCTCAATGTTGGGGTGTATGTCACCAACATCAACAACATCGATCTTCTCGATGATCAGTTCTCAATTGAGATGCTGCTTTGGACCGAATGGGCTGGAGATCCGGCTAATAATCCCAGCGATGACTTGATGGTTCTCAATGGAATGTACGACGGTGATATACAACGTTTTGAACGGGTGAGTCGCGAGAATCGTCTCGGTACAACTTGGAGTTTGTATCGCGTTCGTTCAGCTGTCGTTAAACATTGGCGACTTCAACGTTATCCTTTTGATAAACAGATTCTCCATGTCAATATTGGTTTAGAGAATCCATTGCAACCCGTCAATCTTGGCTTAACCCAAGAGAATAGTTTTTCAATTAATCCAGGTCTTTTGTTGTCGGGTTGGAGTCTGGACCAGCCCAGCTCCTACGTTTCTAGCATTAGTTTGATGAGTGATCTTGGCCAGCCCCCGGAGGAAGGTGTTGTTATCCGCCGTCAATCAACAGTGTCATTTGATTTGCCCATTCAACGAAGGAGCCTGTTGTTTGTGGCTCCTGATTTCTTGGGTTATATGTTGGCAGTTGGGTTGTGTTGTATGAGCTTATTAATTACCCATAGTCGAGATGATTTGATTCTTGCTGCGGTTGTATCTGCCGGTGGAAACTATGTATTCATTGCTGGAAATCTCCCCGTCACGGCGATGACTGGTTTTATTGGAAATTTGCAGCTCATTATTTTCTTGGGAATTTTATATGTGGTTGCTGCTGACGAAATGATCGATAATCAATTAACGCACTACAGCCAGCGAATTTCGCGAATTTTACGCGTTTTACTGTTGCCCAGTTACGTCGGAATCACCATCCTTGGCATTGCCTTGATCATTCCCTAATAGAAATCTTATGGAACCACCGTCTGAGAATTTGCCAGCAGACCATCCCCATGGTCTATGGACCCTCGTGACAACAGCGATCTCTATTATCTTGCTTCTGTTTGGTGGTTTGTTGATCCAGCCACGTTTAGTCGAGCGTCGCACCAGGATCGATGACCAATTCATCCTCACTCCGGATGAAGTAGCGGCCTTGCCGTCTGAAACTCTCGTGGTGGTTTTAGATCGTGAGGATGGTCAAGATCAAAATGATTTCAAATACAAGCTTCTACAACTGATCCTTCAGCGGAGTGAGCAGCCCTATGCCTTGGGCTTTAGCACCATCATTCAGTCGCAAGATGAAGCGGTCAAAGCTATTTCCCATGGGTTTGACTCTCAACGCAATCCGATGGGGCTCACCGTGGGGGTGTATGGCGCTGGTGCTGCCCTCAACCAGCATTTAAATCCAATCGAAATCCCTGTGGCTGGCGGAGTTTTGGGTTTGCGGGCTGGGTGGACCTACCGAGAGGAATTGCCTGCACTCGCCACCATTCAAAATAAGACCGATCTCCAAAACATTGTTCTTTTGCAAGGCTTGGGATGGAGTGATGTAGAAATATTTGATGCGGCAGGGTTGCGTACATATACAGCTCGTCCGGAGGAGCTCTTTCGGTTGGTTGATAATCGTCGTGTGCAATTATTTCCGCGTGGGATTGCAGAACTAGAGGATGAGGAGCCCGTTGTTCGTGCTTCGACGAGCCGCACTGTGCTGGATCCATATCTTCTGATTGCCTATCCATTTGCAGGATTTTTCTATGTTGATCCTGATAACGAGCGCTTAGCTCAGGCCATTCGGTCTGGCTTTGAACGTGCTATGGAGGATGGCTCATATCAAGAGCTTATTGATCAAACTGTGTTCACTCCTTGGCTTAAAAAGCACCTTAATCTCGCCAATCGAAAAGTGATTGTCCTAAATAATCCCAATGCGGCTGAGGTTTTGTCCGCGGTTCACCCCGGTCACTGGATTGTGCCTTGGAATAAGCTTTTGCATGGCAATATGCGCCATGGTGAACAACTTTGCACTGTGCAGAAATTGAAGGCCTTATGCGATTAAAAGATCTTGAACCATCAGTTCAAGATCTTTGTATTTGCGTCTGAGTGTTATGCCTTATGCGGAGCTTAGAGGGCGGTCACCATTTGTTTGAATTCATCGCGTTCCGTATCGTCCGCCATATCCCGAAGTAGTTCTTTGCTGTCTTCGCCAAGGTTTTCAAGGGTTTTTGCAGTGTAATCAAAGTTGTCAAAAATTGTCTCGACAGACCACACGTAATTGTTCTCAATCGCGTAGCTGCAAATACTTTTCACAACTTCATCTTGGGTGGCTCGGATGCCTTTTTTCCAAAGGTCATCAATAATAAAGTCGACTGTGACAGATCCTTCAAGCATTGGATCGAGGTCGAACGCCAGGATGCAGCCGAGCTCATTAAACGTGTCGACCCATGACTTGTTGCCTTCGAGGCAGTCCTTGATAATGGAATGAGCTTCTTGCTTTGTGGTCACGAGATACGATGTGGCATTCTTTGTTTGTAGAGCATTCTTGTGCTTCTTGCTGCGATATTTAGGAAGACTTCAGCTCCTTCCGTCACGAGCCATTAAAAATGTTACATATACGATCTTGTTGGTGCTCTAAGTTAGTTATGTAAATGGATTTACGGTTTTAAGAGAGAAGCGGTGTTGATTGTACTACTCACTTTCTTTGGCCATAGTCTTTCTATTTCGAAGATTCCAAAATCTTTCATTTTGATGTGTATTTGGTTAGTGGCTTACAGCTGTTGTTATAAATAACATCACTTCTTTGTAATGGTTGAGATATTCATCTGCTGTCAGCTCACTTTTTGCTCTCACCCTGTTGCAGGGCCGCCATCTCCTCTTGGGACACTGTTTTAAGCAGGGGCTAACAAGTCTTAGTCGCGACAGCTGAAAGTTCACTGCAAAGCGCCAGAATGATGAAATTACAAACAGAGAAATGAGAGTAGTCATTGCCGTTCTGCTTTCCCTCGCTGCACTCTCTTTTGTTTTAGTGACTGGCACGAAGGACAATTACACAATTCATATCGGCGCACGGACACCACCTGTAGAGGCTGGCTGTAGCCAAGTAGGTGAGGACAGAACGAATGAAGGGAAAGTACTTGGCATCTATTCCTGTCCTGCATAGCCAACTCAGCCTCTCTTGCCTCTTCTGAAGTCCCAGGGGCAATCGGCTTTTCGCCAGGCCAGATCCCCCTTTTTTTGGTGTGGGGTCCTGCACACAACAATGAAGGTTGAGCACTTAACTCAAAATGCGTGAAAGGCGACTGCTCCATGGCATCTAAGTTCTTCCACGTTCATCACGAGTTCCGCGCTGGTAGAGCGCAGCAGTGGTGGGAGACAGCCCAAACAGCTATGGCACCTGGTGGTGGCTGGGATGAAGCAGTCGCCAAAAATCTACAAGCGGGTTTCTACAACCACTCCTTTTGCCCTATTGGGCCAGAAGGTCCTGCCTTTTGTATCTGGGAAGTGCGCGAGGGCATCACAGCAGAGGAATTTCAAGAGTTCATCGATGGTCCCAACGGCGTGAATTTTGGGCTGGGAGCCTGGATGAATATCTGCAAGGAGATCAACCTTGAATTGGCAGGGAATCCGCCGTACGCCAGAAAATTCTGAAGCAACTCAAGAACTCGAAAGCCATCCCACAAACCTGTTTCTCTATCCCTCAGAATTATTTGCTTGTCGCGCCAAAAGCTGTTCTTGCATAGGGCAAGCGTCGTCTTTTGGTCGGGTGTCATTGCAGGTGGGTTTGCTCCCCAGGTTGGATGAGTGATCGCTTCAGTTTTTGAACTTCTCTATTTCAGCTTTTAGCTCTTTGAGATGTTGCTCCAGCTTTGAGTAGTTGTCAGGGTCTTCATCCCAAGTGTCGATCAGCTTTTGAGCGGTCTCGATCAAGCTCTTCAAGTCGTCAGAAGTCAGTAGGGGATCCATCGTCAGCTTTCCTTGTCGCCGAGCTTCAATAACTTTTCAAGCTTGAGCAGCTTCAAAAGTTTCACCCCCCACGCCGCAGCATCAGGTTTCACCAACGTCTGCTCTACACGGAGCTGATCTTCTGGAGTAATTCCGGTTTTGGCCATAGGTACTGTTTAGCCACCAACTGATGGCTGGAACAACGGTGCAAACGCCTATTGCTCTAAGTGATAGCACCTCCTATTGCATGATGAATGAAAAACGTAAGTAAAAAATCTCTCTGGGTCGTTAATTAAACAAATCTTGCGATGCTTTATATCCAAGTGTCTGCCTTGCTCGTGCATGCAATGACTGCTGTTGCGCTAATGCACAATCACTCACGTTGGCAATTCAGATCAATGTTTTATGTATAAAAGAAATATCTAAAAAACATTTTTTAAGGTATCAGATGCTTTCCGTTTCGGATAGTGCTTTGCGAATAATGTCTTGCAATGGAGCCAACAATTCTTAATTTTAATCCTAAAAAATATAAATTTAGGGAGTGGGCTTGCGAAGCTCTAGGTGTGACCTGTTTAGAGCGTATACATGAAATTGAGAGAATTAAGACCCTTAATAGAAGTCCGACGACTAATCAACTGTCTCAGTATTTTCCAGAGATAGAAGACTCTTACCGCTCTTTTGTTTTAGAGTTGTTGGGAGATATGGTTTCCGGAATTTCTTCCTACCAAAGCCCACCTTCTTTTCGCTTTCATTACTGCGGTAGAAGCAGCAGTGTATTTCATCGAGATAGAGATTTCGGAGTCGAAGATGGGAGGATAAATGTCTGGGTCCCACTGACAAGCGTTTGGGGAGAGAATAGTCTTTGGCTTGAAAGTGATATTGGCGCTAAGAACTATAAGCCTATAGTTTTAAAGTTAGGACAGGCTTTGATATTTGATGGAGTCAATCTTGGTCATGGATCAATGATTAACACTACGGATTCGACACGCGTGAGCTTTGACTTTAGATTTTTGCCTGGTTTGGGGCCAGCTATGGCAACTTCTTATTAGTGTTCACTAAGTTTGTATTTTGTTGATCTTGTAGCTAGGCAGGCTTAATGCCTTTATTGATGGCAAATGGTTCGGAGGCTATTTATTTAATAGCCTCCGAACCGCAAACAAGCTTCCAACGCCCCCAGGCCTATCAGGAAAGTGCTACCAAGCAAAGCCAACTCTTTACGCGTTTTAGCCATTGGAAGCAGGGCTGAGCCCACGAGTAACTCTCCAAAGAATCTAAAGGGAATCAGTAGCTCCAACGTTTCGCTGAATTACAATTGCAAGGAGATTGCCCTGGTTGTTTACTTAGGTTCATGATATTCACGTAATAAACGACTTGTTCGAGGCGTTACGCAATCAAAGTTATCAATGAAGTCGATGATTTCCTGCTTTCGCGGCGATGTTGTCTGCGCAAATGTCAAGGTGTTCGCTTTGTTTTAGAGAAGGTGTCTAGCAGCTAGCAGCTAGCAGCGCTTGGATCGTCGGAAGAGCCTCTCCTGCAGGAACAGCCGACCAACAAAATTACAGTAAGGATAAGGTCCGTGTCTTGTCTTTCATTCCGTTGCGAAGCGATGTGTGAGGGTCTCGCCCTGCTCAACGCACCATCTCAGGAATCAGAATCCACTAATGGAGTGGTTTAGACCTACTAGGGCAGCCCCAATGGGGTCATAGAAAATGGAGTAACTCCAATCCGCAGCTTTGTTATGCACGAATGGACTGATGAGTTCATCGCCAATGCCCAGCAGGAGCTTGTCGGCATGGTTAAAGACTGGCAATACGACTATGGGGCTGATAACAGAGCTTGCTCAGCAATGCTCTTGTGGATGGTTCAAAAGCTCAACCCTGCAGTTCGTATTGATCTGGGAATGCTTCAGGATTTAGATCCAGTGCCCGCTGAAGACCGATCAGCGCTAGGGCAAAGAAAGGGCTTTGATTAGCAGCGATGGCAACGCGAGAAGAGATCCGCGCTGTCTTTGTTGACCCCCAGCTTGATGGGATGGAGCGTCTCTATGGCGCCATCGGGGAGATTTTGTTGACCGGTGCTGCGTTTGAAAACGCCTATTCGTTGGTGATCGCTGCAGGGGACGTTCAATCCACGACCTGGATCCAGTTCTGCGTGCAATGCGCCACCCGTTTTGATGAGCCGCCAGAGGAGTCAGAGTTCCTTGCGGTGTTGGAGGAGTTCAGCCGGATACATGTTGGGGCGTGATCAGCTAATAAAAAAACCGCCTTGCGACGGGGTGAAGTGTGTGAGGTTTCTCGGAAGATAGATAGAGAACATCAATTCCCCTTGCTTTACCCTTGTGAGTTTTGTTTTGCTCTCAGTTCCGAGTGATAGGGCGTCAGGCTTCCCGATTTTATTTATTCTCTTGGTCGTAGTTTTGTGATTGGTTCATTGAGATTTCAAATGGCTTCTGGTCCTCCATTGAATAGAAAGTAAAAATCAAAGAGAAGATTAATGCAGTATTAATCATGATTTTGGTGTTTGTTCTGGAGGTCATTTATTTCTTGGCACGCCATCGACGTTATTGCTTCTCGCTACGTCACCCATTGGCGGGTTGTATATATTTTTAGGTGTGTATGATAGAGGGATGGCTTGTCAAGTCTTCTAAATCCTTGTCCAATCAGCTTATCCCCTTCTTGATCGTTGCATTTATTGCTTACGTTGCATTCTTCTGGAAGAGTAAAACTTGAACTCTTATGACTAGTATCTTTACTGTTGTAATGGACGATGGGGATGATGCGAATGAGCTGGATTCATTCTCTACTCATCAAGAAGCATTGAATTATTTAAAGCAACAGGTTCATGATTGGAACCATTCAGACAAATGGGATAGGACTAAAAAACGACTTGCAATGGTTATTGCTGAGAATGGCTTGGAGTTGGAACTCATTGAAGAGACTCCATCATCTGATTACGAATATCATGAGACTTGGAATTCTATTCATGGTTGGAGTGGTGATAGTCAGTCGATAAATTCCAAATAAGACTTGAATCCAGGCTACGACTGGGTTTTCGTCGAAAGCCGATGACCTGACTTGAACAGGCGACCCACGCTTTACGAAAGCGTTGCTCTACCAGCTGAGCTACATCGGCAACGAAATTAATTTATCATTCCAGTTGTACTTTTTCTTGCTCACTTGTCTGATCAGCAGGGCCGAAAGTCTGGTCTTGACCCCGCCATGAGAGAGCGACTGCTGAAGGAGTCACTCACCCCCTGGCGTGGCCTTCGGCGACTCGTCTGGGGCGCCTTGTTCGCCTCCGCTGGACTGGGTCTCTTCACCATGCTCTTCCGCGCTTCTGCCGGTAACGCTGTTGAGCTCAGTGACTTCGGGATCCAAGCTGGTGCTCTCACACTCTTCTCCGTTCTCCTCTACTTCGATCGCACTCGAAACGCCGACTGAATCTTCGTCCTGTTGGGCATCTACTGGAGGATCCGTTTCGAGGATTGATGAGTCGGCCACTGATGTGTTGTCCATGGTGATCACGCGAGCGCGTGCCGTGGACTTCTCTTCGATGATGATGGGGTCATCGCTACCAGCTTCATCGTTGACAGCCTGTTCGTCCTTGAGCTGTTCGAAGTTGGCTTCATTGATGTTGACCTCGCTGGTGTCTTCCTCGGCCGTGTCGATAGCGATGTCGACGCCGTTTGTTTCGGTGTCGTTCTCTTCAAGGCCTTTGTTGTCACCTCCCTCGTCTTCACCTCCCTCGTCTTCACCTCCCTCGTCTTCCAGGCTTTTGCTCTCGTCGATGCTCGGTTGGCTGTACTCCTCAGGATCGTTGGAGCTGTCTGTTGGGTTCGTTTGGCCTTGATCTGCCGCATTGGCGACTAATGGTTCGTTCTCTGTTGGAACAGGTTCTTCTGGAACAGGCTCTGCTGAAACAGCTTCTGATGCCGACGGAGGCTGTGGGGTTGGTTTTTGGGGTGGTTCTTGGGTTGGTTTCGCCGCAGGTTCAGGCCAAGCCAACCGACTGAGCCGAAGAATTTGCAGCCCAAAACTCGTGTGCTGTTGATCCGCTGCAATCAAGTTGTGCTCGACCGTGTTCTCTGCCGACGCCGCCTGATCGAGTTGACTCCGAACCGGTAGGAGCCATCCCAAGGCTTGGCTGAGTTGTTGGACTTGCCACACCATCAAAGCCAGCACTGGGATGCTGATCAACAAAGTGACGAGTCGTGATTGTCCGAGAACAGGTGAAAACTCACTGGCTAGAACAGCGGAATCATCGAGCCACCACAGCAAAGGCAGAGATCCGAGCGCTGCTAGAGCAACACTGGTGCGGCTGATGAGGCCACCCTGCTTTGCACTGAGAGCTTGTTGCTCTTGATCACGCTCCTTGAGTGGCACGCGTACGAGCAGCAGTGATCCCCAATCAGCCGGTCGTTTCCATAACGCAGCCGCAGGGGCTAGAACCCCGATAGCCCAGACGAGTAGACGCTCCACTGGAGGGACCGGTCCTGGATCGGCACCCGCCAGAACCAACCGAATCAGCAGTAGCTCCAATGGAATCGCTCCAAGGGCTAGACATTGGAGCCAGAGAACAGGCTCGAGGCGGGACTTCACGACAGAAGTGGAGGTCAGGTGGTGAGTTTGCGGCGTTGGGTAACCATCTTGAAGGCTTCGATGCGATCACCTTCTTCCCAGTTGGCGAAACGGTCTGTGCCCACACCACATTCGAAGCCGGTGGCCACTTCTTTGACGTCGTCTTTGTTGCGACGCAGAGAATCCAAATCGCCGGTGTACACCACCTGCTTGCCCCTGTGAACCCGGACTCTGCAGTTGCGGTGCAGTTTCCCGGTGTTGACGTAGCAACCCGCAACGGCACTCTTGCCAATGGTGAACACGGCACGCACCTCGGCTTCCCCAAGCGCTTCTTCGACGAGTTCTGGCTCGAGCAGACCTTCCATCGCCAACTGGATGTCTTCCAGCAGCTTGTAAATCACGTCGTAATCACGCACATCAACACCGGTGGCATCGGCAGCTTTTTTGGCACCGGAGGCCATGGAGGTGTTGAAACCGATGATCACGGCACCAGAGGCGGCCGCTAAGTCGACATCCGTTTCGGTGACTTCACCTGGAGCCGATAGCAAGACCCGCACCTGCACTTCATCCTTGGGCAGCTGCTCCAGCGAACCGAGGATGGCTTCAACGGAACCCTGAACATCAGCTTTAAGAATGAGGTTGAGCTCTTTGAGCTCGCCCTCATTGGCCTGACCGGACATGGCCGTGAGCGAGACCCGACGGGAAGCCATTTGTTGCGCGAGGCGTGTCGCGCGGGCATCGGAGGCGCGGTCACCGACCACAGCCCGAGCTGCTTTTTCGTCGGGGTAAACCTCGAACTCATCACCGGCTGTGGGCACCTCGCTGAACCCGAGGGCTTCCACCGCAAACGACGGGCCAGCCTCTTTAAGGCGCTGACGATTGTCATCCACCATGGCGCGAACTTTGCCCAACACCGGCCCTGCGGCGAGGACGTCTCCCGTTTTGAGGGTGCCGTTCTGAATCAGCAGAGTGGCCACGGGGCCTTTTGCCTTGTCGAGGTGCGCTTCGATCACCGTTCCGCGGGCGAGGCGATCTGGATTGGCCTGAAGGTCTTCCACCTCAGTCACCAGGAGAAGCATCTCGAGAAGCTTGTCGATGTTTTCGCCCTTGATGGCGCTAACAGGCACCATCACCACATCTCCACCCCATTCTTCGGCGAGGAGATTTTGCTCAGACAGCTCTTGCTTCACCCGGTCTGCAGAGGCCCCTTCTTTGTCGATCTTGTTGATTGCAACGACGATCGGCACTTCTGCTGCCCGGGCGTGACTGATGGCCTCGAGCGTTTGAGGGCGTACACCGTCGTCGGCGGCGACGACCAAGACAGCAACGTCGGTGACTTTCGTTCCCCTCGCCCGCATCGCGGTGAACGCCGCGTGGCCTGGGGTGTCGAGGAAGGTGAGCTTCCTTGCTTCGTCCTTGTGTTGGATTTCAACCTGGTATGCACCGATGTGCTGGGTGATTCCACCCGCTTCACCAGCGGCAACGCGAGCCTGTCGGATTGCATCGAGAAGGCTCGTCTTGCCATGGTCGACGTGGCCCATGACGGTGACCACGGGAGGACGACGAATCAGATGTTTGAGATCCGCCTCTTCGATCATTTCGACGGTCTTCTTCGCCGCCTCTTCCACATCGTCCTGAAGGACAGGAACATCAAATTCCTTGGCCACCGCTTCGATGGTGGGCATATCCAGGGTTTGCGTCACCGTGGCGATGACCCCCTTGAAAAACAGGGATTTGATGATTTCTGAACTCTCGACGCTGAGCATGTCTGCGAGTTCCTGCACCGTGAGGTTGTCCTCCGGTACCACGATCATCTCGGGGCGTACCTGCTTGGCCTCGCGGGCTGCCCGCAGTTCCATGGCGCGACGACGTTGCCGTTGGCGGGCTGTTTCCTTGCGGCGTTTGCGAACCGCGGCCACAGGTTTGGGCGCTGTTCGTTGTTGAGCTTTCGGTTTGGCTGGGCGCGCCAGGCTGGCCGACAGCACCATGGCCTGCTGTTCACCGGCAAAACCGCCGGTTTGTGCGGCGAGAGCGTCGTCGTTCTCGCCAATGATGTGGACTTTTTGGCGTTGTTTTTGGGGCGAGCGGCTGCGCAGTGCCTCGAGCTTGGCGCTGTCGTCCCAATCGGGGCGTCCTGGACGCCTTTGCCCTCCCGGACCACCGGGACGGAAACCTGGACGTCGAGGCGCTGAGGGCGCTGTGGGCCGTGCAACGGGAGGTGTGGCGGTTCCGGCTTCCGCGGGCCGATTCGGGGCGTCGGGACGCCGGGGTGCTGGGGCTGCCGGACGACTAATGGGCTTTTGGAGCTGCATGAGCTCGCCGGGTGCCACTGGCTTCCGCATGCCACCGGGCATACCGGGCCTTGTGGGGGCGCCGGGTCGCGTTGGTGCTCCCGGACGGCCACTGCCTGAGGAGCCATCACGTCGGATTGGTTTGCCAACCAACTCGAGGGTGTTTCCACCAGTTCGCGTGGGTGCGCCGGGTTTTCCGGTTCGTGTGGGTGCTCCTGGACGTGCAGGTCCCCCTTGACGTTGGGGCACTCCTGTTCCAGGACGTTGGGGGGCTCCCACACCGCCCGTACGGCGAGGAACGGGTTTGCCGACGAGTTCGGGTCGTGGCGTCGGGCGTGCGGGGGTACTGGTTTTGGTCGGTGCGCCGACGCGTGGTGGTGTCCCAGGGCGTGGCGGAGCGCCTGCACGGGAGACGATTTGCGGTTTCTGGCCCTGGGGCGCACCTGGTCGACTTGGTGCCGCCGCGGGACGCGGGGTTGGGCGGGATGGTGCGGGGCGGGGTGTTGATGCGGAGGGAGCGCTTGGTGCAGCAGCAGGACTACTGGGCCGTGGGGTTGGCGCCGTGGGCTTCACGATCGACGGTTTCGCTGCTGCCGGTTTCGCAACCACCGCAGGTTTTGCTGCCGTGATTGGTTTCGAAACGATGGCCGGCTTCGCGGCCCCTGCGGGCTTCGTTGCCGGAGTTGGTTTGCTGACGAGTTCTGGCGCTGACGATTTACCTACCACCTGTGGCCTGGGGGCTCCCGGCGGCTTTGAGGGGGCAGGGCGACTTGGCGCAGCGGCAGCAGCCGGCCGAGGTGTAGCGGTTGCCGTCGTCCCCGTTGGGCGCGCTGGCGCTGCTACAGGTTTCTTCGGTGTGGATCCAGCCGTCGAGTTTCCTGCAGGAGCAGGCCGAGCTGGTGGGGCCACAGCCTTCACCGCAGAGGGAACGGGTTTGTTGGCAGTCGGTTGTGCCGGGGCTTGCGGTTTCGCGGCAGCAACCGCAGCCGTTACGCCTGGCGAAGCAGGGCCCTTTTTGACCGACAGGATCGACTTGCCCGGTGCAGGTTTGGCTACGGGAGCGGTGGCTTGACTGGGGGATGAACCCTTCCCAAGCAGGCTGCGGATCTTTCCGGCTTCGGAGTCACTGATCGAGCTGCTGTGGCTTTTGGCTGCGATTGAAAGCTTCACAGCAGCATCCAACACGTCCTTGTTCTCAAGGCCGAGGTCCTTGGACAACTCGTAAATTCTGACTTTGCCGCTGCTGGTCATTCAGTTGGGGTCTCCGATCGAGCCGGGCATGGTGTGCCGCGGTGCCCTCACGCGAAGTGAGGACAATGTTTAGTTTGCCTCAGCGGATACACCAGTGCTTGCACTGAGCCGCTCATTCAGCGTTGTAAGGACTGCATCCGGCACCTGACATCGCAGAGCTTTTTGCAGGCGTTTACGGCGCCGAGCCTCCTCAAGGCACTCTTCCTTTGGACAGAGATAGGCCGAGCGGCCCATCCCTAAGTCCAGAAGGACTCCATCCTTATGGTCACGGATCACCCGCCAAAGGTGGCGACGATCCAGGAGCTGGCGGCATGCCACGCAACGACGGAGGATGGGCTTAGCGCTCACCGGGCGTCCTCGCTCAGATTGACTTCAGCATCAGCATCAGCATCAGTGCTGGCCTCGCCTGTCTCCTCAGAGGCAGCTTCCTCACCCTCTACCTCTTCAACGACGGCTTCGACGGCATCTTCCTCGACAAATGTTGCAGAGGGTTCGTCTGAGAGTTCCGCCTCATCGACATAATCCTCATCGTCTTCTGGCAGGGGATAAAGCTCCCGAAGGCGTGCATCTTCTTCTGCCCTGGCTGCTTGCTCCACCGCAAGGCGCTCCTCCGCTTCTTGCTGAAGCGCTTCCTCCTCTTCCCGTTGAGAAATCAGTTCGGCAACAACTGCATCTTCTGCGGCCTGGTCGTATTCCGTTGAATTCTTGATGTCAATTTTCCAACCGGTTAGTCGAGCGGCTAGACGCACGTTTTGACCCTCGCGGCCAATGGCCAGGCTGAGTTGATCGGGTGGCACTAAAACGTGGGCATGTTGTCCGGCGGGATCGACGAGCCGCACCATTTCGACCCGGGCAGGACTCAAGGAGTTAGCGATGTATTGGCCTGGATCTTGTGACCAGCGAATCACATCAATTTTTTCGCCGCGGAGCTCATTCACCACCTGTTGGATTCTGGAACCGCGAGCACCAATGCAGGCGCCAACAGGGTCGACTTCTCGCTCAATGCTGTCGACGGCGACTTTGGTGCGAGGGCCAACGGAACGTGATGGTGGGTTCGCTTCACGGGCAACGGCCACGATGCGGACGGAACCTTCTTGAATCTCTGGAACTTCGTTTTCGAACAGATAAACAACGAGACCAGCATTTGAGCGGCTCACGAACAGTTGAGGCCCGCGTCGAGGCACTTCGCTCACCTCTTTCAAAAACACCTTGAAGGTGGCGTTGGCGCGATAGTTGTCGTTGGGAAGTTGGTCGCGACGTGGAAGTTCCGCCTCCACTTCGGGCCTTCCCAGGCCAGAACTCACCGCCATGATGATCGACTGACGTTCGAACCGGATCACCCGGGCTGTGAGGACGGGATCCTCCAGGTCGGCGAACTCCTCTTGAATCATCCGGCGCTGCTGATCACGCAGCTTTTGGGCCAAGACCTGTTTTGTCGTGGCCGCAGCCATGCGGCCGAAATCTTCTTTCTCTGGCGTGACATCAAGCACAACCGTGTCGCCAGCTTGGGCGTCTTCGGCCACTTGCATCACCTCTGCGAGGGCAATTTGATGATCCTCACTTTCAACTTCGTCAACAATGATTTTGCTGGCAAGAACTCGATATCCCTCCTCTTCGAGATCAAGGCCAACATCAAAATTGCTGAAGTAATCCTCATCAAAAGGGTCTTCGCTAATGCCTATATAGAGAGTGCGCCGGTATCGCTCATATCCCTTCAGCAGGGCTTCCCGTAGAGCTGCTTCAACAACTTGCGGAGCGAGTTTTTTCTCCTCACTGATGTCATCGATCAGATTGGTGAGACCTGGAAGCAGGACGAGAGCCATCGGGCTGGGGGTAAAAAAAAGAGTGAGCGATTCGCTCGATTATTGGCCAGGGGTGGTGAGGCGTACCTCGATCACTTGGTCGCGAGGGATGCTTTTGATCCGCCCACGGATGTTGATCTGCAGTGAATCCGTATTGCGTTCGTGCAGAAGACCTTCCAAGTGATGCTCTACGTTCCCCTGATCACGATGGGTGACATCCACAGGAAAACCGCGGAAAGTCTGGAAATCGCGATCACAACTCAGTTGCTCGCCAATCCCTGGGCTGCTGATTTCGAGGACATAAGCCTCGATCAGTTGCTGGGATTCCTCTAATGCTTCGCCGAGAACACCACTAAATCCAGCGCAATCATCAAGGTTGACGTCGGACCCGTTGGTGTGTCGGATCTGAACTTGCAGAGTGATGGGGTTCAAATGCGTGAGCAATTGAATCCCACACAGCTCGAAGCCTTGAAGACCTGCAACCCGTTGGGTGAGCTGCTCAAGTTCTGGCAGAAGAGGATGGGGCAAAAGAACTGATATCAGGCCATGCCCGACGTGCATTTTCAGTTGTGACCGATCTCCCGTAGGAGATGCCCGTCGGACACCAATTGAATCTAGATGACAGCCTGCAACGTGTCAGGAGTTGGGTGCATTGACATCAATGCTCGGTGCGTCTGGAAAGGCATCGCCTTTCTGTTCTGGACCGCGCAGCTCGACGTCTTGATTGATGCACTTCGATCGTTGCTCAGCTGTTTTGTGGAATTGGCAGACGCGGCTCCAAAGTTTGCTTCTTGTTCCGTTCGGACCATTGCTGAAGATAACTTTGTCCGATGTCCCAATGTTGGATTCAATTTGAACCCCGCACTGCTCACAACGCTGGCTAGTAGGGGCGGTGCTGGACGCGATCAAATTTCACAAATCAAGTGATCAAATATTACGAACTCAGGGGCGCAATGGTTGTTCGGTTCACCTCCAAGGGTGGACCTTCTTCGAAACGCTCGAGCAGGACTTCCACGGGGATTTTGGTGCCAAAGCGGCAGGCGTTGGTTTCACTGGAGGCCAGGGTGCCGTGCTCCCAGAACTTGTTGCTTCCATTCCCACCTCCGCACAACCCAAAGTGTTCGCAGCCCTTCTGGCACGTTTCCACTCCCTGGGTCATGTCTTGAAGCAGGCGCTGAAATGAATCCGTCCGCGTTGATTCTTCGAGGCTGTGCGTTTTGAGATTGCCAAGGTTGAAAGTGCCGTAGCGATCGCTGGCTACGGAAAGAAGTTCAGGATCAAACGTGGAGAAATCACCTTGGGCATCAACGCTTAAAATTGAAAAAGGGCGGTTCAATTCGTTCTGCGTCATGCGCTGATCATCTTGAATAAGGCTGATCACCTGCTCAAATTCGCGCAAGACAACGGGATAACCGTCTTGCTCGCTGAGACGCCAAAACGTGCGGAGAAAGTCTTTATATTTCGCCTCCATGTTTGAGCCTGCCATTGAAGACGATGTATTGATTCCTTCCTTCTCTTCAACATTGAAGCCCACATCGTTGATGCCGTGGTCTCTAAAAAACCGATACATTCGTTCTGGTTGTTCCATGGCATCTGCAGTGATTACAGAGATGCAGTGAAACGGCACCCGATTGCGTTGTAAGGCTTCAATCCCTCGCATCGCGAGGGCATGGGACCCACGTCCATTACGGAACCGTCGATGGGCATCGTGAATGTCTTCAGGTCCGTCAACACTGATGCCAACTACAATTCGATTGCGCCTAAAGCAATCACACCAATCGTCATTGATCAATGTTGCATTGGTTTGAACATGTTGATCAATATCTAGATCTTGAGCACCCAACCGTTCAAGAGATTGGTTGATCAGTGTTGTCGCCTTGTCGTACCAACTGGTTGGCAAGGTGAGAGGTTCACCGGCATGCCAAACAAGGGAGAATTCTGGTCCTGCGTAAGGGCTTTCTAAAATCCTTTCAACTAAAAGTGGGATCAAATCGAGATCAAAAACCCGCTTTTTTTGTCGATCTGGAAGATAACAATATGAGCAGTCAAGATTGCATAACGATGTCGATTGGATGACCACCAGCCCAATGGGCCCGAACTGACTGAAGTCGGGCCGAACGTTTGCCGCTGCGATTACCAATTCGCGAACCCACCGCCGCCGTTGCGCCAGCCTCCACCGCCGTTGCGCCAGCCAACCCGATAACCACCATTGCCCCAGCTGTTGCGGCTGTTGCCGAACTTGCCGCCGCCCTTGCCGTTACCCCACTTCCCGCTGCTCTTGCCACCATTGCTCCACTTGTTGCCGTTGCCGTTTTTCCACTTCCCTTTGGCAACCAGAGCTCCATCCTGTTCTGCATTTTTAAGGAGACTTTCCCAGTTGCCATTGCGAGCCGCTTCAATGCGGGACTCAACGGTGTTGTTGGTTTGGTCTGGAGCATTAAAGATCGACGTGGCTTCAGCGCTCTGGCACAGCACAGCACTTGAAGCGAGTAAGGCCTGGAAGGCAATGAGGGAACGTTTCATTGGTTTGGTTGACGTTTTTTCAGAGAAATAGCGGACTAAAGATCAATTGGGTGATACGGACATTTCCGAGGTTGTGCTGAGTAATAGGGAGTACAGAGCGCTAATCACCGGTTCAGGAAGCATCACGTTGCTACCGGGACCAATCCAGCGGTTCACCATTACGCGTGTTGCGGCGTTGCCGTTGACGTATTCCTGCATCGTTTGACCGATGGCGTTGTTGGCTGCGGCTAGCAATTTGCCATTGTTTTGCTTCACGATGCATCCGATTCCTGTCCGGCCGTAAGGGCGAATGGGAACAAGGTCGCTGTTCTTGGCATCGCTGTTTGCAGCAAGCCAAAGTGTGCCGCCGGCGAGGGTGGAGATTTTGCCACTGTCGTAGGCAGCGAATGCCTCAGCAGGGGTTGCGTAGGCCTGAAGTGAAACTCCTGGAACCACGGCTTCCAAAATCTTGGCCGATGAGGAATCTTTCACGACGCCCACCGTTCTGCCGCGAAGCGATGAAGGCATGCCGTTGATGGTTGTTTTGGTCAGTAAGCGGGTTCCACCAATTGCAAATGGAATGGTGTAACTCACTTTTTCGGCCCGACCCCAATCAAAAGCCACACCGCAGGCGATGTCGGCTTTGCCGGATGTGATGGCTTTCATTCCATCCTCTGCGGACGTCGTAGGAATGAATTTGAGGGTGCGTCGTCCGGCCTGATCTTTGATCAGGTTCAACATATCGACGCCAAAACCTTCGTAGGTATCGCCCGACTTTTGATAGAGCGGCTTCACGTCTTCAAAAATCACAGCCTTCAGCGACGTCCTTTTTGCAAAAGGTCCGGCGGCAGCATCAACGATGGTGATGAAGGGGGCTCCCAGAGCAATCACACCCAAGGTTGAAGCAAGAAGTGCTCGCATTCGTAAAGCGCTTTGTTCTCGTTCTACCCCTCCGATTCGGGCAAAAGATGCTCTTTTGAGATGCGTAAAGCAACTTTGCTCGATTTGGACCATCCCCATCCCCCCGCGGATTCATATAGAAGTGAAGGGACTGCTCATGAGCATTGTTCAAGATCGTTCTCCGCTCGGCTCTGGCACTTGTGATGGTGCTGGACATCGTCTTGATGTCGGCGTCCCCGGTTCAAGCTGTTGAACACAGCTTTGTGGCGAAATCGGTGCGTCGTGTCGCTCCAGCTGTGGTTCGGATCGACACCGAACGCACTGTGGAGCGGCAAGCCTTTGATCCCACGTTGATCGATCCGCTCTTGCGTGATTTGTTGGGGGATCCCCAGTTGGGACCCGAGCGAGAGCGGGGGCAAGGATCTGGTGTTGTGATTGATTCCAAGGGATTGGTTCTCACCAATGCCCACGTTGTCGATCGTGTGGAATCGGTCAGTGTCACCGTTGCTGATGGTGAGCAGCTCGATGGACGGGTCGTGGGATTTGACCCCGTCACCGACATCGCTTTGGTTCAGCTGGAGGGGCGGAACTTGCCTCCGAAAGCGCCTTTAGGTGATTCAGAAGTGATGGAAGTGGGCGATTGGGCGATCGCACTCGGCACGCCCTTTGGCTTGGAACGCACCGTCACCCTCGGCATCGTCAGCAGTCTTCACCGCAATATCAACAGTCTTGGTTTTTCGGACAAACGCCTTGATCTGATCCAGACCGATGCGGCGATCAACCCAGGGAATTCCGGCGGTCCTCTGGTCAACGGAGAAGGAGAAGTGATCGGGATCAATACCCTTGTGCGTTCTGGTCCAGGAGCGGGTCTGGGGTTTGCTATCCCGATCAATTTGGCGAGACGCGTTGCGGATCAGCTGCAGGAACAGGGTGAAGTTGTGCACCCCTATATCGGCTTGCAGTTGGTTGGTTTGACGCCGCGGATTGCCCGGGACCACAACAAAGACCCCAATGCATTGGTGCAACTTCCAGAGCGCACTGGAGCTCTGGTGCAAAGCGTTTTGCCTCAGGGTCCTGCCGAAGACGCTGGGTTGCGTCGTGGTGACCTGGTGATTGAGGTGGATGAAAAGCCTGTGGCAGATCCTCAGGCTTTGCTTGAGGTTGTGGATGCTGCTCGGCTGTCCGAGCCCTTGCCATTAACGGTGTTGCGCAACGGCCGTGAGCTCACCCTGTCTGTTAAACCGGCCCCCTTGCCAGGTTTGGGCTGAAACCCTTGCTACCGTCTCGCCCAACGTTGGCGAAACGATGGCGGATCTTCAAACCCAAATGAAGCAAGCGGTTGCAGATGCCGCGGTTGAGCAAATTAAAAACGGCATGGTTCTTGGGCTTGGTTCCGGATCCACTGCCGCACTCATGATTCGCGCTCTTGGAGCCAAGCTCGCTTCTGGGGAATTAAAAAATATTGTCGGTGTGACGACCTCATTTCAAGGGGAGGTTTTGGCCGCTGAGTTGAACATCCCTCTGTTGAGTCTCAACGCGGTTGATCGGATCGATCTGGCCATCGATGGTGCCGATGAGGTGGATCCCAGTTTTCAGCTCATCAAAGGTGGCGGAGCATGCCACGTTCAGGAAAAACTGGTTGCAGCCATGGCTGATCGATTTGTGGTGGTGGTGGATTCCACGAAACTGGTCGACCGTCTCAACTTGGATTTCTTGTTGCCAGTGGAGGTGCTGCCTGGGGCTTGGCGCCAAGTCCAAAAGACCCTGGCATCCATGGGAGGTAGCGCTGAACTGCGCATGGCCCAGCGAAAGGCTGGCCCAGTGGTGACCGATCAGGGCAATCTTGTGCTCGATGTGAAGCTCAACGGTGGAATCGACGATCCAGCCTCCTTAGAGAAGTCGATTAACAACATTCCAGGCGTTTTGGAAAACGGTTTATTTGTGAACCTGACCGATGAGGTGTTGGTGGGTGAAATCTCCGATGGTGTTGCTGGCGTTCGCAGCCTTGATCGACGCCCTAGCTGAGCCGACGCCTTACGGATTCGGCATGGCTATGCAGCCCTTCGCTCTTCGCCAGTTCTTGAACGGCTGATCCAGTGGCCTCAAGGGCCGCACGGTTAAAGCCGATCAACGAGGTGTGTCGCATGAATGTCTCAACGCTGAGGGCGCCACTAAACCGAGCTGCGCCACAGGTCGGCAGGGTGTGATTCGGACCTGCCAAATAATCACCAACCGCCTCCGGTGACCAAGGGCCTAGAAAAATGGCACCGGCATGTTGGATCCGTTCAGCCAACGCCTGTGGACGTTCCACCAACAGCTCCAAATGCTCTGGAGCAAAGCTGTCGCTCAACTCGGCGCAGCTTTCGAGGTCGTCGCAGACCACGACCAATCCCCAGTCATTGATGGAGGCCTCGCAGATTTCACGACGTGGGTGTCCCTCGAGTTGTTGCTCGATTTCATGGACAATCTGATCCGCCAAGGCTGGATTGGTGGTGATCAGAACCGCAGCCGCGAGGGGGTCATGCTCGGCTTGGGCTAAGAGGTCTGCGGCAACTTGATCCGGCTTGGCGCTTTGATCAGCGATCACTAAAACTTCACTAGGGCCCGCCAGGGAGTCGATGCCGACTTGGCCATACACAGCTTGTTTGGCCAGGGTGACGTAGAGATTTCCTGGCCCGCTGATCACGTCCACCTTGGGAACGCTTTCTGTGCCGTAGGCCATTGCAGCGATCGCTTGGGCACCGCCAAGGCGAAAGACGGTTCGAACGCCAGCGAGATAAGAGGCCGCAAGAACGACTGGATTGACTGTTCCGTCGCGACCCGCCGGAGAACAGATCACCACCTCCTTGACTCCAGCAACTTTCGCTGGCACGGCATTCATCAGGACTGTGCTGGGATAAGACGCTCGACCTCCCGGCACGTACAACCCAGCCCGATCAACCGGTCTCCAGCGGCGTCCAAGCCGTTCTCCATAGGGCCCCTCGCTGGCGATGTCGATTGGCCGCTGACGTTGATGAAAGTCGGTGATGCGCCGATGCGCGAGCTCCAGGGCGTCTTGGAGATTGACCGGAAGGTTTTGCCATGCATGCTCGAGCTGCACTTGGGGAACAGCGGCCGGTTCGGGACGGAAGCCGTCAAATCGCTCGGTGTATTCGACAACGGCGGTATCCCCCCGGGTCCGGACATCGGACAAAATCGTGTCGACCCTTGCCTGTGCGTCTTGCTGTTGGGCGTGAGCCGTGCGTTGGACGAGGCGCTGGAGTTCTCCTTTGGCCTGCTCCGGATCTCGCACGATGCGGAGTGAAAAACCCGCCGGATTCTTCTCAGGCAAGAAACTATTTGGCTTCACTCCCCTCAAATTAAGACCCGGGCTGGTGAGGTGCTGCAACGACGTGGCCCGATTGAACAAAGGCCTCAAGGGAGTATGGTGACGGATTGTTCGCAACGTCCCCGCGTCAGTGGCCAATAACAATTCAGCGAAGAAGCGTATAGAGATTGCAGAGCGCAATCGTTTGCGCAACCGCACCTACAAATCGTCCATGCGCACCTTGATGAAGCGCTGCTTCAGTGCTTGCGACGCCTATGGCTCAACCCCTGGGGAAGAGGCCAAGGCCTCCGTACAGGCCTCATTGCGCGAAGCGTTCAGCAAGATCGATAAAGCTGTGAAAGTGGGCGTTCTTCACCGCAACAACGGCGCCAATCAGAAATCCAGGTTGAGCTCCGCTGTGCGCAAGGTTCTCGAACCAACCAGCTAAGGGTCGTCAACGGGCAGAATGGGTCGAAAGCGCGTTTCGGCCCACCTGTGTCGCCCACCTCGACGCTGATCGACAGTCACTGTCACATCGTTTTTCGAAACTTCGAGGATGACCTCGAGGACGTTGCTACACGCTGGAGAGAGGCTGGCGTCAAGGCTCTACTGCATGCATGCGTCGAGCCAGCGGAGATTCCTGCGATCCGTTCTTTGGCTGATCGGTTCCCAGAGATGCGTTACTCCGTGGGGGTCCATCCTCTCGATACGGAGCACTGGTGTCCAGACACGGTTGATGTGCTGCGTCAGGCGGCTCTCGATGACCCACGGGTTGTTGCAATCGGTGAGCTTGGCCTCGATTTATTCCGCGACAAAAATCTGGAGGAGCAACTCGCCGTGCTTCGGCCCCAGCTTGATCTGGCTGTTGAGTTGAATCTTCCTGTGATTGTTCATTGCCGGGATGCTGCGGAGCCGATGCTGGATGAGCTCCGCACGCGACGATCGGAAGGCTGCTGCCCCGCTGGTGTAATGCATTGCTGGGGAGGGACTCCGGAGGAAATGCACGCCTTTCTCGACCTTGGCTTCTACATCAGTTTCAGCGGCACGGTCACATTTCCAAAGGCCCTCGCGACCCATGCCTGTGCCGAACAGGTTCCTGAAGACCGTTTTTTGGTTGAAACCGATTGTCCTTTCCTGGCTCCAGTGCCAAGACGTGGCAAGAGGAACGAACCGGCTTTTGTGGCCTCAGTGGCCTCTCGTGTTGCTGATTTGCGCGGTGTCGACGTGGATCGGGTCGCCGCTGTGACGACGTCCAATGCACGCCGTTTGTTCAAACTGCCTTGAATCCCTAACCTGTCGAATGGGAGGGCGTCACGTTATGTAAGATGTCGTATTGGCCTGGCCATAGACCGGTTCACCGTGTCTGTGGTGCCTGAAGCGTCCATTCCCTTCCGGTGAACTTGTCTCGTTAGCTGATCTGACCCGCGATTGCTGAGCTCAGCAGTTGGTTTGTTGGCCTTTCCTTGGAAGGCTCAATGCATCGCTGTCGTTCTCGTAACTCGCTAGTCAGATTTGCGCGGTGATTCAGTCCAGTCCTTTTGTTCCTTCGTCCTCCCTGCCGGTCCCCGCATGAGCAGCAGCGCGATTCAGGTCGCCAAGACCGCCACCTTCCTTCCAGACTTGGTAGAGGTTCAGCGGGCCAGTTTTAAGTGGTTCTTAGATAAGGGTTTGATTGAGGAGCTAGAAAGCTTCTCTCCGATTACCGACTACACCGGCAAGCTTGAGCTGCACTTCATCGGAAGTGAATATCGACTTAAGCGTCCTCGCCACGATGTGGAAGAGGCCAAACGCCGGGATGCGACATTCGCCTCTCAGATGTATGTCACCTGCCGATTGGTTAATAAGGAAACAGGCGAAATTAAGGAACAGGAAGTATTTATAGGTGAATTGCCCCTAATGACTGAGCGTGGAACGTTCATCATTAATGGTGCTGAACGCGTGATCGTGAACCAGATCGTGCGCAGTCCAGGTGTCTATTTCAAAGATGAAATGGATAAGAATGGACGTCGTACTTACAACGCCAGTGTGATTCCCAATCGTGGGGCATGGCTGAAGTTTGAGACAGATAAAAATGATCTTCTGCACGTTCGTGTTGATAAAACGCGCAAGATCAATGCGCATGTACTCATGCGTGCCATGGGTCTTTCCGACAACGATGTGTTGGACAAACTCCGTCATCCGGAGTTTTACAAAAAGTCGATTGATGCCGCTAATGATGAAGGTATTAGCTCTGAAGATCAGGCTCTGCTTGAGCTCTACAAGAAGCTTCGTCCCGGCGAACCACCATCTGTGAGCGGCGGTCAGCAGCTTCTGCAAACGCGCTTCTTTGACGCCAAGCGCTACGACCTTGGTCGGGTTGGTCGTTACAAGATCAATAAAAAGCTTCGTCTCACTATCCCAGACACGGTCCGCACCCTCACCCATGAGGATGTGTTGTCCACGCTGGATTACCTCATCAATCTGGAATTGGATGTTGGTGGTGCAAGCCTTGATGACATTGACCACCTCGGTAACCGCCGCGTCCGTTCCGTCGGTGAATTGCTGCAGAACCAAGTTCGTGTCGGATTAAATCGGCTCGAACGCATCATCAAAGAGCGAATGACGGTTGGTGAAACCGATTCGCTCACTCCAGCCCAACTGGTGAATCCAAAGCCCCTCGTGGCGGCGATTAAGGAGTTCTTTGGCTCCAGTCAGCTGAGTCAGTTCATGGATCAGACCAATCCATTGGCTGAGCTCACCCACAAACGCCGGATTTCTGCCCTTGGTCCAGGTGGCCTAACCCGAGAGCGTGCCGGCTTTGCTGTCCGTGATATCCATCCTTCCCACTACGGCCGTCTCTGCCCGATTGAAACCCCAGAGGGCCCGAACGCAGGCCTGATCAACTCGTTGGCGACCCACGCAAGGGTCAATGAGTACGGCTTTATCGAAACCCCGTTCTGGAAAGTTGAGAACGGTGTGGTGATCAAATCTGGCGATCCCATCTATTTATCAGCTGACCGAGAAGATGAAGTTCGTGTTGCTCCTGGCGATGTTGCGACCGAAGACAACGGTGAAATCAAAGCTGATTTGATTCCCGTTCGCTACCGCCAAGATTTCGAAAAAGTCCCCCCAGAACAGGTTGATTACGTCGCCTTATCGCCAGTCCAGGTGATCTCAGTGGCCACCTCGTTGATTCCGTTCTTGGAACACGACGACGCCAACCGCGCTCTGATGGGGTCCAACATGCAGCGTCAGGCTGTGCCTCTTCTGAGGCCCGAGCGTGCTCTCGTGGGGACTGGCCTCGAGACCCAAGTGGCTCGAGATTCCGGCATGGTTCCGATCTCAAGAGTGAATGGAACCGTTGTTTACGTTGATGCCAACGCCATTGTTGTGCTCGACGAAGACGGTCAGGAGCACACGCATTTCTTACAGAAGTACCAGCGTTCCAACCAGGACACTTGCCTAAATCAGCGTCCAATCGTCCGCCAGGGTGATCCGGTCATTGTTGGTCAGGTCTTGGCGGATGGTTCCGCCTGTCAAGGCGGCGAAATTGCATTGGGACAAAACGTTCTAATCGCCTACATGCCCTGGGAGGGATACAACTACGAGGATGCCTTACTCGTTAGTGAGCGCCTTGTTACCGATGATCTCTACACCTCGGTTCACATCGAGAAGTACGAGATTGAAGCTCGCCAGACCAAGCTGGGCCCAGAGGAAATTACCCGTGAGATTCCCAACGTTGCTGAAGAAAGCCTCGGCAATCTTGACGAAATGGGAATTATCCGCGTTGGTGCTTTCGTTGAAAGTGGCGACATTTTGGTGGGTAAGGTCACGCCGAAAGGGGAGTCGGATCAACCACCAGAGGAAAAACTCCTCCGGGCCATCTTTGGCGAGAAAGCACGCGACGTTCGCGACAACTCATTGCGTGTCCCTGGAACAGAGCGCGGTCGGGTGGTTGATGTTCGGATCTATACCCGCGAACAAGGGGATGAGCTCCCGCCCGGCGCCAACATGGTGGTTCGCGTTTATGTGGCCCAGCGCCGCAAGATTCAGGTCGGCGACAAAATGGCTGGTCGCCACGGCAATAAGGGCATCATTAGCCGCATTCTTCCCCGTGAAGATATGCCATACCTGCCGGATGGCACCCCTGTCGACATCGTGCTGAACCCCCTGGGTGTGCCGAGTCGGATGAACGTTGGCCAGGTGTTCGAACTCTTGATGGGTTGGGCTGCCTCCAACCTTGATTGTCGGGTCAAGATCGTTCCTTTTGATGAAATGCATGGGGCTGAAAAGTCCCAGCAGACAGTGACGACCTTCCTCACCGAGGCGGCAAAACTGTCTGGAAAAGACTGGGTCTACAACCCTGATAATCCTGGAAAACTTGTCCTTCGCGATGGTCGTACGGGTCTTCCCTTTGATCAGCCGGTTGCCGTGGGTTATTCCCACTTCCTGAAGCTGGTGCACCTTGTCGATGACAAGATTCACGCCCGTTCCACAGGTCCTTACTCCCTGGTTACCCAGCAACCTCTGGGTGGTAAGGCCCAGCAAGGTGGTCAGCGTTTGGGTGAGATGGAGGTTTGGGCTCTTGAGGCCTATGGCGCTGCCTACACCCTTCAGGAATTGCTGACGGTTAAATCCGACGACATGCAAGGTCGTAACGAGGCCTTGAACGCCATCGTGAAAGGCAAGCCAATTCCTCGCCCCGGTACTCCCGAATCCTTCAAGGTGCTCATGCGTGAGCTCCAGTCCCTTGGTTTGGATATCGCGGTGTACACCGAGGAAGGCAAAGAAGTCGATCTGATGCAAGACGTGAACCCGCGTCGAAGTACCCCAAGTCGTCCGACCTATGAGTCCCTCGGGGTCGCTGATTACGACGAGGACTGACGGATCAACGAACGAACCGACAACCCGCTCCTTCTTCCTTAATCGTCTTCCTTAATCGTCAATGACCAACAGCAACCTCCGCACCGAGAATCACTTCGATTACGTCAAGATCACGCTTGCATCCCCTGAGCGGGTGATGGAGTGGGGTCAGCGCACCCTTCCCAACGGCCAAGTGGTCGGTGAGGTCACCAAGCCGGAGACCATCAACTACCGAACCCTGAAACCCGAGATGGACGGGTTGTTTTGCGAGAAGATTTTTGGTCCTTCCAAGGACTGGGAATGCCATTGCGGCAAATACAAGCGTGTGCGTCACCGCGGCATTGTTTGTGAGCGTTGTGGGGTTGAGGTCACGGAAAGTAGGGTCCGCCGTCATCGGATGGGCTTCATCAAGCTCGCCGCTCCGGTGTCCCACGTTTGGTATCTGAAGGGGATTCCGAGCTATGTGGCCATCCTTTTGGATATGCCGCTCCGTGATGTTGAGCAGATTGTTTACTTCAACTGCTACGTCGTTCTTGATCCAGGTGACCACAAGGATCTGAAGTACAAGCAGCTGCTGACGGAAGACGAATGGTTGGAAATCGAAGACGAGATTTATGCAGAAGAATCTGAGATTGAGAACGAACCTGTTGTTGGCATTGGTGCCGAAGCCCTCAAGCAACTTCTTGAGGATCTCAGCCTTGAAGAAGTTGGTCAGCAGCTGCGGGAAGACATCAATGGCAGTAAGGGGCAGAAACGCGCCAAGTTGATCAAGCGTCTTCGCGTAATTGATAACTTCATTGCCACCGGTGCCCGTCCCGATTGGATGGTGCTTGACGTGATTCCAGTGATTCCGCCGGATCTCCGTCCGATGGTTCAGTTGGACGGTGGTCGCTTTGCGACGTCTGATCTCAATGATCTCTACCGCCGCGTGATCAATCGGAACAACCGGTTGGCGCGGTTGCAGGAAATCTTGGCCCCCGAGATCATTGTCCGCAATGAGAAGCGGATGCTTCAAGAAGCTGTCGATGCACTGATCGATAACGGTCGTCGTGGGCGCACGGTTGTTGGTGCTAACAACCGGCCATTGAAGTCACTCAGCGACATCATTGAAGGTAAACAAGGACGTTTCCGTCAGAACCTTCTCGGTAAGCGTGTTGATTATTCAGGCCGCTCTGTGATCGTGGTGGGTCCAAAACTGAAAATGCATCAGTGTGGATTGCCAAAGGAAATGGCGATTGAGCTATTCCAGCCATTTGTGATTCACCGTCTGATTCGTCAGAACATCGTGAACAACATCAAGGCGGCAAAGAAACTCATTCAGCGCGCCGACGATGAAGTGATGCAGGTTCTCCAAGAGGTGATCGATGGTCACCCAATCATGTTGAACCGTGCTCCCACCCTTCACCGACTTGGCATTCAGGCCTTCGAACCGAAGTTGGTTGATGGTCGTGCGATCCAACTTCACCCCCTGGTCTGTCCGGCATTCAACGCCGACTTTGACGGAGACCAGATGGCTGTTCACGTACCGCTCGCGATCGAGGCTCAGACAGAAGCGCGCATGTTGATGTTGGCCAGCAACAACATCCTTTCTCCAGCGACGGGTGAACCGATCATCACTCCATCCCAGGACATGGTGTTGGGCTCTTATTACTTAACCGCTTTGCAACCGGGTTCAACGCAACCTGAATTCGGTGATCGCGGGGCAACGTTTGCAGGTCTGGACGATGTGATTCATGCCTTCGACGACACCCGTGTTGGTCTTCATGACTGGGTCTGGGTTCGTTTCAACGGAGAAGTTGAAGACGACGATGAACTGCAGGAACCAGTGAAGTCGGAAACGCTGAGCGACGGAACTCGCATTGAACAGTGGACCTACCGACGCGATCGCTTCGATGAGGAGGGAGCGCTGATCAGCCGTTACATCCTCACCACTGTTGGCCGTGTGGTTATGAATCACACCATCATCGAAGCGGTGGCCGCCGCCTGAATCACGCCTGAATTTTTTCTTTCAAACCACCTGATCTGCGCGCAGTCATGACCACTTCCAAGCCCCGTAAGCCCTCGAAAGCCAAAGCAGCTAAAGCGGCCAAAGCAGCCAAAGAGGCACTAGCGAAGATTTCAAAGCCCCTTTCGAAAACACCGCCTCCGTTTCGAAATCACATCGTTGATAAAAAGGCTTTAAAAAATTTGGTGGCTTGGTCGTTCAAGCATCACGGCACTGCTGTGACGTCTTCCATGGCCGATGATCTGAAAGATCTTGGATTTAAATACGCAACTCAGGCGGCTGTCTCAATTTCCGTTGACGATCTAAAAGTTCCTGAGGCTAAAAAGGATCTTCTTGGTCAGGCTGAAGAACAAATCACAGCTACCGAAGAGCGTTACAGGCTTGGTGAAATTACTGAGGTGGAACGTCATACCAAGGTGATTGATACCTGGACAGAGACCAATGAGCGTCTCGTCAACGCGGTTAAAAAGAATTTTGATGAGAATGCACCGCTCAACTCGGTGTGGATGATGGCCAACTCTGGGGCCCGGGGAAATATGTCCCAGGTTCGTCAGCTCGTGGGCATGCGTGGCTTGATGGCCAACCCACAGGGTGAAATTATTGACTTGCCGATTCGCACCAACTTCCGAGAAGGATTAACTGTTACCGAGTACGTGATCTCCTCTTACGGAGCACGGAAAGGTCTTGTTGACACGGCGTTGCGCACAGCCGACTCGGGTTATCTAACGCGCCGTTTGGTGGACGTTGCCCAAGATGTGATTGTCAGAGAGGACGATTGTGGAACAACCCGCCACATTGTTGTTGAGGCAGAAGACAGCAAATTTGGCAACCGCTTGGTGGGCCGTTTAACGGCTGCACAGGTGGTGAATGCTGATGGTGAGGTGTTGGCTGAGCGCGATACCGAGATCGACCCTGCCCTTTCAAGAACAATTGAGAAGGCTGGTGTCACCGCCGTCAGTATTCGTTCGCCTCTCACGTGTGAAGCAAATCGTTCCGTCTGCCGCAAGTGTTATGGCTGGGCCTTGGCCCACAACGAATTGGTTGATTTGGGTGAAGCGGTTGGCATCATCGCCGCTCAGTCCATTGGTGAGCCCGGAACGCAGCTCACGATGCGGACGTTCCACACCGGAGGTGTGTCTACCGCTGAAAGTGGTGTTGTTCGATCCAAAGTTGCCGGAGACGTTGAGTTCGGCAGCAAAGCGCGGGTTCGCCCCTATCGCACGCCCCATGGTGTTGAAGCTCAACAGGCAGAAGTTGATTTCACGCTCACGATTAAGCCCTCTGGCAAGGGTCGGCCTCAGAAAATCGACATCACGGTTGGCTCTTTGCTGTTCGTCGATAATGGTCAGGCCATTGAATCTGACGTCACCGTCGCGCAGATTGCCGCCGGTGCGGTGAAGAAGAGCGTTGAAAAAGCAACGAAGGATGTGATCTGCGATTTGGCGGGTCAGGTTCGTTATGAGGAAAAAATCCAACCCAGAGAGGTCACCGATCGTCAGGGAAATATCACCCTGAAAGCTCAGCGTCTTGGCCGCATGTGGGTCCTCGCTGGTGATGTTTATAACCTTCCCCCAAACGCTCTTCCTGTTGTTGCTGGTAAGTCCACTGCGACTGAAGGTCAGGTGCTTGCGGAAGCCAGCCAACGCAGCGAATTTGGTGGCGATGTTCGTTTGCGCGATTCCATTGGTGATTCCCGAGAGGTGCAAATCGTCACCACGGCGATGACCCTCAAAGACTTCAAATTGCTCGAGGAATCCACCCATTCCGGCGAATTGTGGAATCTTGAGGCGAAAGATGGCACCCGTTATCGCCTGAACACCATTCCTGGCAGCAAAATTGGCAACGGCGAGGTGATCGCCGAACTCGCAGATGATCGCTTCCGTACCGGTACGGGTGGTCTCGTCAAATTTGCACCCGGCTTGGCAATCAAAAAAGCGCGTTCTGCCAAAAATGGATACGAAGTCAATAAGGGTGGAACCTTGTTATGGGTTCCTCAAGAAACCCATGAAATCAACAAGGATATTTCTTTGTTGATGATTACTGATGGTCAATGGATTGAGGCTGGAACTGAGGTTGTTAAAGACATCTTTAGCCAAACTGCTGGCATTGTTACTGTCACCCAAAAGAACGACATTCTCCGTGAAATTATCGTTCGGGGTGGAGATCTTCACCTGAGTAGCGATAACAAAGCGCTCGAACGCTTTGAAGGCGATGGCCAAATGGTGAACCCCGGCGATGACGTCGCCAAGGGTGTGTCTGTCGACACAATGAAATTTGTGCAGACGGTCGAAACACCTGAGGGCAAGGGCCTCTTGCTTCGACCGGTTGAGGAATACACCATTCCAAATGAAGCTCAGCTTCCTGAGCTATCCCACGTGAAGCAGGCCAATGGGCCTCATTTGGGTATCAAAGCTACTCAGCGCTTGGCTTTTAAAGACAACGAGCTGATTAAGTCGGTTGAGGGTGTTGAACTGCTGAAAACGCAACTGCTTCTGGAAACCTTCGACACCACCCCACAAATGACGGTGGATGTGGAAAAGGCCCCCGACAAGCGAGCCAAGACGATCTCCCGCCTGCGTTTGGTCATTCTCGAATCGATCTTGGTTCGTCGCGACACCATGTCGGACTCCAGCCATGGCTCAACCCACACTGAGCTTCAGGTGGAAGACGGAATCTCAGTCAAGGCCGGTGATGTTGTCGCCACCACCCAGATTCTCTGTAAGCAGGAAGGTGTCGTTCAGCTGCCTGAAGCCACGGAGGCTGAGCCCGTTCGTCGCTTAATCGTTGAGCGTCCGGAAGACACCACCACGATTTCCACGTCAGGCAAGCCGACCGTGGCGGTTGGTGATCGTGTGGTTGATGGTGAGTTGCTTGCCAGTGGACAGCCTTCAGCCTGTTGTGGTGAGGTCGAAGCTGTAAGTGGCAACAGCGTCACGCTTCGCCTTGGACGTCCGTACATGGTGTCTCCCGACTCCCTGCTCCACGTTCGCGATGGTGACTTGGTTCAACGGGGAGATGGCTTGGCTCTTCTGGTGTTCGAACGCCAGAAGACCGGAGACATTGTTCAGGGTCTTCCACGGATTGAGGAACTTCTTGAAGCTCGTCGTCCGCGGGAATCCGCCATTCTTTGCCGGAAGCCTGGAACGGTTGAAATCAAGCAAGGGGAAGACGACGATTCCCTCTCCGTCAACGTGATTGAGTCCGACGATGCGATCGGTGAATACCCGATCCTTTTGGGACGCAATGTGATGGTCAACGATGGCCAGCAGGTGACGGCTGGGGAATTGCTCACAGACGGTCCGATCAATCCCCACGAGCTTCTGGAATGCTTCTTCGAAGACTTCCGTAGCCGCAAACCTTTGATGGACGCTGCTCAAGAAGCGATTGCGAATCTGCAGCACCGGCTTGTGACGGAAGTTCAGAACGTCTACAAATCTCAGGGCGTCTCGATCGACGACAAGCACATCGAGGTGATTGTTCGTCAAATGACCAGCAAGGTTCGGGTTGAAGATGCTGGTGACACCACCCTTCTACCTGGAGAGTTGATTGAGCTGAGACAGGTGGAAGACACCAACCAGGCCATGGCGATTACGGGTGGGGCTCCGTCTGAGTTCACTCCGGTCTTGCTGGGTATCACCAAGGCCTCCCTCAACACAGATAGCTTTATCTCTGCGGCATCCTTCCAGGAGACCACCCGTGTTCTCACTGAGGCTGCGATCGAAGGGAAGAGCGACTGGCTCCGTGGTCTGAAGGAGAACGTGATCATCGGACGTCTGATCCCTGCTGGAACAGGGTTCAGCGGCTTCGAAGAAGAGCTCCAGAAAGAAGCGGGTCCCCATCCCGATATTCTTTCCGAAGACCCTGCGGGATACCGCCGGATGCAAAATTTGCGTCCGGATTACACCGTGGATATGCCTCCTGCGGCTAGCTCGAGTGCTTTGCTTGACGACCCCAGTGATGCTGATCTAGAAGCCACGCGGACACGTCACAACATTGATCCTTCTGCCAGCACGAATGCTGCATTTACGCGGCCGGATGTTGATAACGAGCTCAAGGAAGAGCAAGTTGTTGATGCCGAGGCTGTTGAAGGTCTCCAAGAAGAGGGGTTGCTGTCCGACGATTGACCTTTCCCCTTTGCGCCCGTTATTGATTGATCCATGATTGAACCCACTGAAATTCCCCAACGTCGCTTACCCCGTTATGGCTTTCATGGCCATACCGAAAAGTTGAATGGACGCATGGCCATGCTTGGCTTCATTGCCCTTTTGGTTGTGGAATTCAAGCTCGGTCACGGGTTGTTGAATTGGTGAACAATGTCTTACTCGGTCGCAGTGCGGCCGAGTTGGAAGACTGGGCGATTGCTCAGGGGCACAAGTCCTTTCGAGGGCGTCAAATTCACGATTGGCTGTACAACAAAGGCGTTAAATCTCTTTCAGAGATCACCGCTCTTCCGAAGCAATGGCGAACTGAGCTTGAGGATCAGACCTTTCGGGTTGGCCGTTTGAAGCTCGTGCATCAATCCGTGGCAGCGGATGCCACAACAAAGCTGTTACTGGCGACGGACGATGGTGAAACCATTGAAACGGTGGGTATACCGACGGACCAGCGACTCACTGTTTGCATCTCGAGCCAGGTGGGATGTCCGATGGCCTGTCGTTTTTGTGCGACTGGAAAAAGTGGCTTGCAACGCTCGTTAGCAACCCATGAAATTGTCGATCAAGTCTTGAGTGTTCGTGAGGCGATGGACCGGCGTCCATCCCATATTGTTTTTATGGGGATGGGAGAGCCCTTGCTCAATAGTGCAGCGGTGTTGGAGACCATTCGTTGTTTGAATACCGACCTTGGCATTGGGCAGCGGCGCATCACCGTGAGCACGGTTGGTGTGCCCAAAACACTGCCCCAGTTAGCAGAGTTGGCGATGGAGAAACTTGGGAGAGCTCAATTCACCCTTGCGGTGAGTTTGCATGCCCCCAACCAGCAATTAAGGGAAGAGTTGATTCCAACGGCTCATGCGTATCCTTATGACGATTTGCTGGATGATTGTCGACACTATTTAGATCTCACAGGGCGTCGTGTCAGCTTTGAATATATTTTGCTTGGCGAGTTAAATGATCACCCCGAGCATGCCGCTGAATTGGCTGATCGAGTGGGTGGTTTTCAAAGTCACGTCAATTTAATTGCCTATAACCCGATTGAAGAGGAAGAATTTAAGCGCCCAACTACCCAGAGAATTGAGGCTTTCCGCCGGGTTTTAGAGCGCCGAGGGATTGCCGTCAGCCTGCGAGCAAGCCGTGGTTTGGATCAAAATGCTGCCTGTGGTCAATTGCGTCGGCAACATCTGAAAGGTTCCTAGCCGTAATGAGCTTTTGTGAGATGACTTAAGGCGTGGTAACCGATCGTTGTTTGTTTGATTGTTATTTGATATTTTTCATCTCTATCTTCTGCATTTGTTGATGATCGTTCTGGCGTATAGATGTTGTTTGGTTCGGTGATGATTTCATGTCGATCTGCATAGCCCCAGGCTTCATCTGCCCTGATCGATCCCCTTTTGTCCAAGACTGGAGAGATTGGTGGCAGGGTGAATGGCTGCAGTCGACTGGCTTCTTCTTGGTCTTTACTTACTGCTGACATTGTTGTTGGGCCTTTGGCTGGCTCGCCGGAATCGTGGCCAAGAGGATTATTTCGTTGCAGGGCGGCGTTTAAACGGCTGGTTGGCCGGCGCATCCATGGCGGCGACCACCTTTTCGATTGATACGCCGCTGTACATCGCAGGGCTCGTCGGTAGTCGTGGTTTGGCGGGCAACTGGGAATGGTGGAGTTTCGGGCTGGCCCACGTCGCGATGGCAGTGGTGTTTGCACCGCTTTGGCGACGGAGCGGCGTGTTAACCGATGCGGCCTTCACTGAATTGCGCTATGGCGGTGCTGCTGCTGCATGGCTTCGCGGGATTAAGGCGTTTCTCCTGGCGTTACCCGTGAACTGTATTGGGATCGGTTACGCGTTTCTGGCCCTGCGAAAAGTGGTGGAAGCGTTGGGGATTGTTCGAGGTGAGCCGAGCTTTTTGGGCCTGTCCGACACGGTGTGGCTGCTGGCCATCGTTGCCGTGTTGGTGGTCAGCTACACGGTTGTTGGAGGGCTTTGGGCGGTGGTGATGACGGATTTGGTACAGCTTGTGCTCGCCTTGCTGGGTGCCTTGGCGGTTGCTGTCGCTGCTTTGCACGCAACGGGTGGGATGGCCTCGCTGCTCGATCAACTTCAATCCCTCAACCGACCTGAATTGCTCTCCTTGGTTCCTTGGACGTGGGACGAGAAGGGCTTCACCTGGCTCGATGGCGCTGGCATCAGTGTGCCCATGTTCACCGCTTACATCGCCGTGCAGTGGTGGAGTTTTCGTCGCAGTGATGGTGGTGGTGAGTTCATCCAACGCATGCTGGCCACCCGTGATGAGCAGCAAGCACGGCTTGCTGGCTGGGTTTTTCTGGTTGTGAACTACTTGATTCGCAGCTGGCTCTGGGTGGTGGTGGCTTTAGCTGCGCTTGTTCTCTTGCCAGAACAAGTCGATTTAGAGCTTGGTTACCCAAAGCTGGCAATTGATCTTTTGCCACCTGTGGCGCTTGGGCTGGTGGTGGTGTCCCTGGTTGCCGCTTTTATGAGCACGGTGAGTACCTCCGTGAACTGGGGCGCCAGTTACCTCACCCATGATCTGTACGAACGGTTTGTTCGGCCCCAAGCTGGCCCACGGGAATTGCTCTTGGTTGGTCAGGCCACCACGGTGTTGCTACTCGTGCTTGGCGTGATCACGGCCTTAGTGAGCAACAGCATCGGGGCGGTGTTCCGACTCGTGATCGCGATTGGCTCTGGTCCAGGGGTTGTGTTGGTGTTGCGTTGGTTTTGGTGGAGGGTCAATGCTGCTGCTGAATTGTCCGCGATGCTCTGCGGCTTTCTCGTTGGAGTACTCACCTCGATCACACCCTTGGTACGCATCGATGATTACGGCGTGCGTCTGGCCGTAATCACGGGGGTTTCCGCTGCCGTATGGCTCACCGTGATGTTGTGCACTCCTCCGGAATCTGAGGATGTGCTTGAGCGATTTGTGCGCCAGGTGCGACCGCCGGGTCCTGGATGGGCCCATTTACGTCATCGCTTTGACGTCACTCCGATTGAAAGCTTCCCAGTGATGCTCCAGCGTTTTGTGTGGGCATGTGGCCTTCTATTCGGCGGATTGTTGGGCACCGGAGGATTCCTGTTGCACCAACAGATCACCGGCTGGTGTGGACTCAGTGTGCTGGTGGTGTCGTTTCTGTTTTTGCGTCGGCCAGCGCTTGCTGTCCACCCATCAGCAGAATGAACAACAAGATCAATCGGCCCTTGTCTTTTTTTCGTTCCACCGTGCTTCCAGCACTGATCGTTTTGTTATTCGCCCTCGCGCTGTTCGCTGTCAGCGCCAGGATTTGGTTGCCCGGTGACATGCTGGCACCCGCTCCAGTCGGTTGACCACCCAAGGGATTTGACCGGGTCCCGTAACATCGAGTCATGACGGAAGACCGCAGCCAACAAAGGGATCGAGGACCCGCCAGCCTTGCGTTGGATCCAGATTTGTTGGCGCGCGAGCTGGCCGCCGAAGAAAATCTTGATCCGCTCGATGCCTTTGAGCCGAACCAAGCAGTTGACGATGCTTCGCCATCGATTGCTTTTGCTTGTGATCAGGGTTTGCTCGCCCTCCGGGGGACCCATGATCAGCGCCTGCAAGGGCTGCAAGTGTTCTGTGAGCATCGAGATCCCAGAGCCCTTCCTCTGTTGCTTCCCCTGTTGCAACGCCCTTGTCCAGTGGAGCGGATGAGCGCGGTGTATGCCCTGGGGCGCAATCCTTCGCCACCGGCGGTGGAACCGCTGCTTCAGCTGCTTCGGACCGATAGCAATGCCTATGTGCGCAAAGCCACGGCTTGGAGTTTGGGGAATTACCCCGATGCTCCGATCCTGAATCCCCTGATTCATGCGCTGCAAACCGATGTGGCTGCGGTTCGGTTGTGGTGTCCGGGTTCTTTGGCTGAGTCAGGTGGCCGCTCGCCCGCCAAAGCGGATCCGGCGGTGAGTCAATTGGTTGCCAGCCTTCAGATCGATAGTGAACCCGTAGTGCGTAGCAATTGCATTTGGGCACTGGGGCGCTTAATGGATCAGTTGGTCGAGCCTCGTCAACTCGAGATCATTGAAGTGCTGATGGAGTCGCTCCTTCACGACGGTGAACGATCTGTGCAAGATGAGGCGCGTACAGCTCTTGAGCAGTTAGAAAACCCCGTGGTTGTGGAGCGCTTAGAGGCCCTGATGAACGACGGGTTTCTGATCTGAGGTTCAGAACCAACAACGACTCTTGAAAACCACCATTAGATTGCGCCACATCTCACGCAGGTCGAATGCCCCAACGCACGGTTCGTTTCACCATTCGACCTGACGGTCGCGTGGAAGAAAGGGTCGAAGGGGTGGCCGGTCCTGCGTGCCAGCAGCTCACCGAACGGTTGGAAGCTGCGCTTGGAGCCGTTGAACACCAAGAACCCACTGCTGAAGCGTTTCAGCAGCCGACTAGCCAATCCCAATCCCTTCCCGCGCAATTGCACTGATGTCGCATTTCAGCACCGTTAAAACAGAACTGCGCCAGCTCGATCCATTGGTTCAAGCGCTGAACGACATGGGCTTCCCTCCAGAGCAAGGGGCGCGCCCAGTCCGTGGTTACCAAGGTCAAACCGTGACGGCTGATCTGGCTGTCACGATGCAAGAGGGCGGTGACCTTGGTTTTCGATGGAACGCCAAGTCTGGTTCTTACGAGCTGGTGACCGACTTAGATCTTTGGAAACAACAGATCCCAATCGAACGCTTTCTGGCCAAACTCACCCAGCGCTATGCCTTGAACACGGTATTAGCGGCTACTGCGAACGAAGGCTTCCAGGTTGCTGAACAAACCCAGGCCCAGGATGGTTCGATCGAACTCGTGGTTACTCGCTGGGACGCTTAACCCTGGCTGATCCATCGCTTGCTTTTTCTGCTCCAGCAATTCATTCCGTTCAGGCGAATGGATTGGAGCCATTGCTGGGTGGTCAGCTCAGGGATCAAGCCGTGTGGGTGGATGAGGCCATTTGTATTGGTTGCCGTTATTGCGCCCATGTCGCCACCAATACTTTCGTCGTTGAGCCCCATCTCGGTCGTTCCAGAGCCTTTCGTCAAGATGGCGACAGCACCGATCGAATTCAAGAAGCGATCGACACCTGCCCTGTGGACTGCATTCATTGGGTTCCGTTCGAATCCCTCAAAGCGTTGAAGCAGGGTTTAGAGCGGCAAAACCTGCAGGCACGTCCTCAGGGTTGATGGCTTCGCTTCCAACCCGACGCTTTGGACGAACAGAGCTGGACATTCCACTGTTGTCGCTCGGGGCTATGCGGTTTCAGCAGAGTTGGAGCGATCTTCCGGCAGAGGACATCTCAGCAGCATCGCAAGCTCAGTTACAGGCCACGTTGAATCGGGCTGTGGCTGAGGGATTTCATCATGTGGAAACGGCTCGTCACTACGGCACATCAGAGCGGCAGTTGGGTTGGGCCTTGCCCAAGGCCCCCGATGCCAAGCGTTTGCTGCAAAGCAAAGTTCCTCCCCGTGATGATGTTGTTGCCTTTGAAGCGGAGCTGGAGCTGAGCTTTGAACGCTTGGACTGTGATCGTTTGGACCTGCTGGCCATTCATGGCATCAACTTGCCAGAACACCTTGAGCAGACGCTTCGACCCGGCGGTTGCATGGAGGTGGTCCGTCGCTGGCAGACAAAGGGCCGGATTGGTTCGGTGGGTTTTTCAACCCATGGACCCACCGAGTTGATTGTGGATGCGTGCAACACCGGAGCTTTCGACTACCTCAATCTGCATTGGTATTACATCCGTCAGGACAATTCCCCTGCCTTGGACGCGGCCCGCCGCCAAGACATGGGCGTTTTCATCATTAGCCCGACTGACAAAGGGGGCCATCTCCACAGCCCATCGCAGAAACTGCTCGACCTTTGTGCACCGCTCCACCCGATTGTGTTTAACGATCTGTTCTGTTTGCAGGATGAACGCGTGCACACCATCAGTGTGGGTGCTGCTTCACCGCAGGATTTTGATCGCCATCTCAAGGCCATTGAGCTCTTGCCTCAAGCCGTTGATTTGATTGAACCGGTGCATCAACGCCTGCAGAGGGCGGCGGTGGACGCGCTAGGAGCCGAATGGATGGCCACATGGCATGTGGGGCTTCCCTCTTGGCAAGACACGCCTGGAGAGATCAACTTGCCCGTTTTGCTTTGGCTCCACAACATGTTGGAGGCCTGGGACCTCGAGAGCTTCGCAACAGCGCGCTATCGACTGCTTGGCCAAGGGGGGCATTGGTTTGCCGGATCCAATGCCGATTCCTTTGATGATCAAGTCAGTGCGTCGGCCCTTCAGGCTGTGCTCGGTGCTAGTCCTTGGCGGGCGAGGATTCCTCTCATCCTGACTGAACTCAAACATCGGTTGGCGGGCGACGCTCAAAAGCGGCTGACCAGCATTTGAAGCCTGTTTAGGAGCCCAGCGGTGTCCGGCTAGGAATGCCAACGGCCCGTGGATAGGACGATGGACAGGTTCCAGTGGGCTGCACGCGCAAGAGGTGACGGATACCCCGTTCGGACGGCAGCTGACGCGCCTCTACCCCAGTTAATTGAGCCTTCAGCGGCGTCAGCACATTGTGGAATTGTGCGGTGTCGTCCTCAGACCATTGCCCTCGAAAAAGCAGTGCTTCCCCTTTGGGTTTCAAAAGGGGAACGAGGTATTCCGCCACGACGGGGGCTGCCGCAACGGCGCGAGCCATGGCGAGGTCGAACTGGCCGCGGCAGGCGCGATCATGGCCTGTCGTTTCGATCCGTTCGGTGCGAACGGCCACGCGATCCGCGAGGCCAAGCTTGCTGGCCATCGCCTCCACCGCTGCCGTTTTACGGCCCACGGAGTCCAGCAGTGTCATATGCGCGCCCGGTAGGGCAATCGCGATCGCTAATCCCGGGAATCCACCACCTGTGCCGACATCCATGCAGGTTCTGGGTTGGTGGGGTTTGTTCAACTCAGCCGCTAAGGGCCACAAGCTGTCAAACACTTGATTGATCCAGTAGTCATCGCCCTCCACGAGTCGGGTGAGGTTGACTTTCGCGTTCCATTCCCGCAACAGGACTTGCAGCATTGCAAGCTGATCCACCTGCTCCGTCGACGGTTGCCAACCGAGTGCCGTCCAATATTCAGCTCCCGGTGTGGCATCGGCCATGGGCTGCGTGGGCAACTTTTCTTAGGATGAAGGACCAGATCAAGTCTGTGCCGGACGTCTCCATCAGCCACTACCAACGGCTCGGTGTGGCCCCAGGAGTTGATCCGGAAGCATTGCGCCAGGCATTCCGGCGCAAGAGCAAAGCATTGCATCCCGACACTACGGCGCTACCTGAAGCGCAGGCCAGCCTTGCGTTTCAACAGCTCAAGGAGTCCTACGCCCTTCTGGCGGACCCTGGGCGTCGCGATGCTTACGACGCCATGCTGCGCGAAACCACTGCGAGGCCTCACGTCGTTCAGAAGGCCACCTCTGATCCTTGGAACGGGATTGGTGAACGACGTCCACTGTCAGGAGGTGAATGGTTTTCTTTGGTTCTGCTGAGCTTGGCGCTCCTTCTCAGCTTGTTGCTGGGATTGGGAGTGGCGGTTGTGCAAGGCCGGGATTGGCAAGTGTCGCCGTCTTGGCTCACCGATGAGCAGACTTTGAGAACCTCCAACCTGCGATCCGATGCCGTCCCCCCTTCCACCGGAGAGTTCACCACTCAATCAGCACTCCCTCCGAGCGCTTGAGCAATGGCTGCTTCAATTGGGCGCCATTCGGATCGACAATGATCCGTGCCGATGGCAATTGGAACGACCTGCTTGGAGTGCCGTTCTTCTCTTGGACCGTGAAGACCTCAAGGTGATTTGGCAGGCATCTGGGAGCAGCTCGGAAACGCAATGCTCCCTGCCCTATGGGCTGTCGCGCGCTGATGTGGAGGCGGCGATCCAGGCTGGTCCTTAAGACTTGCCCTCTGCCGGGGATGGTTGGTTCAGAGTTGATCGAGAGCGGTTTGGATGGCTCCGTAGCACTGCTCAAGTTGCGCATCACTGATGCAGAGCGGCGGTAAGAGATACACCACCTGGCCGAGGGGACGAAGAAAAACGCCGTGCTCCATGGCGATGCGTTTGACCGTGGGGCCTGCCGGGTTGAGGTAGCCGGCGGTTCCACCAACGACCAAATCGAAGGCAGCGACCGTTCCCAGCAACCGTGCTCGTTCCACACGCGGGTGCTGGGAAAGAGCTTCGAGGTGCGGCCGATGGCGTGCCTCGAAGTTTTGGAATGCCATTGGATTGCGTTCGAGCAACGTCAGGCTGGCGTTCGCAGCGGCACAGCCCAGGGGATTGGCCGTGAAGCTGTGGCCATGCCACAGGGTGAGGTTGGGGTCGTCTCCGATAAAGGCTTCGAACACGGCTTCACTGGCCATGGTCACCCCCATTGGTAAGCAGCCTCCCGTGAGACCTTTGGACAACGCCATGAGGTCTGGACGTATCCCGGCACGGCGGCTAGCAAACCAGTCGCCGCAGCGTCCAAATCCAGTGAGGACTTCATCGGCAATGAGCAGGGCTCCGGCAGCTTTTGTTCTGCGTTCAACCTCCCGAAGAAAGTCCGGACGCACCATGGTCATGCCCCCTGCCCCTTGGAGCAGAGGCTCGAGGATCACTGCTGCCGTTGGGGTTTGAAGGGTGTCTTCGAGGATTTGAAGTGCGGCTGTTTCCTTGCGGTCAACGTCGTCGTCGTTCCACCAGGTGCTGGGCCAGGGCACTCGGGCGACGGGAAATAATTTGTCTTCGAATGGAGCGCTGAACAAATTGCGCTCGCCAACGGCCATGGCCCCGAAAGTATCTCCGTGATACGCGCCATCGAAGGCAACGATTTGATGGCGTGGCTGGCCTCGGTTTGCCCACCATTGGCAGGCGATTTTGATCGCCACCTCCACGGCCGTCGATCCGTTATCTGAGAAAAACAGCCGTTGGAGGCCGGTGATTCCACTGAGTCGAACCGCCAATTGCTCGGCTGGTTCATGGGTGAAATCCGCAAAGATCACCTGCTCGAGTCGTCGTGCTTGATCGGCAATCGCCTCAGCCATCACTGGATTGGCATGGCCATGCAAGGTCACCCACCAGCTACTAATCGCGTCAATTAACGGGGGCCCCTCTTCACGCAACAGCAGGGCACCATCACCGGCTGTTACCCGCTGCGCCGCAGCTGCACTGGCCATTTGAGTGAATGGAGGCCAGAGATTTGGGTGACGTGGAAGCGCCATGGCCACCTACAGCAGTGCAGTCAGTTTGGAACCTCAAGTAGCGCCCACGACTGTCATGGGCTTGCCCAGAAGCTTGGGCTGTCTTAATTGTTGTTATCGCCTGGCTTTGTCAGCCCCTCCTTCAGATCGGTTAGCGACACATCTCGCTCGACCGCTCACTCTCCGTGGCGATCGCTCCGCAATTCACCCAGCGCACGAGTTGCACTTCGATGTCCGTAAACAACACCAGGATTCCGACACACAGCGCTGATACAGCAACGGTTGCCAGTGTTTGACGTGAATTCAACGGGATGTTCGATCCAACAATTCCTGAAACTTAGGGCTGAGCCGTTGGTCGTGCCATTGCTGTTGAAGTGCCTCACGGTTGAGGGGGTTGAGCGGGGGGAGCTGGGCCAGAACGGGAATGCCGCCAAACGTTTCCAAGGTGGTGGGGTTATCGCTGTGGTGGGGTCCATTCAGGATCAGTCCAAGCACCGGAAGATTGCGGTGTCGGAGGGCTTCCAGGCTCAGCAAGGTGTGGTTCAACGTTCCGAGGCCGCTGCGAGCCACAAGAACAATGGGTAAGCCCCAATGTTGCAATTGGTCGATTTGTAGGAGCTGCCGTGTGAGCGGAACCATTAACCCCCCTGCCGTTTCCACCACAAGCGCACCATCACAGGCTGGGAGGTTCAATTGTTCGGGCACCAGTGGGCTTTGATCGAGCTCAGCGGCCCAATGCGGCGACACTGGCTGGCTAAAGGCAAAGGCCTCAGGGAGCAGCCGTTGCGCGGGAAGATCCAGCAGGTTGCGGACCCGTTCGCGATCTCCGCCGCCGTCTAACCCGCTTTGGATTGGTTTCCAATAGCTGGCCTCAAGGCCTTGCACGAGCCATGCGCTCACCACGGTCTTACCGACATCGGTGTCGGTTCCACAAACCACGATGCGACGTGATGGGGACGTCATCGGTTCAAGATCAGAAGCTGAATTCTCCAGGACAATGCAAACCGGTTGGCGATGTTGGCTTGTGGCCATGCCTTGAAAATTCGACGCCAGGCCCCCGGTGGAAGTCGGTTTGCGGTTGTTGATCCGGCACCGATTTCGATCATTGGTTTGAGTAATGAAGCTGGTGAACCCGCGGTTTGGCTGAATGGGAGCAGTTGTTGCCGTTGGACCATCCCCGGCGGAATGACGGCCATCAATTCTTTGCCTACCGGTAAGGGCAAGGCAGTACAGGGTTCGCCAGCTGCGGTGGCGGCGGCATGCCACTGGGGAAAGCTGCCTTCGATGGGCACCGCCAGCACGAGCCAGCTGCCCGGTTGCAAAGTCTGAATCCACGTCCGCAGCGATTGGACGGGATTTGGCAACCAGTGCAGGGCAAAGCTGGAGCTCAGCAATTGAGGCTGTTGGGGCCAGGGCGGCAAGCCTCGGCTGAGGTCCCACTGCAGCGTTTTGGCACTGGGCTGTTGCTGTTGCAGCATTGCTGCGCTGCCATCCACGCGCAGCACGGATTGCCCCGGGTGGGTGACCTCCAGGGCATCGGCCAATCGTCCTGTTCCGCTCCCCAGGTCCACCCACAGTCCCCTAGGAATCCTTAGGTGGCGGCAATGGCCAGCGAGTCGCCATGCCATGCCCTCCTGCAGGCGTGCTGCATGGTTGTACCGATCGGCAGCGTTGCTGAATTGCTTTAGGACGTCTTCTGTTGCGATCACAGGCTTTCGATCCATCGCTCCACGAGTTCCCACACTTCAGTGGTGATCAAGGCATGCCCCCAATCAGGCCCGCGATGGACCCGCTCCACTTGGCTGCCGAGCTGATCGAGGAGTTGTTGGTGGCTTCTGGGGTGCACGACGGCATCTTGCTCTCCCTGAATCACCAAAACACGGGCATCGGAGGGCCATCCCCGAGGGAGGGTTCGACATGTTTCCAGTAAGACCAGGTCGTCATGGAGGCGTTTCCGTCCCTCTGAAGAGAGGCCCTTGAGGAGTGGCGAAGGAGGACAAGCTCCCGGGGAGAGGGGCTGAATGGCCCGTTGAAAGAAACGCTCCAACATGGACCTCTCACCCTCTGAGCCCAGGGCTGCTCGCATCCCTTTCAGGCCAGCTTGGGTCGAACGACCGTTGCGTCCTTCGGGTACGAAAGCTGTAAAGCACCCCAGCAAGACCAAGGCTGTTGCCTCTTGGAGGAGAGGCGATGGGAGGAAATGCAGCCCGAGGGAATGGGCAATCACGACGCGGGGACCGGCTTCATTGGTCCAACTCGGCTGTGTTGGTGCGTTGTTCCCGTAGCCCCGTTCCATCACCTGCACGGGCCATTGCCGTTGTTCCATCAAGCGCCGCCAATAGGTCCATTGTTCGGCGTGCCCGGCCCATCCATGTACCGCGAAGATCTGTGTCATCCGGCAGCGAGGGCACCGAGCAGCAGCTCCAACGTGTCATCCGGTAGGTCTTTACGAAGCACCAGGCGTAGTCGGGAGGTTCCTTCTGGAACGGTTGGTGGTCGAATCGCGATGCTGAGGAGTCCGTGCTGTTCGAGTTGTTGCTGGTAATCGAGGGCCCCCTGATCACTGTTCAGCAGCAGGGGCAAGACGGGTCCGATTCCACGCGGACGCTGCCATCCAGCCAATGCGAGGGCGGTTCGCCAGGCCTCGGACCGTTGAATCAATGCTTGTCCCCAGTGCGGGTTTGCTTTGATGAGATCGAGGGCTGCCTGGGCCCCAGCGACTAACGGCGGAGCCAAGGCTGTGGTGTAGCGAAAGGCGCCGCTGGTTTGCAGGAGCCGTTCTCCCATGGCCGCATCCCCCGCGAGAAACGCACCGCCGCTACCGAATGCTTTTCCGAATGTTCCGCTGATCAGATGAACCGGATCATCGACTCCCCAACAGAGCCCACGCCCGCCTGGCCCTACTACCCCCAAGCCATGGGCTTCATCCACCAACAGTTGAGCCCCATGTCGCGCGCATAGCGCTGCCATGGCCTTCAAATCTGGACTGGTTCCTTCCATGCTGAACAAGCTTTCGCTGATCACCACTGGTGCCGAGTTGTTTCGATCCAGCTGTTGCAGCCGACGCTCAAGATCCTCCAGATCGTTGTGGGCAAAGCGCTGTAGCCGTGCACCGCTCGCACGGACGCCCACAAGCAAGGAATAGTGAATCAGCCGATCAGCCAACACAGTGGTGTGGCGTTCTGCGAGGGCGGCGACTGCCGCGAGGTTCGCTTGAAAGCCACTGGGGAACAGCAACACTTGGTCTCGTCCGAGCCATTCGCCGAGTTCCGCCTCGAGGCGGGTGTGCCTTGGTCGTGTGCCTGTGACCAAGCGCGATCCGCCTGCTCCAACACCATCGGCATCAAGGGCGATGGCCGCGGCTTTAATCACCGCTGGATGTCGCGCTAGGCCGAGATAGTCATTACTGGCCAGATCCCTGAGCCCTGGCCGACCTCTTGCGCTGCCCTTGAGTTCCCATGGCTGATCCCCCGGCTGCCAGTTGCGTAACGACCGGCGTCGGTTTGGTTCAACGGAGCGGATTGGCTCGTTGGTCATGCCATCAGTCTGAATAAAGATGGTTCAAGGTTTGAGTCGGCGATGAATTCCGAGCGTTTCACCCTTCTGTTTCCTCTTTGGACACTGATGGGTGCGTTGTTAGCCCTTCTCTACCCCCCACTGTTTACGTGGTTTCGAGGCGACCTGATCACCTTGGGTCTTGGGGTGATCATGTTGGGGATGGGGCTTGGGCTCACGCCTCAAGACTTTGGAAGGGTTGGGCAGCGTCCCCGTCCCGTTGTGATCGGTGTGGTGGCGCAGTTCATCGTGATGCCATCGGTTGCGGCCCTGTTGGCCTTTGCTTTGCACCTCTCGCCGCCCTTGGCGGTGGGCTTGATTTTGGTGGGCTGTTGTCCGGGTGGAACGGCCAGCAATGTTGTGGCGTTGATTGGTCGTGCCGATGTGGCTTTATCCGTGGTGATGACCACGGTGAGCACGCTGGTGGCGGTTGTTCTCACACCCCAACTCACGGCGTTATTGGCCAGTCAGTACGTGCCCATTGATGGTGGGTTGTTGCTGATCAAAGTTCTCCAAGTGGTGCTGTTCCCTTTGACATTGGGTGTTTTGCTCAAGCAGGGGATGCCGCGATTGGCCAGTCGGGTGGAGCCGGTGATGGCTCCGTTGGCCGTCCTGGCCATCGTGATGATCGTGGCGAGCATTGTTGGGAGCCAAGCCACGGTGCTGCAACAACAGGGGCCAAGGTTGTTCCTGGCTTGTGTCCTGTTGCATGGTGCTGGCTTTCTGCTGGGTTGGTTGGTGCCCCGTTTGGTGGGTGAAGGAGTTCTTGTTCAACGCACCATCAGCATTGAAGTGGGCATGCAGAATTCCGGCTTGGCAGTGGTCCTAGCCCGCAGCGGAGGATTTTCCAGTCCGATCACTGCGCTGCCTGGGGCTATTTCTGCGGTGATTCATTGTCTGATCGGCAGCGCTTTGGCGGCCCTCTGGCGGCGGCAAAGCCGTCAACAACGCAGGGTCTAAGTGCTGGGTTGCTGTTGGGAATGCAGTTGTGTCAGCAATCGTGCGGCCAGTCCTCGCGAGATACGTCGCGCCACGAGGAGGTCGCAAATCCACTCGAACAATGGTGGTGCCTCGCTCACCCCCCTGAGCCGTTGTTCGAGGGCTTCCAATTCCTCCGTATGCCGACAACCGCGCAGGGCATCGATCAAGGTGTCTTCGGATGGGAGGGTCTGTAAAAGCTGGCTGGTGGCCACATCGTTACGCCGGAGTGTCTCAGTCATGGCACCGATGCGGTGGTTCTGTCATCACCCACACCACAAAAGTGCCAGTTTTTGCCACAAAGCTTGAGGCTTTCTCGTCAAAGTCAAAGCGATCTCGTTGTGGGACGTTGTCACCTGATTGGGCTTATGGATTTCGCATGTTTTGGCCATCCATCGGTTTCCAAGCTCGGTGTCTTAGAGCACGTTCTCTCGAAGCGTGTTCTTTCAGGGTGCGGTGGCGAAGCTCCCTAAGATTCAGCAATGACTCAAGCTCAGCCGGAACCTTCCACTCAGGCGTCCGATGCTGCAGCTTCAGGGTCAGGGCTTGACCCCAGCCAATGCTTCGCATTCCCGCTAGATGACTTTCAGTTAGAAGCCGTTGATGCGCTCAATCAAGGGCACTCAGTTGTGGTGAGTGCTCCCACCGGATCGGGCAAAACCTTGGTGGGTGAATATGCCATTTATCGGGCGCTCGCCCATGGTCAGAAAGTTTTTTATACGACTCCCCTTAAGGCACTCTCCAATCAGAAACTGCGTGACTTTCGGGAACAGTTTGGCGATGAGAACGTTGGTCTGTTGACCGGTGACTTGAGTGTGAATCGGGAGGCATCAATCGTGGTGATGACCACGGAAATCTTTCGGAACATGCTCTATGCCGAGGCCGATGAGCATGACGATCCACTCGCTGATGTGGAAGCGGTGGTGCTTGATGAATGCCACTACATGAATGACTCCCAGCGCGGAACCGTTTGGGAGGAATCAATCATTCATTGCCCGCCTCCCGTTCAACTCGTTGCCTTGTCGGCCACTGTGGCCAATGCGGGCCAACTCACCGATTGGATTGAAAAGGTGCATGGGCCCACAACGCTGATCGTCAGCGACCACCGCCCCGTGCCATTGCAATTCAGCTTTTGTAGCGCCAAAGGATTGCATCCTCTGTTAAATGAGGCCGGCACTGGATTGCACCCCAACTGCAAAGTGTGGCGGGCTCCAAAGGGTCAAAAGCGCAAGGGGCGCTCCAACAAACCACCTCAGCCAGAAGCTCCCCCCATCAGTTTCGTTGTGGCCCAGATGGCACAACGTGACATGTTGCCTGCGATCTATTTCATTTTTAGCCGCCGAAATTGCGACAAATCGGTTCGTGATTTGGGTGCTCAATGCCTTGTCACCCAAGACGAACAGGCACGGATCCATGCTCGGCTTTCGGCCTACAGCGTGGCGAACCCAGAGGCGGTGCGTGATGGCATCCATGCCGATGCCCTTTTGCGAGGGATTGCGGCACACCATGCGGGGGTCCTGCCCGCTTGGAAAGAGCTTATTGAGGAACTGTTTCAGCAGGGGTTAGTGAAGGTGGTGTTTGCCACGGAAACCCTTGCTGCAGGGATCAACATGCCGGCTCGGAGCACCGTGATCGCGTCGTTGTCGAAGCGAACGGAACGGGGGCACCGTCCCTTGATGGGGAGCGAGTTTCTGCAGATGGCCGGTCGCGCCGGTCGGCGCGGCTTGGATTCCCAGGGCTATGTCGTCACGGTTCAAAGCCGGTTTGAGGGGGTTCGGGAAGCGGGGCAGCTGGCCACGAGTCCGGCCGATCCGTTGGTGAGTCAGTTCACCCCCAGTTACGGAATGGTTCTCAACCTCCTGCAGCGCCACAGCCTTGAGAAAGCCAGGGAGTTGGTGCAACGCAGCTTTGGTCGCTATCTCGCAGGTTTAGACCTGGTGGATGACGAGGAGATGCTTTCGCAGCTGCGGCTTCAGCTCAGCCAGCTTGATGGGGTTGCCGGGGATGTTCCCTGGGAAGATTTTGAGGACTATGAAAAAGAGCGTGGACGGCTGCGGGAAGAGCGCCGTTTGCTGAGGATTCTTCAGCAACAAGCTGAAGAAACTCTCGCCAACGAGCTCACTCAGGCCCTTCAATTCGCCAGCAACGGAGCCTTGGTGAGTTTGAAGTCACCCCAGCTTCGCGGACGGGTCACCCCAGCGGTGATTGTTGAAAAGGTGAATGGGCCAGGCCAATTCCCCCGATTGCTCTGTCTTACGGACGACAACGTTTGGATTTTGTTGCCCTGCCAGGGCGTCGTCAGTCTTCACGCCGAACTGAGCTGCCTTCAGGTTGATGGGGTAGTTCCTCCGGTCTTGCAGCGGTCGGGCGAGATCCGCCATGGGGATCAAATCAGCGGTCAGCTCGCTTTGGCTGTGGCCCATATGGCCAGACGCCACGACATGACCACCCCGCAATACGACCTGGCGGGCGAGGTTCTCACCCAAGCCCGTTTGGTGCAGCAGTTGGAGTCGGAACTCGAGCAGCATCCCGCTCACCGTTGGGGTGATCGCAAGCAACTCAAAAAACACCGTCGTCGCATGGAGGAGTTGGAGCATGAAATCGCTGAGCGGCAGCGGTTGCTGCATCACCGTTCCAATCGTCACTGGGACATGTTTTTGGCGTTGAAGGACATCCTTCAACAATTCGGCTGTCTGGATGATCTCGATCCCACAGAAGTTGGACGCACCGTGGCGGCTTTGCGTGGGGACAACGAGCTATGGCTTGGCCTTGCTCTGATGAGTGGACATTTGGATGAGCTTGATCCGCCCAATCTGGCTGCCGTATTCGAGGCGATCAGCACCGAGGTGAATCGACCGGATCTTTGGAGTGGCTTCCCCCCCTCTGGTCCTGCGGAAGAAGCGTTGCAGGACTTATCCGGGTTGCGTCGGGAGTTGCTCCGCGCCCAAGAGCGGGCCAGTGTTGTGGTGCCGGCCTGGTGGGAGCCTGAGTTGATGGGTCTTGTGGAGGCTTGGGCAAAGGGAACATCCTGGAGCGATTTGATCGCCAACACCTCCTTGGATGAAGGGGATGTGGTCCGCATTATGCGGAGAACGGTCGACCTTCTCGCCCAGGTCCCCTACTGCGAAGCGATTAGTGAGCAGTTGCGAAGCCATGCCAAGCAAGCACTGAAGGCAATCAACCGTTTCCCAGTAGCTGAACTCGAGGATCCCCGCGCGGGGGTGGCTGGCGGACTGAATCCTGCGACGGAGCGGGCGGCCTGACGTTACTGGTGAGGGGTTGCCATCCTGGTGGGGTCCACCAATCGATCGAAGTCAGAGGCGCTGATGTGCCCCAGCTTCAGGGCTGCTTCTTTCAACGTCAGCCCTTGCTCATGGGCATGTTGGGCGATTGCGCTGGCTTTTTCGTACCCAATACGAGGCGTTAAAGCCGTCACAAGCATCAGTGATCGCTCCACAAACGTTTGGATTTGCTGGCGGTTGGGCTGAAGACCGATCACCAAATTTTGGTGGAAGCTGTTGATCGCATCGCTGAGCAGGCGAATGGATTGGAGGAGATTGAATCCGATCAGCGGCTTGAACACATTCATCTGCAGATGCCCCCCAGCTCCAGCGGCAGCAACCGCCGCATCCAGACCAATGACTTGGGTGCACACCATGGCCATGGCTTCGCATTGGGTTGGGTTGATTTTCCCCGGCATGATCGAACTTCCTGGTTCGTTGGCAGGGAGTTGCAATTCACCAAGTCCTGCCCGTGGTCCGCAGCCCAGCAGTCGAATGTCGTTGGCGATGCGTAGCAGCGCCACCGCCAATCCACGCAGTTGCCCCATGGCATGCACCAGGGCATCGTGACCCGCCATGACGGCGAACAAATTTTCAGCGGGGTGGAACGTCAAACCGGTGTCCTTACACAGCTCCTTCGCCACCTCCGTGCTGAAGCCCTGGGGAGCATTCAATCCTGTGCCCACTGCTGTTCCACCTAAGGGCAACGCAGCTAAGGGGCTAAGGCTGTTCTCAATCCACGACCGACAAAGCTTGAGCTGATCACGCCAGGCCGAGACTTCATCTCCAAGGCGAAGGGGAACCGCATCTTGAAGGTGAGTTCGGCCAATTTTGACAATCGGAAACCAAGCCTCGGCCTTGATATCCAGGGCTTCAATCAGAGCTTGAAGAGCAGGGAGAAGGGAATGGGTGAGCTGCTGCGTCGCTGCTACGTGAATCGCGGCAGGAAAGACATCGTTGGTGGATTGTGAGCGATTCACATGATCGTTGGGATGAACCGGCTGATGGCTACCCAGAGGTGTCCCTTCGCGACGGGAGATCAGGTTGCTGATTACCTCATTAACATTCATGTTCGTTTGGGTACCACTCCCCGTTTGCCAAACCTTGAGGGGGAATTGATCGTCATGCTGTCCTGTTGCAATGGCATTGGCAGCGGAAATGATCATGTCGGCGAGCTCTTGACTGAGCACGCCATGCCGCGCATTGACGGCTGCACATCCTCGTTTAATCAATGCCAAAGCATGGATCAGTTCAACGGGAATGTGCTCATTGCTGATCGCAAAATTGCGAAGAGATCGTTCTGTCTGAGCACCCCAAAGTGCTTCGTTACTGACGTCGACAGGACCAAGACTGTCGTGCTCTGTGCGGAACGATCGGGTCATCGGGGCTTCCCGGGCTGTTCATTGAGATCCTGATCATCCATGATGACGTTGAGGCCTGAGCTTGGCCCTCGGTCGATTCATTGCGTCCTGTCTGCTTCTGCCTGTTGAAGGTTTACCGCTCACATCGGCTTGATCTTGATTTTTCTGGAGGAACTGCGGCTCAACTCCAGGACTATCTCTCAGAACCATCTCGACCCCTCAAAGCACTGCTCAACCGCAAGAAAGTGCAAAAGGCAGAGGGAGGGCGTTTTCATTACGTCTCTAGGCCCTATTCGTTATTAATGTTCCGCATTCAGCCGGAAGTGATTTTTCGTGCACGTTGGATTGATACCAGTTTGCAAATTGAATTTGAAGATTGCACAGTACGGGGTCTTGGTAAACTCGACTCGTTAGTATTATTTTGTTGTAGCGCCAAGATTTTTCCTAGGGAAAGCAGTTTAGTGGCCGAAGCCAATTTAAGCCTGGAATTGAAATCAGAATCTGCAGCAGTTTGGATACCAAGAAGCGTTCTTCAATCGATGGGAGAGAAGGCGTTGCAACTGATCATTGAACGTCTTGAAAAACGCTGTCAAACTGGTTTATTGAAGGGAGCAAGGGGATGGATTCTTAAATATGGTTGAATGATTTATATAGTTTTATTTTCCTACTTTTGCTGGGGAGCCTGATAAGAGTCTGGTAAGATTAAATTGACGTAGAGCCGATTCACCAGGTGTTGAATTCTTCGAGTTCGGCTGAGCCGATTCTGGCATTCGATGAATTTGTGTTGAGGGCTGATAAGACTGATTCCAGTGTTGTGACCACCTCTCCTTGGGATTGGTGTCTTCATCCAGGAGAACAGCTCTCCGTGATGACCACAAATTCATTTTTGAGCTATCAATTGATGGCCACTCTTTCGGGTTTGGTCGAGCCTGTTTCTGGAGAGGTGGTCACGCAGAGCAATCTCAGCTGGCCTCTGGCGGGGCAGGGGGGACTGCATAGCAGTCTGACGATTAACAACGGCTTTGAGTTTTTATTAGACATTTATGGGGACACTCTTGAGAGGTCTCATGTTTCCTCAGGCGAATTTTTTGATGCACTGAAGTCTCAAGAAATTGATACATCTATACCCTTAAAGGAGTTGCCAAAAGATCAAAAGAATTTTTTCTTTGCTGCATTGTCGATACTTTTTTCGTTTGATATATGCGTTGCACCTCACTCGATCTATTTGTTGAACTTGATGTCAAAAGATGCGAAGCTCTTGCGATCTCTCCTTCATAAACAGCTCGACGGTGGACTATGTCTGATTACAGACTCAAGAAATAATCCATTTAAACGTCAGTTTTGCAATCGCGGAATGGTGCTTGGACCTTTAGGAGACGTGATCTTTGATGGCGACTTGGATGAAGCGATTGCTATTGGTAAGCAAAATGATATATTAGCGAAAAGAGCCGAGGCTGATGAAATTAAATTTGACTACGGCGAAAAACTAACTAATCTTAGTTCTACTTCAGAAGATCTTTTCAATGATTTTTGAGCTGGCAAATCTATGAATTACGTTAGGCGAGTTATTCAAGGTTTACGTCGTCAGTGGATCATCATTGATGCCGTCGCTACTTACGATCGAGATAGGCAAGCTTCTGGGAGTTCGTTGGGGTCTTGGGAAGCGTTAATAAATCCATTGCAGATGATGCTATTTTTTATTGTTATACGTGTTGGTTTTGGTTTTTTGAGAGGGTCTAGTAAATATGGAGCTGGTGGACCGACTGATATTTATTTTAATATCGTTGTTTTTATGATGCTGGGATTTTCCATAGCATTTTTATTCAGAAATGTTGCTCTTAAGTCTTTGTCTGGATTAAAGCTTAGAGCCCCTCTTTATTACTCAAGAATTAAGCCCCTGGATATTTTGCTAGCGCTTTCTTTGAACGATATGCGCGCTCTCGCGACATTGTCGGTAGGAATCCTTGGTATTGTTTACTATTTTACATGGAGTTTTCAGCTTGATAGTCCTGGCTTAGCGATTTGTGTTTACCTTCTCACTGTTTTGATGGCAGTGGGTTTTGGCTTGTGTGTTGTTTTCCTTGGGAAGCTGAATAAATGGATCGTTAGAATCATTAGAAGGATAATTCAAAGGGTCATCATTTTTACGTCGGGAATTTTCTTTGCCACATTTGAAATACCAGCGACTATGCGACCTTATATTACTTGGAATCCAATTCTTCATGGAGTTGAATTGCTTCGCTATTCGGTTAATAATGAATACCCAATCCCCGACATCTCATTGTCATATCTCATACTATGTTCTATACTAACCTTTAGCTTTTCATTAATTCTTTATAGGACTAATGAATCTCTGCTTTTGGAATCGAATGATGACTAGCTTTTTTCAGTTATTTTTCATTCCTAAGGCACCTTACTTTTTGTTATGTCATGACTGACCGCTCTTGTCTTTCACTAAAAAAATCTGCGGGGTCATCACTGGCTTCAGTCAAAAATTCCATCCTGATGGGGCTTTCTAGATTCGATAACTCATCGTCTGCTTGGCAGATTAGGTTGTCAACATTGCGAAAACCCCGAGTTTTCATTTCATTGTTTTTAGCCTCATCGGCTTTTTATTGTTTTGTTATTGGTCGAGATCGTTATACGTCTGTTTCTGAGTTTGTTATTCAACAGGCTCTCCCTCCTCAAGCAGGATCTGCATCGGTTTTAGCAGGTAGCGTGGCAGCTCCTCAGGTCCTATCAGGTTTAGTTGATGGTCAATATTTACAAGTTTACTTAGCTTCTCCAGAGGTTAAGAATCGACTATATCCTGATCCAACAGTCTTGGAAAAAAAGTATGAGCCCTCATTTCCAGATATTTTTTCAGGTCTACCCAGTGGAAGTTCTTTACCCAGTCAGCTCAGCTTTTATCGAAATCAGCTCCAAGTCTCTCCGCAGCCATTAAGTGGTTCGGTGATTCTTACGACAGTAGGTTTCAAGCCTGAACAAGCACTGACCCTGAATAAATCTCTAATCGGTCAAGCTCGTCGTTTTGTGAATGAGGTCAATCAAGCAATCAATGCTGATCAAAACCTTTTTGCTCAAAAAGAAGTGGAACTTGCTGAAAAGCAAATCAAGAAAGCTACTCAGGAATTAGAAGTTTTTCAGGAAAAATTTGGGCAACTTAGCGTTATATCTGAGCAAGAAGCTGTTGGTTCATTCATTGCAAGTTTAGAAGGCAGACTTGTTGAACTTAAGGTGGAGGAGGCGAGTTTACGTCGGCAATACCAAGATCCTAATGCCCCTGAAGTTTCGTACGTTGCAGACCAAGCGCGTGAGCTTGAGAAACAAATCAGCAAGGAAAGACGAAAGGCGGTTGATGATGGTAGCCGTGATTTAAACAGTCTCGCTATCCAGGAATCAGGTCTTAACGCTGATGTGTTGTTCGCTTCAGAAGCTTTGAAGGCTGCTCGCATAGCAGCAGACAATAGCCGTCGTGAAAGTCAACGCCAACAGAAATTTGTGGTGATGCTGAGTGAACCACAAATTTCCGTAGCTCCTGATCAAAATTGGCGTTGGCAAGCTTTTCTTGGTTCCGTCGGAATTATCGTTGTTGTCTGGGGCATTGGTGGCTTCATCCTCGCAGCTATGAAAAAAGCCTGATTAATCTTCCTTTGTCGGGCTTAGGGTCGGATGCATCCGATGCCTTTCCCGGCCAAGTAGTAACCACAGGCGCGAGCAAAATGAAGCTTTCGACGGGCACTTAGTTGATCCACTGTGATCTCAGGAAAAAGTTTTTGGGCCTTTTCGTCATTCACGCAGCTGGTTTCTATCATTGCCCTAACTTCTTTTTTGCTTGAAGGGAGACGCTCTTTGAGATGTTGCTTATAAAAATGCCACTCCGTATTGGATCTGATGAGTGTTTCTCGGAAATTATATTCATGAGAATGTCTCACAACCGCTGTAGAAGCATAGGCTTTTTTAAATCCATGGCGCAATATTTCAATAGCCCAGAGTTGATCTTCTCCATAAACGACCTCTGGGATTGGTACTTGTTCCCATACTGTTTTCCTTAGGCATGAGTTGTTGTCGGAATAAAAACGCTCGTGATTACTGATTTGTGCATCAGGTATTTGCCGGCTTTCGTCTAATTCAATGGGTTTTCGATGACTGCGGAAAATCCATCGATTGAAATGTTGGTCCAGATCATACGTCGTTAATGGGCTATGTCCCTCATGGGCAATGTGGCATCCAAAAACACCTGCAACTTTCCCGTCTGCCTGGAGAGGTGCAATGAGATTCATTAGCCACATTTGATTAGCCGGCATTGCATCTTGGGTGATAAATGCAACAAATTCTCCGCGAGCCAGATTTACGCCCAGGTTGCGTGTGCGTCCATGACCGAATTCGCTCTTGGAAATCCGATGGATTCGGATTCGATCGTCTTTTGGTAGGTGGTTGATACATCCATCAGATGAGGAACTATCAATAATGAGAATTTCAAATTCAGCATCAAGATCTTGCTGAAGACATCTCTCCACAACGCGGCTGAGCAGATCACCTCCGTTGTAAACAGGGATCACGATGGTGACGAGTGGTTTGGAATGACGTGAGGTTTGCCACTGATTGGATGCTGCGGCAGCTTCGAATTGAGTACGGATATAGTCTTCAACGATGGTATTTGATTGATCCCAAGTCAAAAATTTTGTTGCCGATAGACCTGCGGCTGTGACCTGTTCTCGCAGAAGATCATCATTAAGAAGTTGGCTCAATGATAAAGCTAGTGCATCAGGGTTGGGTTGAGCCAGGACAGCTGTTTGAGGGGTGTATGAAAGTCGTGTATGGGTGGCATCAATATCAACAACTGGTAAACCACAAGCCATCATTTCGTTAGGAACAAGTGAGTAATTCGTTCCAGACAAAACCAGACCCACTGTGCAACTTTGATAGAGAGTTGATAACGATTCAGCATTCAGAATTCCCGCATGTGTAATCTTTACTGGGATGCCAAGATCTGGTAAGTCGTCTTCCCCAAAGGTGATAATTTCAAAGCTATCTCCCAAGTCAAAGAGTGCTCGTAATGCTAAAAGTCCCAATTGATATAAGCGACGAGGTGTGCTGCGGCGAACATAAAAAGCGATAGTATTTTTAGATCTTTTGATCTCTTTTGATTGATAATATGTACTGGTATCGACAGCCAAGGGGAATGAGATGGCAGGATTTCCCTGTTCGATCATCATATTTTTAAGCCAAGGACTGGCGCAAATGCATGCAAACTCGTGCTTGGCCGAGTAGGTTTGTTCCGTTAAGACCGTTGATGTTCCTTTTGCGAAGAAAAAGGGTTCATAGTCTTGTACAAAATAAAACCGCTTGGTGAATTTTCTCATGCCAAGTACTGGATATGCGCTCATTCGATCAGTTGCAATCACAACATCACCGCTGACTCTTTCAAGATCTTCATTGGTATTTCCAAGCATGTAAACTTGGTCGGTCTTTAGTTTAATAAAGTACTGATTAATGATTCTTTTATGCAGAGAACTTATGCGACTTGGCTTCTCCCCCTTCAATTCTGAGTGAACCCATATTGTGCAATCATGACCACAATTTTCTAGATAATTGATCGTTCTAAAAATTGTCATATGTCCCCCGAGTCCAGGAGTGAAATTAGGAATCACCCAATGAATACGAAGCTTGTTGGGGGACATATTGGGCCGATTTTTCCAGTTAGGATCTAATCGCTTTTCTTTGAATTGTATAACTTTTTCGAACCCATTAATCTGTAATTTATTTCTTCCTTCAATGACTTGCTTGTCGGATTGGTGTTGTTTTGAGTTCGCGTAGCCACAGTAGCTTGTGATAATTCTTTTATGGAACTTTTCTGTACAGCATAGACCAATTAATCGTTCAATGCTGTGAGCTAATGTGCCATCAATTTGCCCGCCTTCGTTATCAAAATCATGGAACCCAAGATTCCAATCAAGAATCGGCTGTAAAATATATGATTTACACCAGAACATCGTGCCTGTCGGGAATAAAAATTTACTGTCGCGATCAATGTGTTTAAGGTTTAATTTGTCGAGCAAAGGTTTGGCTTTATCATAATTTCCGTCTTCATGACCCCAGCATGAATCATGCTTAATCCCTAAGCTTAATGCATAATTCTCGACCGGATAAATAATGGCCGTTTCGTTATTCATGAGTTCAAATATATTTGTATAAAACACATCTTTGCTGCCGATAAGATTATCCAAGCAGTGCTCAAACCACCCACTTAATGCGTCGCTGTGAGGGCTTTTCTTGGAATGAAGTTTTAGAATGAAATCATATTTGAGTATCTCTTCCCGAAAGCCCACAACGAACGGTGCAACGTCTCGCCCAGTATTTGAAAAGGATTTAACCTGCACATGTTCAGAATTATCCAATCGTCTAAAAGTCTTGGCTAGCTCGTCGACTTCTTTTTCAGTTGTTGATATATAGATGTCAATTTTTACAGGTATTTTCGCAAGGTAGTCCGCAATCGTTTTGGCAAGTTCAGGGTAAAATATATGTAAAAATACGCCGAATTTTTTTTGTTCGATCGCTTGAGTTAGTTTTTGAGGATGAGGAGATGAGACTTTTTTGATGTTTGCCGTCTTTCTCATGAAATGGATATCATCCATCGAGAATCGGCCTTCTTGGATCCCAAACTTAAAGAAGTGGATTATGGGATTGAGCCCACTTTCTTTAATGTCCGGGTATTTGCTGAAGTAATTATTGGTGTCGAATAGGGGGCTGGGGTCTATTCCTATTTTCCATCCTTCTATGCAGTAGTGCTGAAGGCAATCTCCAATATTCTTGATTTTTTCTGAATCTTCTTTTGACAGCTGATTTTTATAAAACTCGATGTCAAATACATAGGCGTAATGTGCTAGTTCTCGTATGGCGCTACGCTCTTTTTTTCGGACTTTATTGGCATCGATTTTTTGGATATATGTTTGCAGTTCAGGTGTGATTCTTTGACGTCGATTGTTTAAAATTTTGGGAGGTTGATTCGATGTGCGTTTTAGTTGTTTTCGAATAAAACCTGGAATAATGCTATGGCTACTGAGTCTGCGGGCTGTTGATCTTAGTAGCTTGCGCCCCGAAGGTATGAATAACTTGAATTCATTTTTTTTGGATGACTTGGCCATACTCTTTGAATCAAATCAATTCTTTTTTGCCTGATTGATGCCAAGTCTCCCGCCGTCATAACCAGCTTTTTCACGAACTGTTTGGCACCAATCTTGATGGGATAAATACCAGGAGACAGTTTCAGCCAAGCCTTCCTCGACGTTGTGGCGGGGTTGCCAACCCAGCTCAGTACTGATTCGTGAAGGGTCAATGGCATAACGTCGATCGTGCCCTGGGCGATCGGTGACGCGTTGAATCAGCTTGGCATGGGGCGCTGACTCTGGTCGTTCTTGATCCAGTTGGTGGCAGATCGCACTGACCACCTCTTGATTGGTTTTTTCACCATGGCCACCAACGCAGTAGCTCCTGCCAGCTGTTCCTTGACAGGCTGCTAGGAGTAATGCATCCACATGGTCTTCAACATAAAGCCAGTCCCGGATGTTTAATCCATCTCCATAAAGTGGAATGGAATCGCCAGCGGCTGCTTTTAGAGCGACCACAGGAATTAACTTTTCTGGGAATTGCCAAGGTCCATAGTTATTGGAGCAGTTGGTGAGAACGACGGGAAGTCCGAATGTGTGGTGCCACGCCTGCACCAAATGGTCGCTTGCTGCTTTGCTTGCTGAGTACGGACTGCGAGGGTCGTAAGGCGTTGTCTCTGAAAATCGTCCTTCACGACCAAGGGAGCCAAACACTTCATCTGTGCTGATGTGGTGCAACCTGAATTGCTCGCGACGCTCAGTCGCAAGTTGTTCAAAATGCGATCGCACAGCCTGCAGAAGGTTGTATGTGCCGGTCACATTGCTTTCGATAAATACACCAGGTCCAGAGATTGAGCGATCCACATGGCTTTCCGCGGCCAAGTGCATCACAAGGTCTGGATCGGCGATTTCCACCGCTTGTTGAACGGCTTCCGCATCACAGAGGTCAATTGGTAGTAATTGATGACGATCTTGATGCTCAACGCCGAGTTCGTTAATAACTTCTTCGATCGAGGTCAGGTCGCTGGCATACCCCATCTTGTCGAGGTTGAACACGATCGCGTTGCTTTCTCGTAGTAGCCGTCGGACAACGGCCCCACCAATGAAGCCTCCACCGCCGGTTACCAGAACTCTGCGGCGATTGCCCAGCAGGTCAGCGGCGGAAGGCATTGACGAAACCATTGGTCAGGAATTGGGGTCGGTCTTTGTTTGAGGCTTGGGCCTTGAACTCAGTTGAGCTTCATGGGGTTTTGGCCTGCTGTAACACAGCCTTTAGGGCTTGCTGCCAGTGTTCGCCGTCGAGCTCCAGGGCTGATCTGGTGCTCGTGCAATCCAGAAGGGAATAGGACGGGCGCTCTGCCGGGGTTGGGTAGTCCGATGTTGTGATTGGTTGAACCTTTGCGGGTGTATCGATGAGCCCTAATTCGGCCCCGATCTGACCAACCGCAACCGCTACGTCATACCAGCTGGCGGCTCCGTTATCACTCCAGTGCATAACAGCCGGCATGTCGCGTTCACCAGCGATCTGAAGGGTTCGCCAACAGGCCCGAGCCAGGTTCAGCGTGCTGGTGGGACAGCCCACCTGATCCGCCACAACGCCTAATTGATCCCGTTCGCGGTGGAGGCGAAGCATGGTGAGGGCGAAGTTCTTGCCGACGGGTCCGATCACCCAGCTGGTCCGCAGGATCAGTCCCCGTCCTCCTGCTCCGAAAACGCTTTGGATCGCCTCTTCTCCAGCCGCTTTGCTGGCGCCATAAACGCCGAGAGGGTTGCGGGTCTGCTCGGGTTGATAGGGCGTTCCCTGGGTTCCGTTGAAGACAAAATCGGTGCTCACCTGTAAGAGCCGGCCCCCCTGTCGTTCGAGTTCCTGCGCAAAGGCTTCAGGTGCACCGCCATTCACGGCGTGGGCTAGCTCGGGTTCCGACTCGGCCTTGTCCACGGCTGTGTAAGCGCCGGCGTTCAGCACCCAATCCGGCTGGTGTTGTTGCACCGCCGAACGGCAGGCCTCCGCATCGGCAAGGTTTAGCTCCTGACGGGTTGTGGAGATGAGTTCAACTGCCTCTGGCTTTGCATCTTGTAGTGCCTGGCCCAGTTGTCCGCCGGCGCCGGTGAGCAAAATCTTCATGGGAACAAATCTCCCGAGGTCTTTGCCGACAAAAAGTCCGGGGCTTCTGCGTCTTTGGGCGAGAGGCTGATGGTGTTGCCGTTTAATTCGCCTTGTGGCCAATCAATGGCCAACGTTGGATCGTCCCATCGAAGCGCACGTTCACAAGCTTTATTCCAAAAACCACGCGCTTTGTATTGCACTTCTGCCACGGCACTCAAGGTGAGGAAACCATGGGCAAAACCCTCTGGAATCCAAAGCTGTGCTTTGTTTTCAGCACTGAGCTCAGCGCCGATCCAGGCCCCGCAGGTTGGGGAACTACTTCGGATGTCGACGGCGACGTCGAAAATGGCTCCGAGAGTGGCACGGACAACTTTCGCCTGAGGCTCCGGTGCGAGCTGATAGTGCAGTCCTCTCAGTACTCCTTGGATCGAGCGGGAGTGGTTGTCTTGAGAAAAAACCACGGTTTCGCCTACAGCGTTGTCGAACGAACGTCGGCTCCAGCTTTCGTAGAACCAGCCTCGGTTGTCGCCAAAGCATTTTGGTGTCATCAGTAGTGGACCCTCCATGGTTTGACCATTGGGGGTCTTGAGTTGTTCAAACTGCATTTGGCTCCTCCAGGCTGGTTTGCAGAGCAGCATGGTCGCTCAAACCTTCTTCGAGCATCTGAAGGAGATAGGTTCCGTAGCCGCTTTTTTTCAGCGGTTGCGCGAGCCGATTGAGCTGCTCGTTATCAATCCAGCCCTGCCTCCAGGCCACCTCTTCGGGACAGCCCACCTTCAAGCCTTGTCGATGTTCGAGGGTGCGGATGTAGCTGGCTGCGTCATTGAGCGAGTCGCATGTTCCCGTATCAAGCCAGGCCATTCCTCGTCCCATCAATTCAACCCGAAGCTGTTCTTCGTTCAGGTACATGGCATTGAGGTCGGTGATCTCAAGTTCTCCGCGGGGGGAGGGCTGCACTTGCCGGGCACGCTCCACCACGGTTTGGTCGTAGAAATAAAGCCCCGTAACTGCGTATCGACTTTTTGGATGTTTGGGTTTTTCCTCCAGGCTTAAGACATTGCCTTGGGCATCAAATTCAGCGACTCCATAGCGCTCTGGATCGCTAACGGGATAAGCAAAAACCGTGGCTCCCTTCTCTTGTTCACTGCTGTTCATCAGTTGGGGAATGAGGTCGTGCCCGTGAAAGAGGTTGTCACCTAAAACAAGGGCGGCCGGTGCACCATCGAGGAAGTCGGCTCCGATCAGAAAAGCTTGTGCCAGCCCGTCTGGACTGGCTTGGGTGGCGTACTGGATCCCCATGCCCCAGGCCGAACCATCTCCAAGGAGTCGTTCGAACGCGTCGCGATCATGGGGGGTCGTAATAATCAGAACCTCCCTGATCCCCGCCAGCATCAAGGTGCTGAGGGGGTAATAAATCATTGGTTTGTCGTAGACCGGCAGCAGTTGTTTGCTCACTGCTTGGGTAATGGGATGTAAGCGAGTGCCGCTGCCACCGGCCAGGATGATTCCCTTGCGTTTTGGTGCCGTTCCCATCCCGCTGTTGCCAGTCCCAAACTCGGCTTATTACAGCATGGGAGATCTTTCAATCCCTTGAGAACGGTGCTCGAGTGATGGGTTTTGCCTAACCCTGATTCCCTCATTGGCGTGCTTGTCCGCCTCAGGAGATTCAGGATTCCGGCTATTGGAGTTGGGAGAGGATTTGAGCGGCCAAGATGGGATTCCGCTCAGAGATCACCTGCTCCCAGGCATAAATATCTTGGTTAGTAGGATTGTCTCTCAGAAGTGAAACTTTCAAAAAAGGAAAATTCTTTGTTTCAATCAATTCTCGCCAAGCTGTATGCAAAATATTTCCGTTGGCATTTTGTGTATAGAGGCTTTCGGTTTTGAATCCGGATTGTTGCAGGAGAACTGGTAGACCAACCTCATATTTTTTGATCAGATCACGCTTGCGAGGCCATGACTTTAGTTGATCCCAAAAATTTTGAAATGCTTCGCTTTGAATGACGGGTTGTTGAAAAGCTAGGAAAGCAGATTGAAGGTGTGGCGTATACATTTGATCGTCGGTAAGGCCAATGATGTCGGCATCACTAGATTTTATTCGTTCAAATAGGTCGTCTAGGGGGGTGATTGGCCCCCAAAAACTATCATTTGTAAGAATGAGTTGTTGGATATGTTTTAGGTCTTTTTTCAGCCAGCGTAGGGCTGCCATCCAGCTGCCAAAGTCATATCCTTCATTGCGGCGAATTAAAATACCGCGGCAGGATTGTTTGAGCCTTCGCATGGTTCTCCAGTGCCATCGGAGGCCTGGCGAGGCCGAGACCAATACGACATCTCCAAATTTGGCGTAACTCTCCAAAAGATTGAGAAGATCTGGGCGTAAGCGATTGGATGGATCAAAATGGGCCATCACAATCAAAGGCTTGTTGTTGTTTGGTTGCCAGCCCCGTTGTTTCCATTGACTGATCTGCTGAGTCTTCACGGGGCCAGACGAATGGGGTGCGGGATCTTCAGCTTGGAAGCGGTTGCTATGGGGATGGAGGCGTTGGCTAAATAGTGGATCTCCGGTTTGAAAGAGCTCTGCATGTTTGTGCCGGAAGTAACCCGACTCGCGTTGATGTCGAGCTAGTGCTTCTCCCGATTGATCTTTGCCACGACTGACCGACTCGTGGTGAATAATTTCAACAAATGGCGTCACAACAACAGAGCCTTCCAGTTGGCGTAATCGCAGGCATAGGTCTACATCGTTGAAAACCACCGCGAGTTGTTCATCGAACCCACCAATTTGATCAAAATCAGCGCTTCGCAGCAGCAAGCAGGCAGCAGTGGCTGCCATCCACTCTTCCTGCACTCCCAAGGGAGTGAACATATCAATGACGCTAGGTTCGCAGAGGTGTTTGCCGGGTTCCAAGACGCAGCGTCGTTCCCCTTTGATGAGTACGACCCCGTGATGTTGGATGCTGTTGCTGGGGTACCGCAGGCGAGCACCAACGGCCACGGTGTGGCGAATGGCAAATGGATCAAGCAGCTTTTGAAGAATATTGTTAGAGCGAACTTCGATATCGTTATTGAGAAGTAAGAGGTGTGTTCCCTTGCAGTAAGGGCGCGCATAATTATGAATCTGCGCATAATTAAAATCGCAATCTATGCGTACTACGGTTGTATCTATCTGAATCTGTTGTTCATTCAGCCAGGCCAGCGTCTCTGGTTCTGTGCTGCCGTTATCGATCAAAATCAATTCAAAGGGAATCGTTCCAGCACAACGGCGAATCGATTCCACGCAAACTTTGGTGAGTGACGCGCTATCGCGAAAGGGAATCAGGATTGAAACAAGTGTGTTCTTTGGAGGAGTCCAATGCACTTGATGGCATCCGGCCCATCGGGGATGGGCCGTAATGGACCCGCCAGTTATCAGGAAATGAGCTCCATGTTCTCGAGTGATGTTGAGGGCTTCCTGGCATTGCGGAGCACTGAAAACTAGACGATCTCGGGGGGATGCCACATCGGGAATGGTGGGGTTTGTTGTGATATTTCGGCTCAATAAAGCTTGTGATAAGTGCTCATATCTTTGGCCTTGTGCACCGACTTGTAGGCTTAAATCCAGGATCAGGTTGTGCAGGCATAACCGTTGCTTCGGGAGCTCTAATTGGAGCAACCGGCTTAGTCGAATGGTTAAAAGACCACCGATGCAACCCCGGGTGAGCATGCGCCAAGGCAGGGCGGATACGCGGTTTTGACGGTTGCCAGGGGGTTGTGCCGGATCGGAACTCCACTGCAATGTTTCATCGGAGCTGAATAACTCAGCGTTAGGTGAAGCTTCGGCGGCTCGACTCAGCAGCTGTGGTGCTTCTGGTGCCAAGTGGTCAGTGCCATGGCAAAAGCTCACGAGGGCGTTGTTGGAGGAAGGCAGTGCCGACCAAACCGAGCTGAGCTCGTCGAGTTGCCCATGAATGATCTGGCTCCATCCAACGGTGCTGGTTTTGTTTGCTGTGTTGTTGGCTGGACGAGCTCCCGGATTTAAAACCACCAGCACCATTGGCAATGGATTTTGAGCTGGAGTCGCGGTTTGAACGGCCGTATCCGCTTCCGGTTGGTAACGGTCGAGATCTTTTCCGAGAGCCCGTCCATGGCGGAACCGTTCCCTGCCGAGGGTGGCTAGGTGTTCCAGGGCAGATAAGTGCCGACGTTGAAGTTCTTTTTTGGCGGCAGGACGGAGACCATCGAGATAGGCCTGCAAATGGATGGGAGGTAGATCCGTATAAAGGCATGCCTCTCCACGGATGATCTGGGTGAGTCGCCCAGATCTCACAAGCGTTGTTGCGCACATGAGATCTGGATGGGCTTGAAGCAGGGCTTTTTCATCAATCCCGCTATCTCGTGGTGACCAGTTCTGGGGGTTCACCAGTAGGGGAATCGGGATGAGCCGAGGATCGAGGCAAGCTTCGGGTAAGTCTGGATTGCGCACCGCCAAGCTGGCCTGTAAGCCTTCCAGTCCAAAGCCCCGCTCAACGACCTGCCGTAGAGCCTGAGTCAGTGACCGCTTGGAAGGTTTTGCGATGGGCACCATTCGCCTGGGGCAGCCCCTAGTCAAACCGACCAACGCCTGGTTAGAAACCGTGCGTTGGTTTCCCGCATAAATTCAAAAAAGGAAGCACTACCAGAGATTGGTCACAACATTTTGGGTAGTTGGAACGACTCCCTTGGGGATAGCCCTGACCAGGGGAAGAATGCGCAGTTGTTGAGCACAAAGTATCATCAAAATATGCAAATCTAACCTAAATATCTAATCGTAATGTCCGTCTGGCTTATGTACCTAGCCAGGTGGTTGTTGTGCCTCAGAGTATGTATGGAGTTGTGGTTCGTGCTGGCTGAACTTTTATTTAATTTCTTTGTTTTTGTATTGTGTAAGCCCGATTTGAATTCGAAGTAGTGAGTTCAAAGTGATTGTGATTGGTTATCATTGTAGGATTGTTATTGAATAGTCTTCCGGATTTGATGTCTTGTTATGCTCAAAGCTGTTCTAAATCGTTGATGGCCTTGTCGAGTAGTTGGTAGGCATCATTTGGAGTCGGTGCGCGCATTAAGGCATGGCGGAGTTGTGATGCCCCTGGAAACCCAGTGCATGTCCAGCTCATGTGTTTTCGTGCGATGAGGAGGCCATGGGATCCTCTGGATGACACTAAATCGTGCAACTGTTCTTTGGCTAAGTGAAGTCTGGCGCCACTATCTGGAGTCGCAGGAATGGGGCGATTCATAAATGCGGCTTCAATTTGTCCCACGAGCCAGGGTGACCCCATGGTTCCCCGACCCACCATCACGCCATCGGCTCCAGTGACGTCTAAGCACTGAAGGGCATCCGTGGGGCTGTTGATATCTCCATTGGCAATCACGGGAATCGTTAAGGCTTGTTTGACCGCCGCAATGGCATTCCAATCGGCTTGGCCCTTGAACCCCTGTTCCCGTGTTCGTCCGTGCAGCGTCAACATTTGGGCGCCAGCATTTTGAAGTTGTCGGCACCAAGTAATCGGGTCCGAATTGCTCCCACACCAACCCAGGCGAGTTTTGACGGTGACCGGAATCGATACCGCTTCAACGACAGCCTCCAGGATCTGAGTGGCGAGATCCGGGTCACGGATGAGCCCTGAGCCACCACCTTTTTTCGCGATTTTGCGGACGGGACAGCCCATATTGATGTCGACTAAAAATGCACCGGCCTGCTCTGCGCGCCGGGCTGCATCGGCCATCGCTTGAGGACGGTGATCGAAAAGTTGAACCGCGATTGGGCCGTCCTCTGACAGGAGGTCGTCCATCTTTCCGTAACCGTGGCCGAGCTCCAGGCTTGTGGCATTCACCATTTCAGTGAACAGCAAGGAATCCCGAGACCATCGCCGCACCAAGCCCCGAAAAATCTTGTCGGTCACACCAGCTAAGGGCGATTGCAGTACCCGCGAATGAAGCTGACGGCCGGTGCCGTTGCCAGATAGATGAATGGGGGTTTGCAGGCCATGGTTCAGAGCTTTCAACATCAATGGAGCCTGGTTAAGTGTGTTTTTTTCAGGGCTTGGGGATGATGAAGAACACTCCGCTCCGTTTCGTCAGCCATGGGTGATCTTTGGCCTGTGAGTCGCGCACTACTGCAACAGATTCTTGAGGATCGTTGCACCGATCGTTTCGTCTGTGAATGCATCTGGGCCCGGCTGGGATATCTCCCCGAGGGTGATCAATGGCATGCCGGTCCCTCCACATCCAAGGATTGGTCTGATGCTTTTCCACTTGGCCCTGAATTGATTGCTCAGCGCCCAGCCTCTGTTCGTTTAACCCGCTCTATTCCCAAGCCTCTCAAACAGCTTTTAAAAGAACAGCTGGGTTTTGCTGGATACAAAATCGGTGGGTTGTACCCCCGTCGCACCCGCCGCGCTACTGCGGTGAGTTGGTTGCTGGCATGGCTCGCCGAGCGGGGGGAGCCTTTGCCGGATCTTGGTCCTTTGGCCCAGGAGATGCCGGTCCCCAGTGATCCCGTAAAAGGGCATCCGGGAGATCTCCCGATTTCATGAGATCAAAACCGCTGCAGAATCAAGATTCGATGGGTCTGTAGGGTCGAAGATTGATCTCTATCAAGCTCCTTGGCGCGTCCTGTCGTCGCAATCATTGGACGCCCCAACGTTGGCAAGTCCACCCTGGTGAACAGGCTCTGCCGAAGTCGTGAGGCGATCGTGCACGACCAGCCTGGGGTGACGAGGGATCGCACCTATCAAGACGGTTACTGGGGTGATCGTGAGTTCAAGGTGGTGGACACGGGTGGGTTGGTGTTTGACGACGACAGCGAATTCCTTCCTGAGATTCGTGAGCAAGCTGCATTGGCCTTGGATGAGGCCAGCGTCGCCTTGGTGATTGTTGATGGCAAACAAGGACTCACCGCGGCGGATGAATCCATTGCGGAATTTTTGCGACAGCAGCGCTGCCCCACATTATTGGCGGTGAACAAATGCGAGTCCGTCGAGCAGGGACTCGCGATGGCAGCTGAATTTTGGTCGCTGGGACTTGGGGAGCCTTATCCCATTTCAGCGATTCATGGAGCAGGCACCGCTGAGGTCTTGGATAAGGTCCTCACTTTTTTGCCACCCAAGGATCAGGAAGGTGATGAAGAAGAGCCGATTCAGATGTCAATTATTGGACGCCCGAACGTTGGCAAATCCAGCCTTCTAAATGCCATTTGTGGGGAGCAGCGCGCCATTGTGAGCCCGATCCGAGGCACAACGCGCGACACCATTGATACCAATATTGTTCGGGAAAATCGCCCCTGGCGGCTTGTGGATACGGCGGGAATCCGTCGCCGTCGCAGTGTTAATTATGGCCCTGAATATTTTGGAATTAATCGAAGTTTTAAGGCGATTGAACGCAGTGATGTTTGTGTATTGGTGATTGATGCCCTCGATGGGGTCACGGAACAAGATCAGCGTTTGGCCGGACGGATCGAGGAAGACGGTCGCGCTTGTGTTGTTGTGGTGAATAAGTGGGATGCCGTGGAAAAAGACAGCCACACCATGTCCGCGACGGAAAAAGAGTTGAGGGCCAAGCTTTATTTTCTCGATTGGGCTCCGATGCTGTTCACCTCGGCCCTCACTGGACAACGGGTGGAGAGCATCTTTGCTCTGGCTGCCTTGGCGGTGGAGCAGCATCGCCGTCGTGTCACCACGTCTGTGGTGAATGAGGTGCTGAAAGAGGCCTTGAGTTGGCGCTCACCACCGACCACCCGCGGCGGCAGGCAGGGAAAGCTGTATTACGGCACGCAGGTGGCCAGTCGGCCTCCGAGCTTCACCTTGTTCGTGAACGATCCAAAATTATTCGGAGACACCTACCGCCGTTATGTGGAACGGCACATTCGCGAAGGCCTTGGCTTTGACGGAACACCGTTGAAGTTGTTTTGGCGAGGTAAGCAGCAACGCGATGCTGAAAAAGAGTTGGCCCGTCAACAGAACCGCCGGGGTTGAGCAATGGACTGGTTGCGTCAGATCCCGATGGGGCAGTACGTCGATGGCTCTGAAGGTTGGCTTCGGCGTCTAGACCCCCGTCTGAAGCTGGCGTGGTCCCTCGTTTTCCTGTTGACGCCAGTCTTGGCCGGTCCTTGGTGGCGCATTGGCTTAGTGCTGAGTTTGTTCGTGATCACAGCCCTAAGCGGTTTGCCCCGCAAGCTCTGGTGGCGATCACTGCTGGTGCTGGTGCTGTTGGCCTTTGCCGTGGGTTCGCTGTCGATGCTGCTCCCTGCGGTGGATCCTCCAGCGGTGTTCTCCCTTCGCAACCCTTTGGAGCTACCCGATGCTGCGACCGATGGGCCCAGCTGGGATTTGATCAGGTTTGGACCGCTGCAATGGGGCAACTTCAGTCTGGGTCCGCTTGTGGTGGATCGCGCTTCAGCTCAGCTGGGGTTACGCACCTCGACTTTGGTTTTCACCGTGATCCATAGCGTCAACCTGGTGCTGATCACTACCACCCCAGAGGATCTTGTGTGGGGGCTGAGTTGGTATCTCAGGCCTTTTGCAGTCTTTGGCCTCCCGGTTGAGAAGCTGGGATTTCAGTTGTTGTTGGCGCTGCGCTTTTTGCCACTCGTTCAGGAGGAGCTTCAAAACCTGCTTCGTTCGATGGCAAGCCGAGCCGTGAATTTGCGCACCTTGGGCTTCAAGGCGGGCTTTGGGATTGTGCTTGCTGTGGGCGAACGCCTTCTTGCCAATATTTTGTTGCGGGCGGAACAAGGTGCTGATGCCTTGGTGGCCAGAGGTGGGCGGATTTTGGGTCCATCGCGGTTTCGGTTGCCAGCAGAGAGGCCTGCGCCCCTTCTCAATGCCCTCGCTCTTATGGGCCTGCTATTGGTAATGGGTCTGCGTGGTCAGTACGGTGCTCTTTAACTTGGCTTTGTAGCGATGGCTTCCGAGCGCTACCTCAACCATCCCACATTTGGGATGCTCTATCGGGTCGCTCCGGCGGGTGAAGGACGTGATGTGTACGCCACGTTGTACGCCCAGCGCATGTTCTTTCTGGTCACACTGCAACCGCGTGGTGCTCAGTTCGAGGTGGTCCCCTATGGAGATGCCCGCCATCACGCCGAGGTGAACATCAGCCGATGTCGGCGGGATGGCTCGGACGATTTGGTGAGTTGGCGCCAACTCTTTGATCAAACCTTCATCTGATCCATTGACCGATTTTCTGGCTGAAAGCTGGACCACAGTGACGGCGGAGCTGCCCCCGAGGGCCCGTTTGTTGGCGGTGAGTAAAGGGCACCCTGCCGCATCGATTCGTGCTGTTGCTTCATTGGGTCAACAAGCCTTTGGTGAAAGTCGGTTGCAGGAGGCTGTTGAAAAGCAGGCCTTGCTCTCGGATTTAAAACTGCAGTGGCATTTCATCGGTCGCTTGCAACGCAACAAGGTGCGTGGCGTTGTGAAAGCGTTTTCTGTGATCCATTCGGTGGATTCCCTCGCTCTGGCAGAGCGGGTGTCGCGGATTGCAGTTGAGGAGGGGTGCTGTCCTGATGTGTTGCTGCAGGTGAAGTTCCGCGAGGATCCAACGAAGGGGGGGATGGAGCCGTCCGAGCTGCTGTCGGCTTGGCCCCAGTTGTGTGCACTGCCATCCTTGCGGCTCATGGGGTTGATGACCATGGCTCCACTCGGCCTGGAGGGAGAGGAGCGTCAAAGCTTGTTTGTTGAGTGCCGATCCCTGGCCGATCAACTGGGATTGCCGGACTGCTCCATGGGAATGTCAGGGGATTGGACAGAGGCGGTTGCGGCCGGGAGTACGTGGTTGCGGTTGGGATCTGCCGTGTTTGGCCAACGGGATGTGCCAAAACCTGGTGCGGGCTGACTTGCCCGGTCGCGGCTGAAACGGTATCCAGGTACATGGTTGTTCAACCAAGTTTCAGCCCGAGAGGATTTTTAAGGTGTCGCTGATCTCCCGCCTTCGTGCCGTTGTCGCTGGTGACGACTATCTCGATGGTGAACTCGATGATTTCGCCTACGACGATGAGCAACAGGATCAGGACCAACGTGCCATGCAGGCCGATGGTGGGGCGTTAGCCACCCTCGGTGACAGCAACCCCTTCGACCTGGGTGGAGATCTGCCAGGATCCAATGTGATTGGCATGCCAGGGATCAGCACCGCTGCGGCAGAAGTGAACCTGATGGAGCCCCGCAGCTTCGATGAGATGCCCCGGGCGATTCAAGCGCTGCGTGAGCGCAAGACGGTGATCCTGAATCTCACCATGATGGAACCCGACCAAGCTCAGCGGGCGGTTGATTTTGTGGCAGGTGGCACATTTGCCATTGATGGCCATCAAGAACGCGTTGGTGAGAGCATTTTTCTGTTTGCTCCGAGCTGCGTCACGGTGACCAATGCGACTCAGGACGAAACGTCTTCTCCCACGGTTGTAAGCCGAGAGATTGATGTGGCAGAGCCGTCGGAATCCGCTTCAGCCCCCTCTCCCGCCTGGGGCGCCGCAGCTCTCTGAGTTCTTCTGTGCCGACGAACAACATCCAGCCTGCATTTGGAGTGATTGGCCTGGGTCGTATGGCCCAGGCTCTTGTTGTTCCACTTCTGGCCAAGGGCCAACTCGATCCAAACCAGCTCTTGGCTGTGGTGGGGTCAGAGACGACGGCATCGTTGCGTCGTACTGAGCTGCCTGAAGGCGTCCATGTTGTAGCTGCAGCGGATTCACTTGCGGTCGATGTTTGGAGGGCGCCATTGCAGCTCCTGGCTGTGAAGCCCCAGCAGCTTGATGTGGTGGCGCAAGCCAGTGCATCCGTGCAGGACCAGCCCCTGTTGATTTCTGTTCTGGCAGGTGTACCCCTCGATCGATTGCAACGGTTGTTCCCGGGGCATCGCTGTGTGCGGGCTGTGCCGAATACACCCGCGTTGGTGGGAGCTGGCTTGACAGCTCTGGCTTGGGGAGATGGGGTCAATGCGGAGCAGCGTCTCCGAGTTCATGACTTGTTTGCCGATGTCGGGGAAGTTCTGGAACTTCCCGAGTCCAAGCTTGATGCTTTTCTTGCGCTCACCTCATCCGGCCCAGCCTTCATTGCCTTGGTGGCAGAAGCCATGGCTGATGGGGCTGTGTTGGCGGGTTTGCCGCGGGATTTAGCCCAGCGGTTAGCCCATCGAACGCTGGCGGGAACGGCGGCACTCCTGGATCAACGGGCGTTGCATCCCGGCGAACTCAAAGACATGGTGGCTTCCCCTGGTGGCACCACCATCGCTGGCCTTCGACAGTTGGAGCAAGCAGGCTTGCGCTCTGCCTTGATCGAGGCGGTGATGGCGGCAGCGGAGCGCAGCCGTCAACTGGGCTGATGGCTCAAGGGAGGACGTCAGGCCAAGCCTGACGAATCAACAGCAGGGAAAAGTAAGGCCGCTGGCTTGGAGCCACAGTGTCTGCCGGTTGGATCTGCTGGTCCGGCCATCCCACCTTTTCGGCGAACAGAGCTTTCCCAAGCAACTTGCGTTCATCCAGTAAGGGTTGGACCCACTCCCAGCGATGGCCCAATTTGAGAAGGGCCAAGACACGCCCCCTCTCCTTCGCCTCGTCCAGCTCGGTCGTGAATTCAGTAGGACTTTCTGGACAAGGCCTCACCAGAAGTTGATCTTGCTGGAGGGCCAGTGGCCAAAGACCAGCTGCCGCCGCCGCTGAAATCGACGAGATGCCGGGAATCACATTGCAGGGGCAGTGGGGCCATTGTTGTTGCAAGGCCATCAGCACGTAGCTGCACGTGGCAAATAGGGAGGCATCGCCTTCGCAGAGCAGAGCAATGTGTTTCCCTTCGGTGACAAGCTTTTGCAGGGTGTCGGCCGCGGCGTGCCACGCCGCTCGCCTGGGTTCAGCCCCATCCACCATCGGAAAGAGAAGGGGCAGACACGTGTGGTCGTCGCGGATCCACTGGGCGGCGATGCGTGCGGCCATGCTTTGCGCTGCTGGACGAGCCACGGGGTAAGCGATCACATCGCTGGTTTCGATGGCATGCACTGCGGCCAGCGTTAACAGGGACGGATTGCCGGGGCCGACCCCCACAAGCGTCAGCGTCCCTGGGTACTTGGGATCGATGATGGTCAGTAGTGGAATGCCCGGGAGCCAGGCGATGAGTCGTCTCAGCATCTTTCCAGATGGATCGACGTCGATGGATCAGAGCTCGCCAACACCGCTATTGGTGACGGAAACTCCCGCTGAGATTCAGGCTGAACTCGCCCAGCGTGGGATCGGGTTCGAGCAATGGCCTGCGCTGCAGGAGTTGCCCCTTGAAGCCGATCAGGCGCTGATTCTGAATGCCTACGCCAACGAGATTGCCCGAGTGAAGCGGCACGGCGGCTACGCCACTGTTGATGCGATTCGGATGACCCCCGATCACCCCGAGCGAGTTGCCTTGCGCACCAAATTTCTCGCGGAACACACCCATGCAGAAGATGAGGTGCGATTTTTTGTGGAAGGACGTGGGTTGTTTTGTCTGCATCTCGGTGCTGAGGTGCTGCTCACCCTGTGTGAACGGGGGGATTTGATCCGGGTTCCGGCTGGTACGAAGCATTGGTTTGATATGGGAAGCCAGCCAGCGTTCTGTGCAGTTCGCTGGTTCAACAACACGGTGGGTTGGGTGGCAACATTTACCGGGAATAAAATCTCAGAACGCTTCCCCAAACTCGATTGATGGAGAAGGGTTTCAAAGTTTGGAGGCTCCGTTCTGTCGTGCCTGTGGGATTGATCACTGCTGGATTGATTACTGCTTCGGCTGTGATTGGGTTGCCTGGCCGGACGGAGCAAAACGCCTTGTCTCCGGCGGTGCAGCGTCGTGTTGCGACGGTGATTTTGGCGCAACGAATCCGTGCTTACGCCGCGATGGCCCAAGCCCATAGCCTTTGCCTCGTGCAGAAGGGATCGTTGCGTCCGCCTCAGGCTGTTCAAGCTCTCAAGATCACTCTCCAGGATTTGGGGATTGATCCGGCCGTTTTGACGAACCCTCTGGTGGAGGCGGTGAGTCCCCGGTTCCAAGCGCTGCTCGATGCGGATTGCAGCCTGGATCCACAGCATGAAGAAGCGGCGCACGCCTTGCTTCGTCATGAGCTCTAAATCGAGCCAAGGTGGTCTTGATCGTGGGGTTGATGCGTAATCTCCGCTCAGGGGTGGATGCGTTCCGATGTTTTCCGGTTGGGGTTTGAGTTGGGCCGGTTGGTTGGACAATCGCCGTGGCGAATGGTGGCTGGCGGCTCAGTTGGTCTTAATTACCGCCCATCTTTTGCCCGTTTGGCCTGCTCCAGCGTTTTGGGGACTCGTGAGTTGGCCACGCCTGTTGTTTGGTTTTGGTCTTTTTCTGTTGGCCTTGGGTCTGATTCGGGCGGTTCAGTCCTTGCTCTCGCTTGGCGCAAGCCTGTCGCCCCTACCGGTGCCAAAGCAGCACAATCAGCTGATTCGCACTGGGGTGTATAGCCATTGCCGACATCCGATGTATCAGGCGGTTTTGCTGTGTTCCCTCGGGGTGGTTGTAGCCACAGGCAGCCTTGTCCATCTCGGGTTGTTTCTTGCCTTGGCGCTGGTGTTACGCGGTAAGGCGCGGTTTGAAGAGTTGGGTTTGCGCCAGCTGCATCCCGACTATGTCGCCTATGCCGCCGCAACCCCAGCGATTGTTAAACATTGGCCAGGGTTGGACTGGAGTGCAATTAATGACTAGGCGGCGACCCTGAAGTCGTCGAGTAAATCGCGATACAGCTTTTCAATCGCATCAATGTTGGTGCCGATCGTGTAGCGCTCGAGGGCCCTTTCGCGGGCCCGCCGGCCGAGTTCCGCGGTCAGTACGGGCTGGTCTCGAAGCACCGGCAGCAACGTACGGAGTTGGGTGGTCACCCCCTGGGTACTCATCACAATTCCGGCGCCTCCCGCCAAGACTTCTCCATCGGCACCAGCATCGGTGGCGACGCATGCCGTTCCCGTGGCCATCGCTTCGAGTAGGGCGAGGGATAAACCTTCGACGAGGCTTGGCAAGAGAAACACCTCAGCGCACTGCAGTAGGGCGATCCGTGTGTCCAGATCGGGCTCGTAACCCCACCAGAGAATCTGTGGATCACTGAATTGGTTCTGCAGGTTGCTAGTGAGTGGTCCGTCACCAACCACCACCAAGCGACAGCCCTCGGGCGAGACCAAGCGCCACGCCCGCAGCAGTGCTTCAACGTTTTTCTCGGTGACGAGTCGTCCCATATAGAGAAAAATTCGCTCGCCTCCGAGCCGTTGACGCACGTTTTTTTGCAACAGCGCATTCGCGCTCGGACCGGCAGGAGACCAACGAGCGGTGTCGACACCGTTGGGAATAACGGAGAGAGTCTTTGCCGGGACTCCGAGCTTGATCAGGATGTCAGCCTGAAGTTTCGAGAACACGATCACCCTGTCGTAACGAGCGAGGAAGGGTGCATAGAGCTGGTACGAGAGCTGTTGCGTGCCGGCTGACAGGTTGCGTAACCCAGCATCGGCATCAAAGGCGGGATGGAAGGTTGCCACCAAAGGAACCCCCAATTGCTGACACAGCTCAGGGAGACGAAAGTCAAGGGGGGACAACGTGAGACTGGCGTGGACCAGATCGGGTTTGATCCGCTCAAGAGAGTCCCGAAGTTCCCGTTGTGCGCCGAGGGAGGGGATTGTGTACACCTGGGATTTCACCAAGTACGGCAGGCTCACATCTGGATCATTTCCCAGCAAAGACGCTGTACCCCGCTCAGGACTGAGTGGGGTGTCGAAATGGATGAAATGAGTTTGATGGCCGCGTTGGCGGAGCGCCTCAGTGGTGCTCAGCCCGTAGGAGACGTTCCCGCAAAAGGGCGACTTCTTTCCAAGCCATGCAATTTGCACCAACCGGGATGATCCTCCTCAGGTGACAGCAAAAGTTAGCAGCGTTGCCATGGCTTCTCGAGTAACGCCGCGATGAGGGCCAGTCCGGCAAGAAGCAACAACACTGGTTTTAAGCCAAAACTGCTCACGAGGGTGCCCGCCAGCACTAAGGGAAGACTTAAGGCGATGTTGATCAAATTGTTCTGCAACCCGAAAACGCGGCCGCGCTCGGCCTCGGGGGTTTCTTCCTGAATGGTGGTTTGGGCAGGGATGGCCACCAGGGCGGCTCCAATGCCCAAGATCCCGCAGAGGGTCAAGGTGAAGATCAGGGATCCACGCAGTTGGCTCAGGAGCACAAGCGTGAACGTGATCGTGCCAAGACCTGAGGCTGTGAGGCGGCGTCGGCTGAACTGATGTCCCATTTGCGCAATCACGATGGCACCGATGGCCATGCCCACTCCGCTCATGGCAAGGAGCGCGCCGAAACCAGACGGCCCGAGACTGGCGATCAGGGCGGCGAGTTGCAGCGCGAGTACGTAAAGGGCTGCGAGCAGGCTGTAAAGAAGCACCAAGTGCAGCATCGCTCCACGGACGGAGGGCACCTGACGCAACACTTGTAGCCCCTCACCAATCTCGACCCAAACCGACGTTTTTGGAGGTGGCTTCGGTGCCTCTCGCAAGGACAACCGCGCCAGGCTCAGAGCTGCAAGGCCGTAGCAAAGCGGAAGCAGAACAAATTCACCGCCATCAATACCAGCGAAGGCGAAAAGATGATGCAGTGCCCGGAGAATTGGTTCCCCCAGGGCGAATCCCAGGATCGTTGCCCCCATGCTTGTGGCTTGATACAGGGAATTGGCTGCCAGGAGGTGTTGGTTCGGCACCAAGACAGGAATCGCCGCTTGCTCGGAGGGTGCAAAGAACTGGGTGAGGATCGATTCAAGAAACGTCATCCCCACCAAACCCCAGTATCCCCATGGCAGCCCAAGCCACTGGGGACCAGGAAGAAGAAACAGGGGTGCGAACACCACCAGGAGAGCTCGCAGCGCATTCGATGCCACCATCACTCGCCGTTTGGGCCAACGGTCGGCCCAAACGCCCGCCAGGGTTCCAAGAACCATGGCGGGAATGGTATTGGCAACAAAAATGCCTGTGGCCAACAGGGTGATCACTTTGGTTCGGGTGCTGATATCCAATCCGTAATCGGAGGCCATATCTGCCAGCACCCCGGTTCCACCACCCATCACCAGCAGGTGTTGATCGATCAAAAAGACCATCAACACGATGTAAAACTTGTCCGCCAGTTGGGAAAAAATTTGACCCAGCCAAAGCTTGCGGAAATCGCCCAATGCCATCACGGCCTGGATACCGCGCTTGCCTTCCGGGTTGCTGCCGGTGGGCAGGGCGGGTTCTGGGGTGGACAGGCTTGGGCCGCTCAAGGAGTCAATGCGTCGCGGCCATGATGGCTTATGCCGGCGTAATCAGTGCCTCGCGCAGCATGGCGAGCGCTCGACTGCGGTGCGCTAAGTGGGTGCGCACCCAAAGTTCAACGACCCTGAGTAAACGCAGCCAAACCCGCTGGGGCCCCATCAGTTCTCCGTCCTGTCGCCGTGGCAAATCGGCTCGTACGAGTCGCTGCAGCAGGGCCAGTTCTGATGGGTTGAGCTCGATGGCCGAATTCGGTTGGGAATCGATGGCGAATCCGTCTTCGGGCAACAGGCTGCAGCGCCAGTCCCACTGGCCTAAGGGTGCGTCGAGCGGTGCACCACTCAGGCAGCAAGTTTGCATGGGTAGGCCGTAGCCGCCGAGGGTAAGCAGGTGAATCGAGGCTTGCACGGTGCCTGCCAACACAAGATCAGCATCGTCGGCATGGCTTTCCAAGCGTTCCAAGTGGAGTAGAACCGTGCTCAGCAGGCCATTCACTGGGTCGTCAGCTGCCAACTGCAGGCAAAGATCGCAAAGGGCTTGTGCAGCTGACAGGGTTTCCAAACGTTGTCCCAGCCTTGAAAAGCTGCGCAGCACCCGCAATTGGCGAACCCGGCCAAGACCGCTGCGCCCACCCACCTGGAGTTCCAGCAGGGTGAGCGGGGCGGCGGCGGCCAAGCTGCTTTTGGGACGTCGTGCGCCAGGTACGGCAAATCGGGTTAGCCCTTCTGCATCACTGAGCAGGCTCAGCAGACGGTCGTGTTCCCCAAGCGGTCCCACTTTTAGGGCTAAACCCTCCAAGCGTCGCTCCGCCATCTAACCCATTGGTTGGCGGAGGGATTGAAGCAATTGGGGCGCACTACTGGTCCCCAGCAGATCGGCACCGGCTTCGATCAGTTCCGTTACGCGATCGATGCTGTGGATGCCACCGGCGGCTTTGATGGCGCAGCGTTTTCGGCAGAGCCCCACGAGCTGCTTCACCTGCTCCGGGTGACAGGCCGGTCCGAAGCCATTGCCGGTTTGTACGCCTGTGGCGCCGGCATCGATCGCTGCTTCCACCGCGAGGGCGAGTTGATCCTCCGTCAATCGGGCCATGTCGAGGACCACCCTCAGCGGTAATCCCAGGCCACAAAGCGCGCCTATTTCATCGGCAAAGGCCGTGATCGTGCCATTGGCGAGTGCTCGGAAATCAGGCACAACATCCAGCTCTTCGGCACCCTGGGATGCGGCCCATTCCGCCTCGGCCTGTTTGAGTTCAGCGGGCAGGGCTCCAAATGGAAACCCGATTGCTGCAATTAATTTTGGCCCCCTTTCTGATGCTCCCAATCGCTGACGCAGCACTGGTAACTGCTGCAGGTTTGTGCAGATGGCTCGAACATTTCCCTGGCGGCTGGCGTCGCACAACTCATGGAGTTGTTCGTCGTTCAGTAAGGGATCGAGGATGGCCTGATCAAGAAGGGGCGGTAAGTCCGGAAGGTCCTTGGTAGTGGCGGCCATGACAGGGCTCAGGCGGGTGTGCTCACTGTTGAATTCCGCAAATCCCGCTAATCCCGGGCTTGGATCACGCCATAACCGCCGTGATTTCGGCGATAAATCACCTGCAGCGCACCGGTTGCACTGTCCTTGAACAGATAGAAATCGTGATCGATCACGTCCAGTTGATGCCGAGCGTCATCGAGTGTCATCGGTGGCATTGAAAAGTATTTGCGTCGCACGCCTGGCTCGGGGAGCTGTGCCTCCTTTCCATCGACGAGTGAGCCCTCAACGACGCTCTCATCGCTGACTTCTTCGGTACTGGGCGTCAGGCTGGCGCTATGGCCGTGGCTGTGGTGGTGATCCGCATGACGCTCTTTCCATTTGCGCAGCTGTCGCGCCAGCTTGCCGACGACGAGATCAATGCTGGCGTAGAGGTTTTCGCTGCGCTCTTGGGCACGAATCACCGTGCCGTTTGCAAACACAGTCACCTCTGCGGTTTGCTGGGGAACCCGTGGGTTCCTCGCCACAGATAAGTGAACATCGGCTTCGCGGATGGCATCACCAAAATGGGACGTGGCCCGTTCCAATTTTGTGTTGGTGTACTCCCGCAGCGCCGGAGTGATCTCGAGGTTGCGACCATGGATCAGCACCTTCATCCTTTGCACCTGTGCCGGTGGATATCGGCAAGCTAGTAACGCGTCGCTCTTCGGAACACCCTGCGGGTGCATTTCTTTTTGAGCCATCCGTGAAGATCCCGTTTGAGCGGGCTTGGCGGGATCAGCAGCTCTGGCAACAACGCTTGCTCGAGGAGCCGTCCGCGCCCGAAGCCGTTTGGCTCCTGCAGCATCCCGCCTGTTACACCCTTGGGCGGGGTGCCAGTACCCAGCACCTGCATTTCGACCCCAACGAACCGCCGGCCCCGTTGCACCGCATTGATCGAGGCGGAGACGTCACCCATCATTTGCCAGGTCAGTTGGTGGCATATCCCGTTTTGAATTTGCAACGGCATACACCAGATCTCCACTGGTATTTGCGGCAGTTGGAGCATGTGGTGATGGATGTGTTGGGTGATCTAGGCCTCCAGGGCGAATGCTTGCCGGGCCTCACGGGTGTGTGGGTAAAGGGGTGCAAGGTGGCGGCGATTGGTGTGGGCTGCCGCCGTTGGATTACGCAACATGGGTTGGCTCTCAATGTGGATTGCGACCTTGAGGGTTTTGCCGAAATCACACCCTGTGGATTGGTCGGCCATCAGGTCGGGCGACTTTGCGATTGGTTGCCTGGGCTGAAGGTGAGCGATGTTCAGCTTTTGCTCCGCCAGTCCCTTGCCGCACGCTTTCACCTGGCGTGGACCCCGCAGGCGTGATACGCCTGTGCTGATCAATGCAACGTCTCGGATGACGGCCAGCTGGACCCCTACCGCTCGGGAAACGACGTCGCTGCAACGTCATGGCCATACCCAGAGCTTCACTCGGGTGGATGCCATGTGGCCATGGTTAGCGGATCGGCATGGAACGATCACCGCCCTCGATGCTCCCCATGCCACCCATCCGGAACGGTTCAGTTTTGGTGAATTGGCCGAACGCATCGCAACAGCTGCTGCCGCGTTCGACGCCAAGGGTGTCCGAGAGAAGGATGTTGTGGCGTTGTTCTCCGAGAACAGTCCTCGATGGTTGGTGGCCGATCAAGCCCTCATGCGTTGTGGTGCCGCTGATGCGGTTCGCGGGGCATCGGCGCCGGTTGAGGAGCTGCGTTACATCCTCGATGATTCAAAAGCCACAGCTCTTGTGGTCCAGAACGCTGATCTGTGGAGCCGCTTGGCGTTGACGCCGGAGCAGCGAACGCGCTTGAAGGTGGTGGTGCAGCTTGAGGGTGAGCCGGTGGATGGACTCATCGGTTGGGACGCGTTGCTGTCGTCTGCGGCTGGCCTTGCTCCGGTGAATCGCACCCAGACCCTTGATGGAGACGGAGATTGCGGGTCGAACCAGGTGGCCACAATTTTGTACACCTCAGGCACGACTGGTCAGCCCAAAGGGGTGCCGCTCACGCACGCCAATCTGTTGCACCAAATTCGCTCGTTGGCCTGTGTGGCCTATCCCCAGCCCGGGGATCCGGTGTTGAGTGTTTTGCCGATCTGGCATGCCTATGAACGCAGTGCCAGTTACTACTTTCTGTCGTGTGCCTGCACGCAGACCTACACCACGATTAAGCAGCTCAAAAAGGATTTGCCCAGGGTGCAACCGATTGCGATGGCTACGGTCCCGAGGCTGTGGGAGTCGGTGCAGGCTGGCTTCGAAGATGTGGTTAAAACGTTTCCGCCCTCCCGGCAACGGTTGCTTCGTGCGGCCCTCAGCAATAGTTCCGCCCAGCGACAAGCCCTGCGCCGGGCGAACAATTTGATGTTGGAGCCTGTGTGCTGGGCGGGACGTTTCCAGGCGGCTGGGGTGGCATGCCTCCGCTGGCCGCTGCATGCTTTGGCATCGGCCTTGTTGTGGCCCAAGGTGCGCCGTCAGTTGAGCGGCGGGCAGCTTGCTTATCCCATCAGTGGAGGAGGGGCGATTGCCCCCCACATCGACGCGTTTTTTGAAGCGGTGGGGATTGAACTACTGGTGGGCTATGGCCTCACCGAAACAAGTCCAGTGATCAGTTGTCGGCGCCCTTGGCACAACATTCGCGGCAGCTCGGGTCTGCCGTTGCCGGGCACGGAATTTCGCGTTGTGGATCCTGAATCGGGAATGTCGCTGGGTTGTCGTGAGCGGGGGAGAGTTCTGGTGCGCGGCCCACAAGTGATGGGGGGCTACTGGGGCAAACCCGATGCCACAGCAAAAGTTCTAGATGCTGAAGGTTGGTTTGATACGGGTGATCTCGGGATGCTTTTGGCGGATGGCTCGGTGGCTTTAACCGGCCGCGCGAAGGACACGATCGTTTTAAGCAGTGGCGAAAACATAGAGCCCGGACCGTTGGAGGAAGTCCTGGTGGCGAGCCCATTGATCGAACAGGTGATGCTGGTGGGCCAGGACGAGCGCCAATTGGCTGCGTTAATCGTGCCTCGGGCTGATGTGATTGTTGATTGGGCTGGTCAGCAAGGTCTCAGCCTTGCGAACGATTTAGGGGGAAAGCCTGGCGATCAGGCGCTGCTCCGATTGCTGATGAAGGAAGGAAATCGATTGTTGAAGCAGCGCGTCGGTGCTCGTGGGGATGAGCGGCTGGCGGGCGTTGCCTTGGTTGATCCCTTCACCATCGATAACGGCTTACTCACGCAAACCCTGAAGCAACGTCGCGACCGAATCACGGCCCGGGATAACGCCCTGATCCGGGGGATATACAGCCGTTAGGGGCGGTTCTCCGGTGATTGACCGAAGCATGAACGCCTGTGACGCTTGATTCAAATTTTTGAAGTCAATGTCCGACGGCACGTTCCTAAACATCAAGCGGCCGATCACGGTGCGCGCCGTGGTGACGCCGACCTGGAAAGAAGAAGCCGAGCGTGAGCTCAGCAATGGCATCGCGACAGCTGACCAGCAGCTGGCGCAGCTGGAAAAGGAGGGTCAGGACGTCGTGGATCAGGTCCGTCGTCAGAGTGCAAACCCCCTGGATCCAAGGGTTCAGGATCAAGTGGGACAGATCCAGCAACAGGTGGCGGCCAAGCGCGCAGAGCTCGAAGAGCAAAAGCGCAACCTGTTGCAGCAGCAGGCTCAGGTCCGCGAACTGGAGATGGATCAGATCGTTGAACAGGGTCAGTTAGAGAGCACCTGTGAGCTCAAGGTTGGCGACAACCTCGTGCAAAAAATGCAAGTTGCCATCGTTGTTCGTGATGGTGTTGTGCAGTCAATTGAAGAAGGTTGATCCCAGTCGTCAGCTGACTCGTAAACTGCCCTGATCAGCCCTCGGAGACGGTCTTGGCAACCCACGACATCTTTATGCCTGCCCTTAGCTCCACCATGACGGAGGGCAAGATCGTGGAGTGGCTGAAACAGCCTGGGGACAAGGTTGCCCGTGGTGAATCAGTGCTGGTGGTGGAGTCGGATAAGGCCGACATGGACGTTGAGTCGTTTCAGGACGGCTTTCTGGCCGCGGTTCTGATGCCGGCTGGCAGCTCGGCACCAGTTGGTGAAACCATCGGCTTAATCGTTGAAACCGAAGCTGAGATTGCAGACGCCAAAGCCAACGCGCCAGCAGCTCCTGTGGCTGCAGCAGCTCCAGCTCCTGCCCCAGCACCAGCTCCCACACCAGCAGCGGTTCAGGCACCGATGCCGTCTCCTGCGCCAACGCCAACGCCAGCACCCGCTGCCGCTCCTGTGGTGGCAGCGCCCGTTGTGAACGACGGTCGCATCGTCGCCAGCCCCCGGGCCAAAAAGCTTGCTTCTCAATTAGGTGTCGACCTCGCCACGGTTCGTGGAAGCGGTCCCCACGGGCGCATCCAGGCCGAGGATGTGGAACAGGCCACTGGGCAGCCCATTTCGGTGCCGCGAGTGGCGGAAGGGACGGGTCCAGCCGTTGGAGGATCTGCTACCTCAGCATCAGCACCGGCAGCCTCAGCACCGGCTGGCAACAGCTTCGGCCGTCCTGGGGAGACGGTTGCGTTCAACACCCTGCAGGGAGCTGTGAACCGGAATATGGAAGCCAGCCTGGCTGTGCCTTGCTTCCGCGTCGGTTACACGATCACCACCGACAAATTGGACGCGTTTTACAAAAAGGTGAAGCCAAAGGGCGTTACGATGACAGCGCTTTTGGCCAAGGCAGTGGCCGTGACGCTGGCCCACCATCCCCAGGTGAATGCGGCAACTACCGCAGCTGGGATGAGTTATCCCGCGGACGTGAATGTGGCTGTCGCTGTTGCGATGGAAGACGGGGGCTTAATCACGCCTGTTTTGCGTCAAGCCGATCGCACGGATCTCTATGAAATGTCTCGCCAATGGGCTGACCTTGTGAAGCGATCCCGCAGTAAGCAGCTTTTGCCTGAGGAATACAGCACGGGAACATTTACCCTCTCCAACCTCGGCATGTTTGGCGTCGACCGCTTTGACGCGATCCTTCCGCCAGGCACCGGAGCGATTTTGGCAGTGGCCGCCTCGCGTCCCATGGTTGTGGCTGGCAAGGATGGCTCCATTTCGGTGAAACGTCAGATGCAGGTGAACCTCACCGCTGATCATCGGGTTGTGTACGGCGCCGATGGAGCCTCGTTTCTGAAGGCTTTGGCTGATTTGATTGAGAACCGTCCGGAGAGCTTGGCGCTCTAATCCGAGTGCCGGATTCCCTCGATCAGCAGCTCAGCAGTTACGACTACCACTTGCCGCCTGAGCGCATTGCTCAGGCTCCGGTGGAGCCGCGCCACGACGCGCGTCTGCTGATCAGCCCCGGCCAAGCCGATGGAGTGCGGGCAGTGCGCCATCAAAAAGTTTGGAATCTGCTGGAGGAGCTTCGGCCAGGTGACTTGCTGGTGGTCAACGACACCAGGGTTCTTAAGGCGCGGCTCAAAGTCCGGCGCTCTGGAGGTGGGGCATCTGAATTGTTGGTGCTAGAGCCCCGTGGTGAGGGGCAATGGCTCTGTTTGGCGCGCCCGGCGAAGCGCATGCGTCCAGGCGACCTGCTCACGATTGAGGGCACGGCGATCACCCTGCGGGTGCTTCATGAGGATCCCGCCAGTGGGGGGCGGATTGTGCAGTTCCCGTTGGATTGCAGGGATGCGGAGTCGATCGAAGCCCTGCTCAATCAGTGCGGTGAAGTGCCATTGCCTCCCTATATCGACCGTCATGATCCTGCCGATGCCGAGCGGTATCAAACGCGTTATGCGGATCGGCCGGGTGCCGTGGCAGCACCGACGGCCGGACTGCATTTCAGTGATGAACTGTTGGCTGGTTTGCAGCGCAAGGGTGTCGGCTTGGCCCGGATCACCCTGCATGTGGGGCTGGGTACGTTTCGCCCCGTGGAAACAGAAGACCTCACGCAGCTGGAATTGCACAGCGAGTGGATTGAGGTGAATGCGTCCGTGGTGGAGGCGATTCAGCAGTGTCGTGGTCGCGTGATCGCTGTTGGCACCACCAGCGTGCGCGCACTGGAGGGGGCTGCGCAGCTGCAGGGGGGCGTGCTGAAACCATTCACCGGACCGGTGAACCTGGTGATTCAGCCTGGCTATCGCTTTGCAGTCGTGCAGGGCTTATTGACCAATTTCCATCTGCCGAAGAGTTCCTTGTTGCTGCTGGTGAGTGCACTGATTGGTCGGGAGAAATTGCTGGCGCTGTATGCCGAGGCGATTGATCACGAGTACCGGTTTTTTTCCTATGGCGATGCCATGTGGATTCCACCGGACGCTGTGTTGCCAGGCGTTACCCCGAATTGACGGTGCCCAAAAAAAAGCCCCGCACAACGTGCAGGGCGAACCAAACCTTTGGCTTGAGGGGCCAGCGCTGACTTAAACCGCGACGGGCTGTTCGATGATTCCAGTTGGCACTTCGGCAAACATCACTGAGGAGAGATAACGCTCAGCGAGGTCGGGCAGAACCACAACAATCGTTTTGCCCGCATAAGCATCTTGTTCTGCGAGGCGAATCGCCGCAGCGGCTGCAGCCCCACACGAGATGCCAACCAATAGGCCTTCTTCTTCCGCTAAGCGAAGCGCCATGGCGATCGACTCTTCATTGGTCACCTGCTCCACCTTGTCGACAACGGAGAGGTCGAGGTTCTTGGGGATGAAGCCAGCGCCAATGCCCTGAATTTTGTGGGGACCAGGCTTCACCGCCTCACCATTCATGGTTTGGGTGATCACGGGGCTATTTGTTGGCTCCACCGCGACGGATTCAATCGCTTTACCGGCTTCATTTTTGATGTAGCGCGATACACCGGTGATCGTGCCGCCGGTGCCCACGCCAGCCACAAACACGTCGATGGCACCATCGCAATCGTTCCAGATCTCAGGACCAGTAGTTTTGAAGTGGATCTCTGGATTGGCTGGGTTATCGAATTGACCGGGCATGAAAAATTTCGAGGGATTGCTATCGGCAATCTCCTTGGCTTTCGCAATCGCACCCGGCATGCCTTTGGCCGCTTCGGTTAAAACGATTTCAGCTCCCATCACCGCCATGACGCGTCGCCGTTCGATCGACATCGACTCGGGCATGGTGAGGATCAGTTTGTAGCCACGCGCTGCAGCGGTGAAGGCCAAGGCGATCCCGGTATTGCCCGATGTGGGTTCAACAATCACCTTGTCCTTGGTGAGTTTGCCGCTCTTTTCTGCATCCCAGATCATGTTGGCGCCAATCCGGCACTTCACGCTGTAAGCAGGGTTGCGTCCTTCGACCTTTGCGAGAACGGTGGCTTTGCAGTTTTTGGTGACGTGATTCAGTTTCACCAGCGGGGTGTTGCCGATGGCGAGGCTGTTGTCGTCGTAAATGCGAGACATAACGCGTCTGTATTGGAATTGGCCCTAAGACGTCAACTTAGTGATTTGGCTCGTAAAAACTTCAGTTGTTAACGGCATTTTCAGACTTTGGGTTGGTCCGTTGCATGGGCTAGGGCTTCTTGGAAGCGGCTCCAGAGTTCATTTGGTTCTTCAAGCCCAACTGAAACCCGCAGTAGATGGGCTGGAACACCACAGGCTTCAGCCCAGTCCAGTTCGTCGTAGTGGGCCAGTTGGGTGTAAGGGCACACCAGGCTGAAGGAGGTGCCCAGGCTGGGTCCTTTGCAAATCTGTAGGGCGTCGAATACCCGTTCGGCATTGAGTTCGCCTGCATGCAGTTCGAAACTCAGCAAACAACCATCTCCGGCGCCGCGCTTTTTTAGGGCCTGAAAGTTCTTGCAATCTTTGGGATGCAGCACACGCTTGACGGCTGGATGCGTTTCCAGCTTTTGGGCCAGCGCAAGGCAATTGGCATCCAGGCGTGGCACCCGCTCGTTCACATCGCGGCTGTTTCGTTCCAGGGCGATGGCATCGGCGTCGCTCAGCGACGCCCTTGGTGCGACGGCCTCCAGCAGGGTGGATGTCCACTGCGAGTAAGGGCTGATCAGTAGGCATCCCGCCATCACATCGCCTCGTCCCGCAAAGCTTTTGGTGAGGGATGTGAAAACCAGGTCTGCGTAGGGGAGTGCCTCGAGGTTGATCCCCGTTCCGATTGTGTCGTCGGCGATGAGGGGGATCCCGCGGGCATGGACGAGTTCTGCAACTGCCCTTAAATCCACACAGCGCAACAGCGGATTGCTGGGGAGTTCCACAATCACCGCTGCGGGATCCAGCCGGTCCAATGTGGCGACGATGTCGCCCAGATCCGTGCTTCTGAGTAACTCACTGCCATGGAACACCACCTGAGGTTGTTTCAGAACATCCACATAAGGAAACCCCAACTGCAAGGTGGGTCGGCCCGGTCGCAGGGTTTGAACGGCCTCTAATCCAGCGTGAAGTGCGGCCATACCGGCTGGAACGAGGCTGATGTGCTCTTCAGGGCAATGGTGGATTGCGGCGAGCCGTTGTCGAACGCGTTGTCGAGCTTGCTCCCCCTGATTGGGTGCTGGTGCCAATTCGTGGCCAAGGGCAATGGCCGCCTGCCGCGATGAGGCTCCAAGTCCGGTGTGCTGCCAAAAGGCTTTGGCATGGATGTTGGCCGCGGCATCCGTGCATAAACAGCTGATCTTCTGTTGATCCACCAAGCGCAGCGTCGACTGTGGCGATTTCCTTTGGCAATGCAGCAGGGCCGCCTGGGCAGCGGCCCTGCTGGCGAAGGGCCACACCCCGATGCCCTCGCTGTTCACTTGGCTGGCCAATTCTTGGAGGAACGGGTGCAGACCAAAGCGCGGATAAATCGTTTGGAGTGCTGATCGGCAGGCGGGTTCGTGCTCTTCGTAGGCGATCACGTCACTCCATCGAGGCAGGGCCATCGACACGGCATGGGGGTGATCGGGCAGAGGATGGCCAAGGTCAGATCCCTGCCAGCACGGCTCCTGCAGCAGGTTGCGCTCGCTCACGCCAGCAGCTCCAGGGCTTGCGCTAAGTCGGCCTGTAGATCTACCAGGTCTTCGCAGCCCACGGAGAAGCGCACCAGACCATCGTCGATGCCGAGTTTGGCCTTCACTTCAGCTGATACGGCAGCGTGGGTCATGGTGGCGGGGTGGCAGATCAAGCTTTCAATGCCACCAAGGCTTTCGGCCATGGTGAACCAGTTCAACTGCTTGCAGAGTCGATAGGTTTGCTCTTGGTTGGCCTGGAAGCTCACGGTCACGATTGCTCCTCCTCCCTTCATCTGTCGCTGGGCTAAAGCGTGTTGAGGATGGTCGTTGCGGTGGGGGTAGCGCACCCATGCCACTTTTGGATGCAACGCCAGTTGATCAGCCAAAGCGGCGGCATTCGCCATTTGTTGCTTCAGTCGCAGTGGAAGCGTTTTGATCCCCCGAGTGATGAGCCAGGAATCAAAGGGGGAGGGCTGTAAGCCCAGTGCCTTTTGCGAAAACACCATTTTTTGATGCCAATCGGTGTCGTTGGTCGACACGGCACCGCCAAGGGCATCGGAGTGGCCGTTGATGTATTTCGTGGTGCTTGTGAGGGATAGCGTCGCTCCGAGTTCCAAGGGCCGTTGAACCAAAGCTGTCGCGAAGGTGTTGTCGACGACAACGGGGATGGCGAACTCACGGGCCACGCTGCACACGGCCTCGATATCGATCACCTTGAGGAGTGGATTGGTTGGGCTTTCAATCCACACCATTGCTGGCTTGCTGCTGCGCAAAATGTTGAGCGCACTGGCTTCGGTGAAGTCCACCCATTGCGTTCGTAGACCGAACTTGGCGAACACCTGTTCAAATAAGCGGACGGTGCAGCCATAGAGGTTCTCTTCGCAAAGAACGAGGTCTCCTTGCTTGAGTTGCGACACCACCGCTGTGATTGCGCTGACGCCAGAACCAAACACAGTTGTGTGGTCGCAACCTTCGAGTGCACTCAGCACTCCGTCCAAAATTCGAAAGTTTGGGTTGCCTGAGCGGGTGTAATCAAAGCCTCCAGCGTTGCCGTGGGCGAAGGTGGAGCTTGGAAAGATCGGGGGCATCACCGACCCGGTGTCTCCAGCAAAGCCTTCACCGTGATGAATCACCCGGGTGTTGACTCCCACGGCAGGGGGATTGGATCCAGGCTCGGACACCGGGTTCGTCACAGCGGCGTCAGTCACGGCGGCCACCTCAGGCTACGAATCGACGCTGCCCAGATCGCGGGAATTGCAACGATCCACGAGATTGAATCGATATGTATGCGAATTAGTAACGTAATTGTCACGATTTCGTCTCATTCCGATTGTTTTTGTAGTGGGCTGATCGATTGGGTGATTTCGCTTGGCCAATAAAAAACCCCCACCGATTTGGTGGGGGTTAGTTGTTGAACGATCGTGGAAATCGACTGATTGATCAATCGAGATCGGGCATTCCGAGAACGGGTTCCGCTTTGCGATCGATTCCTTTTTCAAAACCAGCTGCGGCGGCGCGGGCGCGGCCTGCATGCCAGAGGTGACCCACCAGGAAGAAGAAAGCGAGCACGAATTGTGCTGCTCCCAGCCACTGACGAAGATTCACATAGTTCACCGAGTTGGGTTCGGTGATGATGCCGCCAACAGAGTTCAGGGAAGCGTTGGGGGCGTGCGTCATGTACTCAGCAGCACGGCGCACTTGCCATGGCTGAATGTCATTTTGCAGTTTGTCGAGGCTCAAACCATTGGGGCCACGCAGGGGCTCCAGCCAAGGACCGCGGAAGTCCCAGAAGCGCATGGTTTCGCCACCGAAGATGATTTCACCAGTTGGTGAGCGCATCAGGTACTTACCAAGGCCGGTGGGGCCCATGGCAGAACCGATGTTGGCTCCGAGGCGTTGGTCACGCACCAGGAAGGTGAAACTTTGGGCTTGGGATGCCTCAGCGTTGGTAGGACCCCAAAACTCAGATGGATAGGCGGTGTTGTTGAACCAGATGTAAGCCGATGCGATGAAGCTCATGAAGCTCAAGGCACCCAGGCTGTAGCTCAGATAGGCCTCACCATTCCAGATGAAGGCACGGCGCACCCAGCCAAAAGGCTTGGTGATGGCGTGCCAAATGCCACCGAAGATCAGCGTTAAACCCAACCAGATGTGGCCACCAATGATGTCTTCCATGGAGTTCACGCCGATGATCCAACCTTCGCCACCAAAGGGAGCGCGGAAGAGATAACCGAAGATCACGCCAGGGTCGAGGGTGGGGTTCGTGATCAAACGAACGTCGCCACCGCCGGGGGCCCAGGTGTCGTAGACGCCGCCGAAAAACATGGCCTTAAAGACCAGCAGCAAGCAGCCGACACCAAGAAGGATCAGGTGATAACCAATGATGTTGGTCATCTGGTTTTTGTCGCGCCAATCCTGGGAGAAGAAGGAGGAGTAGTTCTCCAAAATCTCAGGACCGCGCAGGGCGTGGTAGAGACCGCCCAAGCCAAGAACGGCTGAGCTGATCAGGTGTAAAACACCAACCACAAAGAAGGGGAAGAGATCAGTAACTTCTCCGCCGGGTCCTACGCCATAGCCAAGGGTGGCGACGTGGGGCATGCAGATGAAGCCCTGCTCGTACATGGGCTTGTCATAGGTGAAGTGACTCACCTCGAACAGCATCATTGCGCCTGCCCAGAACACCATCAAACCGGCATGGGCCACGTGGGCGCCAAGCAAACGGCCTGACAGGTTAATCAGGCGGGCATTTCCAGACCACCAGGCATAGCCGGTGGAGTCGAGGTCTTTGCCGCCAGTGGCGACAAGACCAGCATTAAAGGGCGTTTCCACGGGGCAGAACCTCTTCAGGGAAGACGAAGTTTTCATGCGGCTGGTCAGCCGGTGCCATCCAGGCACGCAGACCTTCATTCAGAAGAATGTTCTTGGTGTAGAAGGTCTCAAATTCGGGGTCCTCAGCAGCGCGGATTTCCTGTGACACGAAGTCATAGGCACGCAGGTTGAGGGCCAGACCGATGATGCCGATGGAGCTAGTCCAGAGGCCCATCACTGGCACGAACAGCATGAAGAAGTGCAGCCAGCGCTTGTTGGAGAACGCAATTCCGAAGATTTGGCTCCAGAAGCGGTTGGCGGTGACCATGGAATAGGTCTCTTCTTCCTGGGTGGGTTCGAACGCCTTAAAGGTGTTCGCTTGCTCACCATCCTCGAACAGTGTGTTTTCCACGGTTGCACCGTGAATCGCACACAACAGAGCGCCGCCCAAGATGCCGGCCACTCCCATCATGTGGAAGGGGTTCAGCGTCCAGTTGTGGAAGCCCTGCAAGAAGAGGAGGAAGCGGAAGATCGCTGCCACACCGAAGGATGGCGCGAAGAACCAGCTGCTCTGGCCGAGGGGGTACATCAGGAAAACACTGACGAACACCGCAATCGGGCCGGAGAAGGCGATGGCGTTGTAAGGACGAATGCCGACGAGACGAGCAATTTCGAACTGACGCAGCATGAAGCCGATCAGTGCGAAAGCACCGTGCAGGGCAACAAAAGCCCAGAGGCCGCCGAGTTGACACCAGCGGACGAAATCGCCCTGGGCTTCTGGGCCCCAGAGCAGCAGCAAGCTGTGACCCATCGCGTCAGCGGGGGTCGAAACAGCAGCGGTGAGAAAGTTGCAACCTTCGAGGTACGACGACGCGATGCCGTGGGTGTACCAGGAGGTGACAAACGTGGTGCCGGTCAGCCAGCCACCGATAGCCATGTAGGCCGTCGGGAGCAGAAGAAGGCCAGACCAGCCAATGAATACGAAGCGGTCGCGCTTGAGCCAGTCATCGAGGACGTCAAACCATCCCCGCTGAGGCGCGCGTCCTACAGCGATCGTCATGAGGGTGAACGGGTGCGGAAAACCGCAGGCTGTTGGATACGCCAGCGACCTTAACAATCCCAACCCGTGCTGTGGGGCGTGTTCGCATCACCTGAAATCCCTTGTATCGCTTCGTTTCTTTGGGATTTCTTTTGCTTTCGCTATTGCGCACCGTCTCCCACCACAATGGGCAGTAAATACCGCCATCTTCATGTCCGCAGCAGTGCTGGAGCAATCGGTGCTCGGCTCACGGCGACTTTCTAATTTTTTGGTGGCTGCAGCCGTCAGTGTTGGGGGTGTTGGCTTCCTGTTGGCGTCGCTCTCCAGCTATTTCGGACAAGACCTGTTGCCCTTTGGGCATCCCGCAGCCCTAATTTTTGTTCCGCAGGGCCTGGTGATGGGCCTGTACAGCCTCGCTGCTGCCCTGTTGGCCTCTTACCTCTGGTACGTGATCGCTGTCGATGTGGGCTCCGGGAGCAACCGTTTTGATAAAGAATCTGGCGTTGTAGTGATCAGCCGTCGGGGTTTTCGTCGCCCGGTTTGTGTGGAATTTCCCTTGAAAGATGTGAAAGCGGTGAAAGTTGAAGTGCGTGATGGGTTCAATGCCCGCCGTCGCGTGTCTCTGCGTCTCCAGGGGCGTCGCGATCTTCCCCTCACCCGTGTGGGTGAGCCGCTGCCATTGGCTCAACTCGAGCAGGAAGGAGCCGAACTCGCCCGTTTTCTCGGCGTCAACCTCGAAGGACTTTGATTCCCATGCGTTCGCCTCTTCGTCGAGTTGTGTTGTCGCTACTGCTTCTCATTCCTTTGATGGTGAGTTGTAGTGCTTCACCGCAGGCATCGCCAACACCATCCTGTGCTGATGCAAGTGTTCCTTGTCTGCAGGGCACAACCCAGGTGCAGGTGAGCACCAACCGAGGCGAGATCACGATCGAGGTAGATGGTGATGCAGCGCCGATCACAGCCGGAAATTTTGTTGATTTGGTGCGTCGTGGCACCTACGACGGAACGATGTTTCACCGCGTGGTTCGCGAGCCCGTTCCTTTCGTCGTCCAGGGGGGAGATCCAAAATCAAAGGATCGTTCGGTTCCTTTAAATCAGTTGGGCACCGGCAGTTTTGTGGATCCAGAAACCGGACAATCTCGAATGATTCCCTTGGAGATCAGTTTCCGTGGAGAAGAAAATCCCCGCTACAGCAGAGAAATTACGAATCCCAGTCAGTTGGATTCCCTGAGCCTGAACCATGAGCGTGGTTCGGTGGCGATGGCACGGTCGCAGGCTCCAGACTCCGCCAGTGCTCAGTTTTATATCGCCCTAAAGCCCTTACCAGAACTGGATGGTCGTTATGCCGTTTTCGG